>JAKPYU010000457.1 GCA_029568995.1 Candidatus Omnitrophota bacterium | reverse complement strand
GTCCTGGCAGATCGCGACGGTTCGGGTAAGAACCTGCTATTGGCAATCGGTATTACAAATGGCGTGCCCGGCCAGACATGGGTTCAGATGTGGGATATTTCCACAGGGACTCGGATCACCAGCTTCCGCATTCTTGATAGTCCGGAGTATCTGGATCCCACGATCAGCGAGTTTTTCGCGATGGATGCCAACAATGACGGCGATGATGAGTTGATCGCTGTCGGATATGCGCGTGCAAACAATGCTCACTGGGTCCAGGTGTGGGATCTGAATCCTGTGGTTCGTCTCAAGACATTCCGGGTTTTGGATTCCACCAATTTCCCCCATCCTGTGTATAATTCCTGGACCGGCGGTTGATGACAGCCGCATTTCGGGACTCCATCCCCTTGAATACCCGGCGAGACCGTCGTCCCTGAAAAGCCGTTTCCTCTACGAATCGGCTGACCGATCCCCCACCTATCTATCCAAGTAGCCCTGAAAATGCCAGCATCAAAGAGCGTGTCTGCCTTGAGATATTCTATTGCATTCGTGGGTGGAGTAAGCCCGAAACACCGCATCGGTCTTCAGAAGTCTCCCAATTTTCCGCTTGACATTGTCGATCTCACTCCTATACTAATAAAGTGGGTGTTCTTGTTGACCCTCGACACAAGACTTGGGTGGGGCTGAAAGTTGAAGATTGGATTTTCCCTCGCGATCAAAGATTCCCTCCGGAAGGAGTCCGTCATAAGGCGATTTATTTTGGTTTTCATTATTGGCATTCTCTCCCTTCCCAGTCAATTATTCGGATCGTAGGAAGCGATAACTCGAAAGACCAGAGATTTTAGATATAGATTCGTCAATCAATCCCGAAACGGATCCTGTCCAGAGTATCGTTCCGGAAGCAGGTATCTACAGAGAGGGGTTTGTTATGAAGCGTTTTCTTGCCGGTTCCATCTCCATTCTGTGCATCACGCTTACCGCCGCAAACTTTGTCTGTTACATGGGCTGTCAACAGGCCAACGCGGCGGAGCCTGTCGCCTTCGGCCCGCAACAGGTCATCTCTACCGCGGCCGACGAGCCAAGGTCAGTATATGCGGCGGACTTGGATGGCGACGGCGATCTGGATGTTCTGTCCGCTTCTTCCTATGACGACAAAATCGCCTGGTATAAGAACATGGACGGTGCGGGAACCTTCGGTCCGCAGCAGGTCATCTCCACCGCCGCTGACGGAGCTCAGTCGGTGTATGCGGCGGACATGGACGGCGACGGAGACGTGGATGTCCTGTCCGCCTCAGGCGTGGACGACAAAATTGCCTGGTATAAGAATCTGGACGGTGCGGGAACTTTTGGTCCGCAGCAGGTCATCTCTACGGCCGCCGACTCCGCTGAGTCGGTGTATGCGGCGGATTTGGACGGCGACGGAGACGTGGACGTTCTATCCGCTTCTTTCCGTGACGACAAAATCGCCTGGTATAAGAATATAGACGGTGCGGGAACCTTCGGTCCGCAGCAGGTCATCTCTGCGGCTGCCGATGCAGCTCGGTCGGTGTATGCGGCGGACCTGGATGGCGACGGGGACTTGGATGTTCTGTCCGCTTCACGCAATGACGCAAGAATCGCCTGGTACAAGAATACGGACGGGGCGGGAACCTTCGGCGCGCAGCAGGTCATTTCCACCTTTGCCGATCATGCTTCTTCGGTGTATGCGGCGGATGTAGACGGCGACGGAGACATGGACGTTCTGTCCGCTTCTCAGTATGACAACAAGATCGCCTGGTATAAGAATACGGACGGCGCGGGAACCTTCGGTCCACAGCAGGTCATCTCCACCGCTGCCCTTTATGCCAACTCAGTGTATGCGGCAGACCTGGACGGTGACGGGGATATGGATGTTCTGTCCGCTTCTTCCACTGAAGATAAAATCGCCTGGTACAAGAATACGGACGGTGCAGGAACCTTCGGTCCGCAGCAGGTCATCTCCACCGCCGCCGACGGAGCTAACTCGGTGTATGCGGCGGATGTGGACGGAGACGGGGACTTGGATGTTCTGAGCGCTTCAATTATTGACAACAAAATCGCCTGGTATAAGAACATCACCATACCCCCGGACGCTACACCCACTCCCACACCAACCCTTGCTCCAACGCCCATCCCCTTCGGTCCGCAGCAGGTCATCTCGGTCCTGGCCGACGATGCAAGGTCAGTGTATGCGGCGGACCTCGACGGCGATGGGGATGTAGATGTTCTATCCGCTTCTTACGATGATGACAAAATCGCCTGGTATAAGAATACGGACGGTGCGGGGACTTTCGGCGAACAGCAGGTCATCTCTACCGCCGGAGACGCAGTTTGGTCGGTGTATGCGGCGGACCTGGACAGCGACGGCGACTTGGATGTTCTGTCCGCTTCACGCCATGACAACAAAATCGCCTGGTATAAGAATACGGATGGGGCGGGGACTTTCGGTGAACAGCAGGTCATTTCCACCGCCATGGACGATGTAAGGTCGGTGTATGCGGCGGACTTGGATGGCGATGGGGACATGGATGTTCTATCCGCTTCACGCCAGGACTTCAAAATCGCCTGGTATAAGAATACGGATGGTGCAGGAACCTTCGGCGAACAGCAGGTCATTTCCACGTCTGCCAATCATGCTTGTTCGGTGTATGCGGCGGACCTGGACGGTGACGGGGATCTGGACGTTTTGTCCGCTTCTGAGTATGACGACAAAATCGCCTGGTATAAGAATACGGACGGGGCGGGAACCTTCGGCGCGCAGCAAGTCATCTCCACCGCCGCTGATTACGCCACCTCTGTGTACGCGGCGGACTTGGATGGCGACGGGGACATGGACGTTTTGTCCACTTCAATGAATGACGACAAAATCGCCTGGTATAAGAATACGGACGGTGCAGGAACCTTTGGTCCGCAGCAGGTCATTTCCACCGCCGTGAACGACCCTACCTCGGTTTACGCAGCCGACATGGATGGAGACGGGGACCTGGACGTTCTGTCCGCTTGCTACTTCAAGATCGCCTGCTATGTGAATGCGGACGGGGCGGGAAATTTCGGTCCGCAGCACGTCATTTCCACCGCCGCCGATGGTGCTGAGTCGGTGTATGCGGCGGACTTGGACGGCGACGGAGACCTGGACGTTCTGTCCGCTTCTTACAGTGACGACAAAATCGCCTGGTATAAGAACCAGACCATCTATGTCGGCCCCACGCTGACACCTACCCCGACGGCGAGTCCAACGGCGACTCCAACAGCCACTCCACCCTCATCCACACCTGTCCCCTTCGGTTGGCAGCAGGTCATCTCCACCGCCGCCGACTCAGCTCGGTCGGTGTATGCGGCAGATCTGGACGGCGATGGTGACTTGGACGTTCTGTCCGCTTCCTACAATGACGACAAAATCGCCTGGTATAAAAATACGGATGGTGCGGGAACCTTCGGTCCGCAGCGGGTCATCTCCACTCTCGCAAACGGAGCCTGTTCGGTGTATGCGACGGACTTGGACGGCGACGGGGACCTGGATGTTCTATCCGCTTCAAACGGGGACAACAAAATCGCCTGGTATAAGAATATGGATGGGGCGGGGACCTTCGGTCCGCAGCAGGTCATCTCGACAGCCGCCCAGGTAGTTATGTCGGTGTATGCGGCGGACCTGGATGGCGACGGGGATATGGACGTTCTGTCCGCTTCAAATAATGACCACAAAATCGCCTGGTATAAGAATACGGACGGTGCGGGGACCTTCGGCCCGCAGCAGGTCCTCTCGATCGACGACGCAACCGCTCAGTCGGTGTATGCGGTGGATGTGGACGGCGACGGGGATTCGGATGTTCTGTCGGCTTCATATTTCAAAATTGCCTGGTATAAAAATACGGATGGTGCGGGGACCTTCGGCGCGCAGCAGATCATCTCTACCGCTGTCAACGGAGCCTTCTCCGTTCATGCGGCGGATGTGGACGGCGATGGGGACATGGACGTTCTGTCAGCTTCAGCCAGTGACCACAAAGTCGCATGGTATAAGAACACGGACGGGGCGGGGGCCTTCGGCACACAGCAGGTCATCTCGACCGTCGCCGGAGCCTTGTCGGTGTATGCCGTGGATGTGGACAACGACGGGGACACGGATGTTCTGTCTGCTTTATCCAGCGACACAATCGCTTTGTCTGTGAATACGGACGGGGCGGGAACCTTCGCCACGCCACAGGTCATCTCCTTCTACGCTGACTACGCCACCTCGGTGCACGCGGCGGATCTGGATGGCGATGGCGACGTGGATGTTCTGTCCGCCTCACAAAACGACGACAAAATCGCCTGGTATAAGAACCAAACCATTGATGACGGCTCTACACCGACACCGACCACTACTCCGACGGGAACGCCGACCAAAACGCCCACGAGAACACCCACGGTGACACCGACCGCCATGGTAATGGCAACAACGACGCCAGCCGCTTCACAGCCCGTGATCACGCTGACCTATAACGGGCAACCGGTCACCGTCACGAAAGCCATTGGAAGCCGGGTGGAGAATTCAGTCGATCTGAATATCAGCGCGACGGATGCCGGATCGCCGCCGGTCACGTTGAGTCTGCTCTCCGGTCCGTCGGGGAGTTCTTTCCTGTCGTTTGGCAACCAGGGTGTTTTCAGCTGGGTTCCCTCGGCGACGCGGATTGGCGATTTCCAATCCGTTTTCCTGGCGCAGAACGGAGCACTTGCCACCAGCGTGGCAGCGGCGAATTTCCGAATCTCCCGTGCTCCGCGTCCGATAGTCGCCAATGCGGGCAATTTTATTGCAATCGGATTCACCGGTCATACCAATCCCCAGGTGTGGTCTCAGGTGTTCGATCCGTTAACCGGACTGCGGCTCGGCGGCGGAAAATTGATTGACGGGTATCTTTATCCTGTGTACGCCTATCCGCAGTGGGACCGATTCCTGGCAATGGATTTCGACGGGAACGGGTCTCGCGAATTGGTGGTGGCAGAGATCGCGCAGGAAGCCAGTTTGAAAACCTGGATCTCCGTTCGAGAATTCATGCTCTGTTTAAAGAAGCGTCCAGATTTCCGGGTTCTTGAGGACTCCGCCTTTCAGAATCCGGGATTGAACGAGTACGTTCCCGCCGATGTGGACAATGACGGCAAAAAGGAATTGCTGGTTGTCGGAGTGGCCACGATACCCAATCAGTCCTGGAGATATTATCTCCAGACCTGGGACCTGAAAACAGCCACTCGGCTGAAAAGCATCCGCCTGATGTCCGATTCGGCTTTCGATTACACCAATCCGGCATGGCATCACTACATGGCAGCGGATGTGAACGCGGACGGCGCGGAGGAAATTCTCTGCATTGGAGTGACCAACCAGACGCCGCCCAGAACTTATTGTCAACTACCCGAGAAGTTCTCCTTCCGGATTCTGAATGCTGCGGAATTCGCACTCCCGGATCTGAACCAGTTTCTGACCGGTAATGTGGATTCGGAGCCAAATGACGAATTGGTGGCCATCGGGGTGACCAATGAATCCGTCAAACGAACCTGGGTGCAGGTGTGGAATCCGAACACGGGGGTCTTGAAATATGCCGGGACGAGGGTTCTCGACGGTGCGGGATTTGCCCTTCCTGAGGCCAATCGGTTTGTCCTGGCAGATCGCGATGGTTCGGGCAAGCAATTGCTATTGGCAATCGGCATTACAGACAGCGTGCCCGGCCAGACCTGGGTTCAGATGTGGGATCTGTCCGCACGGACTCGGATCACCAGCTTCCGCATTCTCGATAGTCCGGAGTTTCTGGACCCCACAATAAACGAATTCTTTGCAATGGATGCCGACAATAACGGCGATGATGAGTTGATCGCTGTCGGATATGCCCGTGCAAACAACGCTCATTGGGTCCAGGTGTGGGACTTGAATCCGGTGGTTCGTCTCAAGACATTCCGGGTTCTGGATTCCACCATCTTTACCCATCCTGTGTATAACTGCTGGACTGGCGGTTGATGACAGCCGCATTTCGGGACTCCATCCCGGTGAATACCCCGCGATACGGTTGTCCCTGGAGAATCCATCCTTTGCGCGGATCGCTAGACGGATCAACCACCTATCTATTCCAGGCAAACCCTGATGTGTTCGCATCAAAGAGAATCTGCGTTGTAATATTCTATTACATTTAGAGGTGGAGTAAGTTCAAAAGAATCTCATCGCTCTTCAGGCAATTTTCATTTTTGAGCTTGAAATGGCCTCCGAATTGCGTATAATGGGCCATGCATATATATGAAGTTCAATAATGTGAATTCAATGTAAATTCTATTCTTATTTGTTTTTGCGACGGAAGGCGGGCAATCATGAGAGGGCTTATCGACATGAGGGCATTCACATCGAATCCTTTATGAGATAAGCATGGGATGAAGTCCACACTTGGGAAGTGCAGGAATTGGGATGACCATATTGCATCGTATGTTTTTGCGATTCTTTTTCATCATGCTGATTGGGAGTTGGGTTTCCTCTGTGGATGCTCAGCCGGATCTGCGTTTCAGCAGCAACCCCTCCATCACCTCCTCCAGGGATGTTTCAAGCGAGGGGGCAACTCTCGATTTCACGTACGCGGTTCGGAATGCGCGGAGTACTTCCGCCGGTGCTCACACCAACCGTCATTATCTTTCATCCGATACGCTAATTGGCAGTGATATCGAGGTTTTCCCTTCATACGATTCCTCCGGCATTCCGGGGCAAAGCACCCAGAGGGTGACCACGACGGTCAGTTTCACCGTCCCGGTCGGGACTTATTACCTGGTTGTTGTGATCGATGCGGACAACGACGTCGCCGAGACAAATGAAAGCAATAACAGCTACATTCGGACATCGCAGCCCATAACAGTCGCCGATCCGACTCCCACGCCGACGAACACGCCGACGCGGACCCCGACGCCAACCCGGACGTTTACCCCGACACGGACCCCGACACGAACGCCCACAGCAACCCGGACACACACTCCGACGCGGACTCCGACATCGACAAGAACATTCACTCCTACGCAAACCCCCACAAGAACACCCACAGCGACGCGAACTCATACCCCGACGAGTCCGCCCACGGCGACACCGACTGTCACTCCGACATTTACCGTGACGCCGACTCCCACATTGGGCACTACGGGACCGGATCTCAAATTGACGTCCGGTCCGGTCATCACCAGTTCGCTCTTGCTGCCTGCCGGGGGCGGAACACTGGATGTCAGCTATACCGAGTATAATGACGGGCTGGGGTCGTTCTTCCAGAAGATTGCAGGAGCACACACCAATACGGTGTACTTATCCTCGGATCAGAACATCGGAAACGGGGATGATTTTGCGCTCTCGCCAACCGACAGCGCATCTCTCATGCTCGGTGGCAACTCCCGCAACGTCAACCTGACCGTGAATGTGCCGGGATCTCCCGGAATGTACTACCTGTACGTGTTCCTGGATTCCGGACAGGCTGTTACAGAGTGGAATGAAAACAACAACCGCGTGATGAGCATGAGCCAGGTGATTGTTGTCGGGCCGACTCCAACCAACACGCCCAGCCCGACAGTCACCTTGACTCCGACCGATACGCCCACTCTTCTGCCGGGAATCACTCCGAGTCCGACTCCGACCGTCACAAACACGCCGACTCTCACACCAACCTTGACTCCCACCGTCACTCCCACGCTCGGCACAACCGGGCCAAATCTAAAGATCCTCATCGGGCCTTCAATCGACAGCACATTGGAGCTGCCGTCGACCGGCGGGACTCTAAGTGTTTCATATACCGAATACAACGACGGAAAGGGAACCATTTTCCAACAGATCGCCGGAGCGCACACGAATACCGTTTTCCTGTCGTCGGACCTGACAATTGGGAACGCGGACGATTTCTCATTGACTCCGGCGGACAGCGCAAGCATGATGATGGGTGGGAACTCTCGCCAAGTCAGTCTTACTGTCAACGTGCCGGGGATAACCGGAACCTACTACCTGTATGTTTCGCTGGACTCGCAGGGGCAGGTGAGCGAGTGGAACGAGAATGATAACCGTGTGATGAACACATCACAGATGGTGATTGTGGGACCGCCCCCGACCAATACGCCCACCCCGACCCATACGCCGACACTGCTGCCCGGAGTAACCCCAAGCGAGACGCCCACTCCTACCAACACGCCGACGGTGACGCCGACAGCCACGATGGGAACCACGGGGCCGGATCTGAAGATCACCAGTGGACCGACTCTCAGCGGGTCTCTCACCCTTCCGTCAGAAGGCGGAACGGTGAATGTGCAGTTCACGGAGTATAATGACGGTTTAGGGACGTTCTTCCAGAAAATCGCACCCGCGCATCTCAACTATCTCTATCTGACCACGGATACCGTTGTGGAAAACGGAGACGATGTGCTGCTGACTCCCATCGACTCCGCCGGAACACTTACCGGTGGCTCGTCCAGGAACGTCAATATCGCGGCAAATATCCCCGGTGTGCCGGGAACGTATTATCTTTACGTGAAACTCGATGCGACCGGGAACGCGACCGAGTGGAATGAGACGAACAATATCACCCTGAACACATCCCAAGTGATTGTGGTTCAGCAGCCGCCGACATCCACTCCAACAAATACGCCGACCAACA
The DNA here is from genome assembly GCA_029568995.1 of Candidatus Omnitrophota bacterium. GTDB lineage: Bacteria > Hinthialibacterota > Hinthialibacteria > Hinthialibacterales > JAKPRU01 > JAKPRU01. Next base: position 19,871 of record JAKPYU010000457.1, on the reverse strand, counting down.
CGCCGACGTACACCCCGACAAACACACCAAACGCGACTCCCACATACACACCGACAAATACACCAACCAACACACCGACAAACACGCCGACGAATACCCCAACGGATACGCCGACTTACACACCGACTTACACGCCGACGAATACACCAACGAACACGCCGACGGATACGCCTACGTACACGCCGACTTACACACCGACTTACACGCCGACGAATACCCCAACGGATACGCCGACGGATACACCGACGAATACTCCAACGAACACGCCGACTTACACACCGACTTACACGCCGACGAATACGCCAACGGATACGCCGACGAATACGCCGACCTACACGCCAACCGATACGCCCACGAGCACTCCAACGGATACGCCGACAAATACGCCAACGGATACGCCGACGGATACGCCGACGAATACCCCAACGAACACGCCGACATACACCCCGACAGACACGCCGACCTATACGCCGACCTACACGCCAACCGATACGCCAACCGATACGCCCACGAGCACTCCAACGGATACGCCCACGAGCACTCCAACGGATACGCCGACAGTGACACCGACGTATACGCCAACGGATACACCAACCGACACGCCGACAGTGACGCCGACGTACACTCCACCGAATACACCGACCAATACGCCGACAAGCACGCCGACGGATACCCCCACGGAGACACCCTCTCCAACGGTGACACCGACATCGACCCCAACCTCAACTCCGGTTCCTCCGCCGGTGATCACAATTGCATACGGCGGGCAGCCGGTGAGCGCGACAACGGTCATCGGAAACCGCGTGGAGAATAATGTCGATCTGACTGTCAGCGCGACAGATTCCGGGTGGCCTCCGGTCACGTTGAGTTTGCTTTCAGGTCCGGCGGGCGCTTCCTTCCTGTCCTTTGCCGAGCAGGGGGTATTCAGCTGGGTTCCTTCCGCGACACAAGTAGGTGACTATCAGCCCGTATTCACGGCTCAGAACGCGGCGATGTCGATCGGAACCGCGACAGCGAATCTTCGGATCTCCAGATTTCCGCGTCGAATCACGGCCAATGAGGGTAGTTTTGTCGCCATCGGATTTACCAACCACACGAATCCCCAGGTGTGGTCGCAGGTGTTCGATCCGTTGACCGGGCTGCGCCTGGGCGGCGGAAAACTGATTGACGGGTATCTCTATCCTGCCTACGCCTATCCGCAATGGGACCGGTTTTTGACGATGGATTTCGACGGCGATGGGACGCATGAACTGGTGACGGCAGATATCACGCAAGACGGCACCGTGAAAACCTGGATTTCCGTTCGGGATCTGATGACCGGCGCGAAGATCCGTTCGAGTTTCCGTGTTCTGGAGGACTCGGTGTATCAGTCTCCGCAGTGGACCGAGTGCATTCCTGCCGATGTGGATAATGACGGCGACAAGGAATTGCTGGTGACCGGAGTGGCGACAGTTACCGGGGAATCCTGGCGATACTATCTCCAGACCTGGGAGCCGGAGACGGCTGTTCGTCTCAAGACCATTCGGTTGCTGTTCGATTCGGTATTCGACTACACCAATCCTGCGTGGCAACACAATATGGTTGCGGATGTAAATGCAGACGGGACAGAGGAAGTGCTCTGCGTTGGAGTGACCAACGAGACTCCGCCCCGGACGTACTGCCATGTGAGAGAGCCGCTGAATCATTATGACAAGTTTTCCTTCCGGGTCCTGAGCGCCGCGGAATTCTCACTGCCGATCCTGAACCAGTTTCTGGCCGGGAATGTCGATTCGGAGCCGAATGACGAATTGGTTGCCATCGGTGTGACCAATGAGACTGTCAAGCGAACCTGGGTCCAGGTCTGGAATCCGAACACGGGGGTCTTGAAATACGCCGGATTGAAAGTGCTCGATAGTGCTGAATTCGCCTATCCCGAAGCGAATCGGTTTGTCTTGGCGGATGGCGACGGCGACGGGAAGCAGGAACTCCTTGCGATTGGGATTACCAATGAGGTCCGAGGTCGGATCTGGGTTCAACGATGGGATCTGGAGAATCGGGTAAAACTGGGTAACAGCATTTCCCTGCTGAATGATCCGGCATTCCAGGATCCAACGTTGAGTGAGTACTTTGCCATGGATGTGGACCTGGATGGGAATGACGAATTCATCGCAACAGGATACATCCGTTCCACCAATGCGTTTTGGATCCAAGTCTGGGATCTGAATCCCGTTCAGCTGAAAAAGACCTTCCGTGTTTTGGATGACACTTCGTTTGTACATCCTGCGTATAACTCCTGGACAGGGGGATAACAGGAGACGCAGTGGGGTATCCGGGAATCGCCGGTATAAACGAAGTCCCATCGAAAGCGCACGGTTCTTCCTGTCTCTCCGATTAAGGTACCTTTCCGGATGGAGATTGTACTTCTCGCTGGGATCCCGCTACTGCTGGTCGGTCTGTCTCGACCGTCCTGGTTGTGGTTCGCTTTTCCATTCATCGCGTTTTTTACAAATCGACTATTCGGAACGCGCACGTTGGAGGACGTGTACACATCCAAGATTCCTTATGGATTTCTTTGTGCCTTTGCGCTGGCCGGATTTGCCTACGTGGGCAAGTCATTGGCCTCCTCTCAGCCACCAATTAAACAGATCCCATTATTCTCAAACTGTGCATTCTTTCTTGTAGCCGGTCTATTATCTCTTTTCGACACGACCTACCCCGTGCAGGGACTGAAGTTTTTCGCCGGTTGGTGCTGTTATTTTCTTTTTTTCTACATTGCCGCGAATGCCCTGCTTGCGCCCAGCGTATATAAAAGCTTCCTGATCGGCAATGCTCTTAATGCCGGGATTTGCGCCATACTGATGGTATTCCGCGCATTTCGGGCAGGATTTGCGCCTCGTTCCGCTGAGATTTGGGATATCACATGGCTGACCTCCAATGAGATCGGTTTCTATTTTGAGCCAATTATCTGTATCTGCGTCTGTATCCTGTTTTTCAGCAGGAAACGTTTCGCCTGGAACGGATGGGTGATGGGCTTATTGCTGGTCCTCCTGATCGCCGTTGTGTTCGCCGGAACGCGTGGAACGTGGGTCTCGCTATTCGCGACGGCTTCCGTGATGCTGCTCCGGTTTCCGATGAAGCAGAAAATAAGGGCGCTGATTGCCGTGGGAACGCTGGCGTTTGTTTTCTACCAGGCACTTTCCTTTTCCCCCTTTGCCCAGGAGCGTATCTCCACTCTCGAAGGATTTACACATCCGGCCATTTCCAAAGAGCAGATTGTCCGTTCCTCCATCGAGAGCCGAAAATACCTGGTGCAAGTAGGACTGAGGATGATTCTGGCTCATCCGTTCAACGGTGTCGGACTGGGAAATTATTCTTCTTATTACCACGAATATGCCCCGTATGTGGGCGATCCGATCCTTCAAGAACTCCTGAGCCGATCCCACACGCCGCACAACTTCTTCCTCCGTTTCGGGGCGGAAACGGGCCTGGCCGGTTTAATTGCGACCGGGTTTCTTCTGATCACCGTGTATCGGCATCTCCAGGCTGCAATTCGGATTCGGCACGGCGAGCCTTGGGACTCCTTACTACTCGGCTGTTTTCTGGGTTTCATCTCCAATGTCGTCCATTGTCTCTTTCAGGAAAGGATTTTCGGATTCTATTTCTGGGCTTTTCTTGGCATTACGTACGCGACGCTTTATCACGCGCAGAAGGCGGCGAGCACATTGCCCGTAGAGGGGCAGAATCACGTGATCGTGAATCATAGCAAGAGGGTCCGGACACTGCGGGCAGCGAATTCGGGAACGAGTATGGTGGTGGGGCGTTGAGGAGGCCATCGACCCTCACCCCAACCCTCTCCCGGAGGGAGAGGGAGAAGAGGGTGGACGTTATGGACAAAGGGGATAGAGTGGATAAAGTGGATGGGGACGGACGGACCTTCGGCCCAACTACGACACCAGACATAGGTTTACAGGAGAACTTGAGTGTTTGAATGGCTGCGAGGCATGGAGAACCGATGGCGGAGTTATAGCCCGACTAAGGATGTGCGGGCGGATCGCGGTTATCGTTATCTGGTTAGTCGATCACCGGCGCTGGATGTGGCGTGTGGGATCGGTCGGTTTTGCGCGTACGATCCGAAGAATACGATCGGCCTGGACTGGACATTCGAGTCTGTTCAGCAAGTCGCACGGGAACACGGGAATGCTGTGGTACAAGGGGACGCGACCTCGTTGCCGTTTACATCAGACTCTTTTGAAGGCGTCTACTGCAGCGACCTGATTGAGCATTTGGATGTGTGCCGGGCCATGGAGTTGCTGCGCGAGTTGGGCAGGGTCCTTCGTCCCGGCGGTCGGCTGGTGTTATCCGGCCCCCTGTACTATGACGGTTTCTGGAACGATTTCTCTCATGTACGGCCTTACTACCCGAAGCCGATCCTGCGCTACCTGACAACGGGAGGGGGATCTCAACGCACGGGGCAGGAGTACCCGTATCGATTTCAACTCAAACAAGTTGTATGGGACTACGAGCCATGGTTTGCGGGTCCTCTGCTTGGAACGGAGAGGTTCTATCGTTTCCATGCGGCGCTCAAGCTGCTCGGACTCTGGGCTTACTCGCATCATGTCCACACATGGACGCGGAACGGATTTACGCTGGTTCTCGACAAGACCGAGTAGTCCCTCACGGTTTCCGGCACAGCAGCATGATATTCCGGCCCCATCCGGGGAACCACTTGACAGCGTCCCGCAGGAAGCAATCGACCGGAATCACTTTTCGGCTCCAGTTCTCCGGCGGCAAGAGCAGATATACCCCCTGCATCTCCTCAACATTGAATCCCACCTGCTCGACCAGTTGCCGGATTCCGTTCTGTTCATACTCCCGATAATGTGTCGGATCTTCGGGGACACTGCGGCCGATCAGACGCGAGATCCGATTCGACAAGCGGTTGATATTGGGTACGGTCAGAAACAGATACCCGCCCGGGCGAATCATCCGATAAGCCGTTTCCAGCGCTCCGACGTCATCGACTACGTGCTCGATCACTTCGCTGATAATCGCGCCGTCGAAGGAACCGCTTTCATAGTGATCCGGTACATCGAAGAGGCTCATGACCTGGAACTGTCGGTTGGCTCGGCCTGAATTAACCGTTCTCGCGATCTCCACATGATCTTCATCGACATCCACGGAAATGCAGGAGATTTCCTCCGGGAGCATTCTCTCGATAATGCCCCTTCCCGAACCGAGAACAATCAGAGATGACGGTCGCCGCTTGAGCACCTCCAGGGAGACCTGTCTGTACCTGGAGTACCATGCAGGTTCGAACCGGTACTGCCTGCTGAGTTCTCGATACTCCTGTCCGGTCAGCTGGAGAGAGTCTTTTTTCGACATGGAATGCTCCTTTGGCTTGTCCCCCCGCAACAGGATATCGAAAAACCGCCTTCCGTGGAAACCACCGGCAAAACGCCGGTCATTCTCACTGACGGCCCAGGAAGCGGTCGCGTAATTCGGAGAAACGGATTCTCTCCGGTAGAAGCAGGCTCCAGGGGGAAACCTTATATAATGCTCCGTAAATCTTCACAAGGACCATGCCCGCGCACAAATAGGCAAGTGTCGTTCCGCAAGCTCCCCCATACAGTCCCAGGATCGGAATCAGGCAAAGGTTCCCCAGGAGCGTGAGAGTCAACAACAGCGCGTTAAAAGCGGCGGAAAGCAGACTTTTTTTTCTTCCAAAGACATCCAACTCGAGAACTTGGAAAACTCCGTATCCGATTGTGCCGGGCAGAAGGATGAACAGAACCGGTATCGCAGGAAGAAATTTCGGCAGGAAAACTCCAATGACAACAGAGGCAGCCACTCCGACAAGGATTCCCACAACAATCTGAATCGTCATCAGAATGCGGCAAACACGCGCGGTGGATTCGGGAGACCGCTGTTGCGGATCATGGCTCACTCGCGGCAAAAGCACCCGTCCGACAGAAAAGGGAATGTGAAAGATCACTTGTGCGGCCGTCTTGGCGATTGAGTAATAGCCAAGCTGATTCGCACCCAGAAAGCCGTTCACGATAAACGTATCGCTCCACAGGGCGAATCGTGCGAAAATGTTGCTGAATTGGGCCACGACACCGGATTGGTACAAGTCCTTCATCGCCTGTCCGGACCCGCGGAAATGAAACGAAAACCCGACTTTCTTGTATGTGTAGACGATCCCCACCACAACGCCCGGCACCATGGAAAGGGAGTAAAGACCAACCACCCGGTCAACCGTGCCCTGGCCCGACCAGTACAGTCCAAACGCAAGAAGGCAGAATATGGCGCGCTGCAAAACAAAGAAGGCATTGTATAATCGGGGATCTCGAAGGCCGAGAATCACATTTCCCAGGTGTTGCGAAATCAAAAAACAAGGCAGGCAGAGAAACATCCATAGGGGAGCCAGGGGAGAGAGTCCATCCAGGAATCCGGGCTGGATCACAACGGCCAGTACGTAAAAGAAAGCACAGCCAATTAATCCCTGGACGAGACCGCCAAGAACAGCCCATCCGGCCATCAGGGATGGCGGGTAGGTTCCACAAGCGACCACATGGATGAGAGCGATTGGAAATCCCATAGAGCAGAGCGGTTCGATCTGGGCAAGGCTGGAAAGGAACAAGGCGAACGATCCCCGTCCATCCGGCCCCAGCATTCTGGAGACGCAGATTTCGGCAACAATCATCGACAGTGCAGCGATGATTCGTGTACCCAGTGTCTGCAGAACATCACGCTGAAGTGATTGGACCATTGGAAAGAAAAATGAGAAGCGATTCGAGTTCGCAAAGAAGATACGTGGTCACCCATGATTCGTCAATCCGATGGTGGTGCCACAAGAAGACTCCCTCACCCCAGCCCTCTCCCAGAGGGAGAGGGGGAAGGCGTGCGGAGTTGGAGTCCACGCCTCGCGGAGTAACGAAACATGACATTTCACTGGCACGTTTCACTTTTTCATCATTTTTCTCACATTTTTGGCATAAAGACCTGTTCATATTGTGATATTTGAGCGATAATTATGCCAAATTTGTAAATCCAGGTTGGTGACTGGATTCTGTATTGCCATCGGGGAAGAAAAGGAAGAAGAGATTTCATTCCTGCGGAGTGGAAGATTGTCACGCACGGGAGATTGAGTAATGAGCTGGTTTCGGAGTCCCCAATTCGCCCGCCCGATCTATTTCCTATCAATTGGCTTTTTGACTCTCGGACTTGTCGCTCCAGGGTATTTGGTCCAGCCCGTCGAACAACCGGGCGGATTTCAGTTTGCATCGTCCGGCGGAGGGGCGTTATTCGACGGCGGCGAGGTCGGCGGTCCGCTGAACTTCTCGGAAGCATTCGACAGTCAATACAAGGAAGTCATTGACCGCCTGGACGCCTATCATGCGCAAAAGACGGCGCAGGAAAGCGTCTCCAAGTCGCCGGGGAAAGGGATCAATGCCGTGCCCAACCCGACACTGGCTGGCCTTTATACATTCTATCCGCAAGCGGGGAATCTCCGGACGGGAACATCCGGCGGGGATCTGTGGATCAATAACTATGTGGACCTCGATTCCTCCAATCCACCCGATCCCGAAGATCGCAACAATCCGGATTATATTCTTGACTGGAATGGCAGAGACTATACTTACAACGGTCATTGCGGGATCGATTCCGATCCCCGTTCCTTCGGAGAAATGGATATCGGCGTTCCGGTCTTTGCCGTATTGGACGGCCAGGTTGTGGAGTCGCACGATGGGGAATGGGATCGAAGCACAACATTCACGAGCAAGCCCGCGAACTATGTGGTGCTCGATCACGGCGGCGGACATTACACACTGTATTGGCATTTCAAGAACGGCAGCGTGACCGCCGCCGGGATGTCGGCGGGAGTCCAGGTGAAAGCCGGACAGCAGATCGGGCTGACTGGCAGCAGCGGAATCAGCACCGGTCCGCACCTGCATTTCGAGTCCCGCTATGGCGGAAGCCAGTGGTGGGGCGGCAGTCATTTTGAGCCATGGCAGGGTGTGCAATCTCCCGGCCAGAGCGCCTGGGAAAACCAACCGGCGTTTTGCGGCACTCCCTACTCCCGTGACTGTGGATACACCGGAACCAACCTGAGCGGATATCCGGTCCCGGAACCGTTCCCTCGCACAGGTTCATTCACAGCGGGCAACCGAACGATCTATTTCTGGTACATGGGAACCAATCTTCCGGCGGGCAGCACCTATCGCATCAACCTGGTGCGGAACGGCACGGTGGTCTATGCCCCGGCATCGCAGTCGTTCAGTTTCTCCGGCAGATCCTATTGGTTCTACTATTCTCTGACCGGTAATTTCGATGCGGCGACCTGGCGGTACGATCTCTATATCAATCACGGCGGGCAGGGCGAGCAGTTGGTGTCCGCCGCACCGTTCACGGTCGGGACGGTCAGCAACCATGCTCCCAATAACATCACGGTGGCATTCGATCCATCGACGCCCGATCCCGACAAGCCGGTAATCTGCCGAGTTCAGTCCGACCTTCTTCTGGACGATCCCGACTACAACATCGTTTATTACGACTATTTGTGGCGGGTCAATGGTGTATCGGTGCGAACGGTGACCTCCGCCGGAATGTCGGATGTGCTTCGGCACGATTTGTATGGCCCAGGCGATACGGTGAGTTGCACAGTCACCCCCAGAGATGGGACGGTCAATGGGACCAACGCTTCCACACAATACACTTTCCCCGACGCCGTGACTCCGATGGAGATAACAGCCACGCGCGATGGAAACTCCATCGTCTTCTCGGAGGCGCAGGGATTGATGGTGAGCGAGGCGATTCATCTCGATGTTGCGGCCACAAATGGTGGTGCGCCGCCGGTTTCTCTGAGTGTCAGTTCCGGTCCCAGCGGGTATTCCTTCGCCGCCGTCGCGGGAGACGGGGATTTTGACTGGACTCCGACTACCCTGCAAGTGGGCGATTTCCCCGTGATTTTCCGTGCGCAGAATGCGAGTGCAGAGGTTGCTTATGCGACAGCGGTTTTGCGTGTTTCGCGACCCGAACGGAGGATCATTGCGCAACCCGGCGATCATTTCATTTCCATCGGATTCGATGCGACCAATCCGCCCCGCGTCTGGTCTCAAATCTTTGAACCGTTCGTGGGCGGACCGCGTATCGCCCTGGGCCGCCTGATTACGGAGTATCTTTACTTACAACCGATCTATCCACAGCTGGACCGTTTCTTCACGCTGGATGCCGACGATGATGGCGACAACGACCTGATTACCGTGCTGGTCACCGGGGGCGCGGTGAATCCGAAGAGTTGGATTCTGGTTCACGATCTGATGACCGGTCAGAAAGTCCGCCCGGCACTTCGTGTTCTGTATGAGTCGGTTTTTCAGAATCCGGAATGGAACGATTACCTGGTCGCGGACGTGGATGGAAACGACATATCCGAGGTGGCGGCCATCGGTGTGGCGGCAGGCGTGGAACCGAAACGCTACTATGTTCAATCGTATGATGTATGGAACCGCATCCGGGTGGGTGCCATGCAGTTGTTCACGGATCTGGGATTCAATTTCCCCGATCCGACTCTCAATGACTATGAAGCGGGCGATATCGACGCAGACGGTGTCGATGAGATTCTCTGCGTCGGAGTTACGGATCACTCCCCCGCGCGGACTTATGTGGAGCAGTGGAATGCCGTTGCGCCTTACCAGCACGCCAATTTCCGCGTTCTCTCGGATGCGGAATTCGCCTTGCCCTGCTACAATCATTTCCTCTGCGGGAATGTCGATGCGGATGCCCGCGAGGAATTCGTTGCGATTGGTGTAACTGACACGTCGCCGCGAACGACCTGCGTGCAGGTATGGAACGCGGTGACCGGAGGGCAAAAATACGCCGATTTGCTGGTCCTCAATAATACATCCTATGGGCATCCTGAAGCCGACCGATTCCTTCTCGCCGACGGGAACGGCGACGGCAAACAGGAACTGTATGCCATCGGATTCACGAACCAGATTCCCGGGCAAATTTGGGTCGAGATGTGGGATTTGCAGGCTCGAACCCGCTCGACAGTCTTTCGGATATTGGAAGCCCCGGACCTGTGCGATCCGACCTTCAGCGAGTTCTTCGCCATGGATGCGGACAGTGACGGCAAGGACGAGCTGTTTGCGGTTGGATTTGCGGAATTCAACAGTTCGCGCTGGGTCCAGGTCTGGGATCTCGATCCGGTCAGGAAAGCCCGATCATTTCGGATTCTAAGGAACTCGGCCTTCGTGAATCCAATTTACGACAGCTGGACGGGGGGATGATCCGGTTGGCATGACTGACCCTCACCCCAACCCTCTCCCGGAGGGAGAGGGGGTGGTTTATCGTCATTCCGATGTTCGGGGGCTAGATGCCCCCGCTCCTGTCAGAGGATTTCCAGAATAATGGAATGCGCTTGGTGATCCTTGTCGAATGGGATTCGGATTTCGATGCGTCCTTCTTTCGGTTCCGCACGGCCATCCTTGCGGTAAGGATTGTGAGGAAGCGCGGGCCAGTGTACCGAGGCCGTCTGAGGCAAGCGCAGTCGATATCCCGCATAAGTCAACATGCCTCCCAGTCGATCCGCCGACAGGTCAATTGCGGCATCTGTAAGGGCTACCGCTTCTCCCGATCCGGTCTGCAATTCATCTCCTGCCTTGATTGACTGCTCTCCGGGAAGGTTTGCCATGTTGACCTCAATCAGGACAATCTGCGATTTTTCCGCCGGACGAGGCAGGAGGGTCCAGTGTGCGGCCACGGGGAGATTGCTGCTCTGTGTGGATTCCAGTCGGATCTCCAGGGTCTTGGGGTCCTTGATATTCAGTCGGATCGCGCATTGTTCGGGGCCGTAAGTCAGATCCAGTCCCAGGGCATCTTTGTGAATCAGCGTGGCCGAGCCGGGCACGTGATAGAGTTCCCCTTTCGGGACGAAATCCGGGTCCGTATCTCCGGCAGTGTGTTTGAGCAACGATGGATCGCCGACGGTGAAGTTGCTCCAGGCGGGCTGCAACTTCGTGTTCCCGCCTCCCAGGATCAGGCCAACCTTGTCATGAAAGATGCTGACGAGGTTCTGGCGGTCCTGAATCCAGCGCGATGTGGGAACGGAAGCGGTGTAAGCCGACAGGCACACAAACCAGGGGCCCTGGCGCAGTGTGAGGGCCTTCTCCACACCATCTTCGGTCAGGACGTATTGATCCGTAGATTCCTGCTCCGCGACGGAACCTTCTTCTCCGTAGAGCAGCAGCGAGGCGATCAGATCGGCGGAGAGATCTTTCATCCCATTTTCCAGTAATTGCTGTTCGAAGCCCTCCTGATTCTGAGATTTGTCGCGAATCGCGGCGATGTCCTCAGCCGACAGTTGCGTCAAGCCGTACTTGATCCATTGGCGTTTCAGGTATGAACGCCCCATGGAGGTAAAAGTGAAGCCGACATTTCCCTGCTCCACCCCGGCGTGATATGGATTGCGCTGATCGATGGTTTCCACGCATTCTCCGGTGGGGTAAGAAAAACATCCATGGAATTTTGCGCCCCGCTCCAGCGCGGGAAGCACTCGCTCGTCTTTCGACATGGCATAATAGGTCCCCAAGGCATCCAGATAGACAAAATTGTAATTCACCACCGGCCCGCTGCCCTCGGACCAGTATCCGCCCTCGGCCTGTTCCTCCACAACACGCATCATGAAGTCGGCAGCCTGCTTGCACCATTCCGGGCGATTGAGCACTTTTCCGGCCGTGTACAGACCCATGGCATGGTGGGTGGGAATGTTGCGGATTTTCTGCAGTTGCGTTTCGCTGATTCCGGTGAATCCGAGTGTCAGCGCCTTGACCCATCGTTCCCGTCGGTCCTGCGGCATCTCTTCGCGGATCAGGCCGAAAGACCGAATCCAGCGGGAGTAAATCCACGGCATATAGATCATCCCCCAGGTGCTCCCGTCTTTTTTACGGAACTCCCACATACCCTTTTCGTCCATGTCTTCGATGAGTGCATCCCCCGCTTTCATGATCACCTCAAGCATCTGTTTGTCCTTGAAATAGGGATTGTTCTCGGAGGGGATGGCATAAGCGGCGGCAACGGCGAACATCCGGTTCTGGTCCGTCGAAAGCCAGATCCCCTTGCCGAATCGCCCCGTTGCAGGATCGTATTGTTTGAGGGTGTCCGGGATCTGCTTAACCAGCGAGCCGATGAGAAATTCCTTATACTTGAATTCCGGGGATGCTGCATCGGCCACGGTGGAAATGATCAGCGATATTGCGAGTAGGAGAATCCGAAGAAACATGGTTGATTCCTTTCTGTTGCGTCGCATTGAGGTCATACTATTGCAGGATGAGGAGAATGTCTTGGTTGATGGATCAGCGAATATGACCAATGGGACCGATGGAGACTACGTCGTTTGATGATGGAAAACTGAACCAGATCCCGGCGATCAGGAGCCGACGGGGTTCGTGGGTGGAGCGTGCGTGCGATATCGCAGGGATTAATCGATTTTTTCTGCGTGCGGGCAAACCGCCCCTTGTTGAGGTGGACCCGGAAGTTGTGGTCAGCCCAGCGCATTCGAGAGTGGCCTGGGTGGGATCTGTTGAGGGGAACGACTTTCTTCCCGCCAAGCCGGTCCTGGGGCAGCAACGGCTTTGGACATTGAGCCAGGTTTTATGGGATGATCAACTGGCGGAGAGTTTCGGTCGGAGCCTGATTCTTAATCTCTATCTCTCGCCCTTGAATCTCCACTATGTTGTTGCGCCGATGGATGCTCGGATCGAGTCGGTTCGATTTTGTTCGGGGAAATGCTGGCCGATTGTCTTCTGGAAGCTGGGTGAGGTAGAGAACGAGCGGGCGGTGGTGCTGATGCGTCTGAATGACGGGCGACGATTGGCGATGATTCTGGTCGGTTCGTTTCTGGTCAGCGGCATCTTGTTTCTGCCCCAGGTGGGAGAAGAGATTAAGAAAGGACAACCGGTCGGCGGATTCAAGATAGGCTCAACGGTGTTTGTGGTTGTGGAAGGTGGTGAAGATCCGGACCTGCCGCTTGTGCAGGCAGGAAGCCGTCTTTGGCCGGGAGAGCCACTGGCGCGTCTTGGCGGTCAGGCTTCACTCGCTTTGAGCAAGGGTGCTCCGGTGGCCATGGAGAGGAAATAATCGTAGGCAGCCGTGCGCTGCAGGTCAGTTGCCATTTCGGAGTTCCACATCAGATCCGTTTCTGCGAAATCGACCACGGAGATCAGCGTTTTATCCAGGCCGCTTGGCGGGAAAAAGCGTAATTCGGCCAGCACCATTTCGTCCTCGTAAGTCAGTCCCTTTCCAATCGGCAGGATCAGGAGATACCGTCCGAGCTTATCCACGGGGCCTTCGTTGTCGCTGAAGACCTCCCGCAGCATTTCGGCGCGACGGGAGACCGGCATTTCCGCGACCACTTTCTGAACCGCCGAGCGGAGACCCTCGGCATTCTTCCTCCGCAAATCATGTCCCAACGGCTTGCCTGCTTCTTCGGTTTCCTCTCGACCGTAGTCGGGGACATTCACCAGGGGCAAGGCGAAATCGCCGAGGTCGTGGTTGTACTGATCTGCTGCCCTGGTTCCCACAACCGGTCGATTGCCGATCACAACAATCCGTTGAGGAAAGAACGCATGTTCCTGGAAGATATTCCTGAGATCGTCCGGGGAGATGTTCTTCAGATCCAGATTTTCCAGGATGTGCCGAAACGCCTCCCCGGAATCCAGGAAGCTCCTCTGAAAAGCCAGGAGCATTCTGCGGCTGAACGATTCGCTGCGAATCAAGTTCAATTGAAAGATGGTTTCGTTCCATCTCTCGGCAGCCGGGGAGAGATCGTGGAGTCTGCGACGGTTGCTGGTGATCTCCAGGTATTCGGCGATCACCTCCAGGATTCGAGTTTGTGCGCGTTCCACAACCCCCGGCTGAACATCGACCATGTGCCGGGCCTCCGGCTTCATGATGTTGCTGTTTTTCACGGATTTCTCGAATGCCTGAAGCCAGGAATAGAAGAAATCCGCATCCTGCGAACGTCGTTCCTGCGGGGTCAGGCATTCATGGCGCAGGAGGCTGTCGATGTCATCCACGGGGTCCCGCTGTTTGACCAGGCTCGCCATGCGAACCAGGAAGAGTCGTGCGATCTTCTCCGCGCCTGATTCCACCTCGTCGCGGTGATTCTGAACGATTTTCTCAATCCACACCCGCCCGCGACCGATCCAGGTTTTGAGATTATTTGCACGACGTTGCGCCAGTTTCTGGGCGTCAATCTTCTCGGCGGGCATTTTCCGCAGATCCTCGTCCGCCTCGAAAAAGGGGCGATTCAGCTCATTGACAAATACGCGCTCGGCATAGACTTCGGGGAGATAAACACCGTGTTTGCGAAAGACCTTCATCGCATAGGAGACAATATTCTCGCCCGGCGGCAACGGTTTATTCATGAAATGATCGCGGGCCGAGGAGCGAATGGGAGGTAGGCTTTGTTCGTCGGGGAATAAATCGCGTGCAATCCCCTCAATGCGCGGGTCCTGGATGAGGGCGCTGACCTTACCGGATTGCCCATTTCTAATACCCCGAATCAACGCAGGAACCAGAGCGATCAATAGCAAAAGGGATCCGATGATCCCGACGGTGGCCAGAAAACCGGCCACACCTGCAAACGCCCGGGGCGTCAGGATCGATACGAATAGAACACCCCACAGAAGGAACGCACGAGATCTCAATGCAGGTTCCCCAGCCCGAAGAGATTTTCTCACCCCATACATCCCATCCGATTTACAGGCCTATCATAACAAATCCGGAGACGGACCGGGAAGATCAGGGTATCAGGATGAAGGATGAAATAAGGAAAGGGATGGGGAGGATGAGGACCCTCACCCCGACCCTCTCCCGGAGGGAGAGGGAAAAGAATGGTCCTGTCCTGGATGGGCGGGTCACAGACCCGCTCCATCAGAACGAAAAACCGAATGCCCGGAGTTCCCTCTCGATGATCTCGCGATTCTGCGGCGACATGTCCGTCATCGGCAAACGGAATCCGCCGCAATGCGGCAATCCGTATTCCGGGTTCGCAGACAGGATATTGACCGCTGTCTTGACCGGAATCGGGTTGGTCTCGATAAACAGAGATTTGACCAGCGGGGTCATTTTATGGTGAATGGCCCGCGCGTCCTCGACGCGGCCTTCCAGAAAATCGTGCACCATTTTGGAGGTTTCCCTCGGCGCGATATTCGCCACAACGGAAATCACACCCTTGCCGCCAAGCGCCAGCAGGGGCAACGTCATGCCGTCATCTCCCGACCAGACATAAAAATCTTCGGGACACAGGCGAATCACATCACTCATCTGCCCGATATTTCCGCTGGCCTCTTTCACCCCGATAATATTAGGTTCCTGGGCAAGTTCCACCATTACTTCGGTGGAGACGTTCACCCCGCATCGGCTCTGAATGTTGTACACGACCTGCGGAATATCGACTTCCCGCGCCAGGGTTCGAAAATGCTCCAGAAGACCCTTCTGCGTGGGCTTGTTGTAATACGGAGTGATCTGAAGAGCACAGTCCGCCCCGGCTTCTTTCGCAAAGATTGTTAAATCCATCGCCTCGGCGGTGTTGTTGCTGCCGGTCCCTGCCATTAACAGCGGAAATTTGTTCGACCCGCGCCTGGCCTTCAGGTAATCCGTCGCGAATCGGATCACCCGCTTATGCTCCTCGTGACTCTGCGTGGAGGATTCCCCTGTCGTTCCGCAAACCACGATACATTCTGTCTCGGCTGTAACATGAAAGTCGATCAGTTTCTCCAGGGCAGGAAAGTCCACGGCGTGTTCTTTGAACGGGGTGACAAGCGCAACGGCCGATCCCGTAAACATAATGTCCTCCTCTGAAAAAGAAATCTTCTTCAATGGTCTCCGAACACATACGTCGGTGAGGGAATCAGTGAACCATCTTCCCCCGGACCGTACAACGGTTCGGTCGGCTTTTTCCGGTGCTGCGGATGGTAGGCACAGCGGAGGAATCTGTCAAGACGATGAGTCCCCCAACTTGTCGGCGCAGACCGGAGTGTATTCCCGATAGATATCCAGAAAACCCTTCTGCACAACGCCGATCAGCGATCCGGCGTTGATGAACCGCGCACCCAGTCGAATCATCGCGCGGGCGTTGTCCGGAGTCGAGCAGGGAATTCCCCAATACCTCCCGTGCTTTTCGGCGGCTTCGGAAACTCGCTCGATTGCCACCCGGATTTTCGGGTGATTGAACTGCCCCGGACATCCGTAGCTCTGCCCCAGGTCTCCGGGGCCAACCAGCAGAATGTCGATCCCATCCACGGCAGCAATGCCGTCCACTTCCTCCACAGCCTCACGATCCTCAATCTGCACCATCACAAAGGTCTCGCGATTGGACCATTCCATATACTGCCGGGTATCCATCAATCCATACTGTGCAAGCGCCTCCACCCCATCCAGCCCGCGCAGTCCGACCGGCCAGAACCGGGCATTTCGGACAATCTCCCGCGCATCCTCCGCCCCCATGCAATGCGGAACCATGATGCCGGTTCCACCGACTTCAAATCCCCGCGCACAGGAATGCCGTCCCTCGCGCCGTATCCGCACCAGCGGCTCCATCCCGGTCGCCCGACAGGCCAGGCAGGCATTGAATACCTCGTCGTAGCTGAAATCCTGGTGCTCCATGTCGATCCAGAGACAATCGAATCCGATCAGGCCGATCAGCTCCGCGATCTTCGGCGAACAAATCGGAGTTGAGTTGGTGCAGAGCACAACCTCTCCGTTTCTCATCTTCTCCAGGACACGATTTTTGCGGGATTCTTGCGACATAAACCTGTCTCCAATCTCAGTACGAAAAGGCGGGAGCTGCTCTCCCGCACCATAAACCTATCTCCATCCTCAGCACGGAAAGGCGGGAGCTGCTCTCCCGCACTCCAAGGTGCGGAATCACTGCGGGAATCCGGTGGCGACAATATAGACGACCTTTTGTTCCGGCGGAACACCGAGGACCTTCTGTGCTTCCTCATCGACCATCGCGCCTATAGGAACGCCGCCCATGCCCAGCGCCACCGCCTGTAAGAGCACATTCTGCGCGACATGACCAGCCTCCAGATACACAAACCGGGTCCCCCGATCCGAGTACTTCTCAGAGGTGCGTTCGAACACCGCGCAGATCACCACGACACAAGCGGCCTGCTGAATCGAGCCTTGCCTCAACCCGGCAGCAGAAAGCGCCGCTCTGGTGTCTCCGGCGACGATTCGCTCCACGGCGTGTTCTTCCGGCAGGTAGCGGTAGATCCCACTGGGAAGAACGGCATAGATTTCCAGCGGGTAAGTCGCCCCGGCGGACGGTGCAGTGCGGAATTTCGTTCCCGGGCGGTTGATCCCCTGTGCCGCCCATAACAACTGTCCCACCTGTTCCCATTCCGCAGGCTTCGAACTAAATGAACGAATCGATCGACGTTCCCACAGCGCTTTCTCAAGGGACATCGCCCCATCCGCTCGCGGTTCCGGTAGTTTGATCTTCTCGACCTCGGTTTTTTCGGAGGCCAGCGCCGCAAAACAGAAGCACGACAACACAATCACCACGAAACACAGCCTGCTGAAGTATGTGCCGAACATCATGTCAGGAATCCTCTTTCCGTGAGATTGAGCGATCTTACCATAAATTCGCAGGTCGCATGCAGATGGTGTTGGGATCTGCACACTCGACGGTGCTTCCGTTTGACATTGGACCTTCGCACGATTATTGTTCTGCAATCTTCTCAAACGGAGGCCGCCATGGAACACGGTTCCGACAGTGACAGGAAATATACGGACCTGATTCTGGTCGATCTGCTTCATCTCGATTATCGCCATTTCTTCACGCGGTACAGGGTGGATTTGCTGGGATTCATCGCGGCATTGGCGCTGGCCCTGCTGATTGTCTTTGGGACGTGGCTGATTTCGCGGATTGGCGCTTGAGAGGACAACCATGGCCGGATTGCACCCCATTGACCTTGGAATCCTGTTACTCTATCTCGTGGCGATGATCGTCATCGGTGTATGGACAAGCCGGTCGATCAAGAACCAGGGGGATTTTTTCGTCGCCGGACGTCGTCTCAATAAGTTCCTCCAGATGATGATCAACTTCGGAACCGGGACCCACACGGACCAGGCCGTTATTGTCGTCAGCAAGTCGTATGATGTCGGCCTGTCGGGGATCTGGTATCAGTGGCTCTGGATGTTTGTCACTCCGTTTTATTGGATGATCGCCCCGATCATCCGACGGATGCGTTCTGTCACCTGTGCCGACTTTTTTTATGAGCGATTCTCCAAAGGATTCAGTATCTACTACGCTTTTGTCGGGATCATCATCATGGTGGTCGATATCGGAGTCATGCTGAAAGCCACAGGAATGACGATCGAAGGCATGACCACGGGCGCGATTTCCGCCAATGTAGCCGTGTTTGTGATGACATTCCTGTTTGTTTTCTACGGTGTCCTGGGCGGCCTTCTGGCAGCAGCGATCACCGATGCCATTCAGGGGATTTTGACGATCGTGTTTTCATTCCTGTTGATTCCGTTTCTCTTGAATGCGGTCGGCGGAATGTCTGCCCTGCACGACAAACTGGCCCCGCAGATGTTCGATATGGTCGCCTCGGAGGGCACGCAAGGACTGACCTTGTTCTGGATTGTCATGGTCAGTTTCAATGGCTTGGTTGGAATTGTCGTGCAGCCGCACACCGTACCCACTGTGGGAGCGGGACGAACCGAAATGGACAGTCGGGTGGGACAATGTTTCGGGAACTATATCAAGCGACTATGCACAGTAGCCTGGGCGTTTATCGGCATCGGTTGTGTGGCGCTCTATTCATTGGAGGACCTTGGCGGGCATTCCGAACTGGCATTCGGAAGAGCCGTAACAGACTTGCTGCCGGTCGGGTTTCTTGGGTTGATGCTGATCTGCATCCTGGCGGCGGTCATGTCCACCTGCGATGCGCTGATGGTTTCCGCCTCGGCGCTATTCACGAATCACATGTACGCGAAGTTCATCCGGCCCGGTCTCAGCGAGACGCATTATGTGAATGTCGGGCGACTGATCTCCGTTGTTGTCGTTCTTCTGGGACTTGCGTTCGCCTATGCGATTCCAAGCGCGCGGGCCGGTCTGGAGATTTTCTGGCGGGCGAATGCGATTGTCGGAATTGCGTTCTGGCTTGGGATTACCTGGCGGCGCGCCACAGCACTCGGCGCGTGGGCCAGTTCCCTGAGCGCCATTCTGGTGAGTGTGGCGATTCATCGGTTCTTCCCGGACATGCCGATACACCACGAGATGTTCTGGTATTTGTCAGTGGGATTCGTCTGCGGGATTGTCGGCAGTTGGATGACCCGCCCGACGGACCCGGAGCGTCTTCGAGCGTTCTTCGGAAAACTCGCCCGGCCGGTCCATGGGCCGGAGGATGAGTGAGATTTGGTCCACGTCGGAGGGGACTTGCGGACTATACGATGATTTGCACCTGTTCGCCATTGATGGTTTACTATCCACAGACGGAGGTTCATCATGGCCGTTATTGACAAAGTGTTTGATGACGCGCTTTCATTGCCGGTGGATGTGCGGCTGAATTTGGTTGAGAAACTCCTGACAAGTCTCAACCTGCCCATTCAGGCCGAGATTGACCGGTTGTGGGCCGAAGAGGCGGAACGACGAGTTTCCCAAATCGACCGTAGCGAAGTGGAACTGATTCCTGGGGATGAGGTGTTTGCAAGCGTTCTTCGGAAATACAGAAAATGAGATTCCACTTTCATCCGGAAGCGAGTGCCGAGTTGGACCAGACGGTTGAGGTATAGTAATCCACAATGGAGCGAGTTTACGTTGAAACCACGTTCATCAGTTATCTGACTGCTCGTCCCAGCCGTGATGTGATCATTGC
>JAKPYU010000439.1 GCA_029568995.1 Candidatus Omnitrophota bacterium | reverse complement strand
GTGGCTCTTGTTGGATTCTGGAGCCTGATTCCCGCCTCCGTTTTCATCGTTGCCGACTGGATTAAAACCGGGCGGTTCAAATTGCGTCAGAAACACCATCAATGGATCTGGGGATACCTGTTCATGTCGGTGGCGTTGGCTTGGGCCACCTTGTTCATGTTCTTTCCTCTGGCTCAGGCGTTTTATCAAAGCATGACGGATTTCAGCCTGACCAGCGTCACCACAACCAGGTGGGTCGGTTTGCAGAATTACCTGGAGATTCTGGAAGACCCTTTCTGGTGGCATACCCTGTGGATCACATTCATCTATATGGTGGGTACGGTTCCGTTCGGGGTTCTGCTCAGCATGTTCCTGGCCGTGCAGATCTTGAAACAACCCACCGCCACGCAGACCTTCTTTAAGGCCGCCTTGTATCTTCCCGGCGTCATCAGTGTGGTGGTGACCGCTGCGATCATGAAATGGATTTTCCACAGCGGAAATGGATTTGCCAACGCGCTTCTTCACGGACTCGGCATACAGTCGCAGAACTGGTTCGGGGATCCGAATCTGGCAATGCCTGTGCTGATCGCGCTGGTCTGGCTCTCGGCAAACGGCGTGGGAGTGATTATTTATTGTGCGGCCATCGGCAATATCCCGTCCACCTACTACGAGGTCGGCGAACTGGACGGAGCCTCAAACTGGACGGTCTTTTTCTCCATCACCTGGCCCCTGGTAAAACCAACCACGATTTTCGTAACCATCATCGGACTGATTGGCGCTTTTCAGGTGTTCGCACCCGCAATGCTGATTACGCGTGGTGGCCCGATTAACACAACATATTTCGTCAACTACCACATTTATCGAACGTTCTATTATGAAAACGACTTCGGCCTGGCCTCCGCAATGGCCGTTCTCCTGATGATTGTCATTGTCATCGTATCGGTTCTGAATTATCGCTGGCTGGCGACCGATGTGGAGTACTGAATGAGTACTACGGCAAAAACAACTTTGCAGTCCCGCCTGGTCGGCTTGATCGTTCTGCTTTTCTACACGGTCATGTCCCTGCTCTCGCTGTATCTCATGACCGTCAGCAGCCTGACCCACTTGGGGACTTCTTTTGAGCTCGCCGATCTCGACTGGTTCCCCCGCGATTGGGCCTTCGAGAATTTCGCGACGTTCTTTGCGATCACCCGGGGGGCTGCGTGGATGTGGCTTCGGAATAGCCTGATTATCGCCCTGGTTCCTACCGTATTCAATCTCTTGTTTGCCACGATGGCCGGTTATGCCCTGGCAAAACTCGATTTCCCCGGGAGACGGTTCATTTTCTGGTCCATTATCGGAGTCATGGCGATTCCGGCATTTGTCACCTTGATTCCCCTGTATCAAATGATGTTCAAATTCGCGTGGTTCGATACGTTCTATGCCCTGATCGTCCCCAAGATGGCTGGATTGGGCAGTATCTTTCTGTTCAAGCAATACATGAGCACTCTTCCCAGCGATCTGATGGAAGCCGGGCGGATCGACGGCGCATCCGAAGGAATGATCTTTACCAGAATCGTCTGGCCGATGGCCCAGCCTGTGCTTGCCGTCATGTTTCTGCTGGAATTCGTAGCCGGTTGGGGAGACTATTTCTGGCCTTACCTCGTGACCAATTCCACCGAACAGATGACATTCCAGGTCGGACTCATGTCGATTATCGGCGTCGATCAGGGCACGGTTTTACTGCAGGACTACGGAGCGATCATGGCCGGGTCGCTGGTAGCCAGCCTTCCCGTTATCATACTGTTTCTGCTGCTTCAGCGTCACTTTGTCCGTGGATTGACTATCGGCGCGGTGAAAGGTTAGTAGGATGAAAAGTGTACTGATTGCCGTTCTCAGTATTACCCTCTTGCTCAGTTGGCTCGGCTTTCTGACCTTGTTGGAACGCCCTTTTCAGTCGCAGGAACAGGAAACGGAGGAAGGCGATACTGACGAAATCGTCGTCTGGCTCAATGAAATGCTGGGGACGCCGGATGAAGCCTATTATTATGAGCTGCAGGATTGCTGGAATGCCACGCATCCGAATGTCAAAATGAAACTGGCTGTGATGAGCCATGCCGGTTATGACAGCAAGCTGCGTGTCGCCATCGCCAGCGGACAACCGCCGGATGTCTGCACCAGTGGGTTCGAAACTCTCCAGGCTCTGGAATCCAGCGGGAAATCGCTTGACCTCGCCGCACCCATTCCCGAAGATATTCTCCCCGTCGAACAACTGAAAGCCATGGGACCTGTGGTGGAAAGGTCCGCCCTCCGCAACGGAAAACCCTACGTCTTCCCGCTCTATCGTTATTGCTATGGCGGCGTCATGCTCGCCAACAGAACAATGCTAATGGAGGCAGGGTATGACGACGATGAGATTCGACGCAACGGATGGACATTCGACCAATTCCGCGATGCCTGTAAACGAATGACCAAAGATCTCGACGGCGACGGGAAGACCGACATCTGGGGATACGCTTCCGCTCTTTCACACATGGAGCATCTCCTGCTCAATGAATTCGGCCCGGCAATCTACGGCAAAGAAATCGCAACGGCTCAGTTCCTCGGCTACGATGAACAAACCAAACGATGGACCCGTCATCCCGGCTTGACCGAAGATCATTTCTACCAGCTCTGCCTTCTTTATCATCAATTGATCAACGTGGATAAGAGCTGGAATCCAAATTACCTGTCTATGACTACTTATGAACTTCTCGATGAGATCATTACACAGCAGAAGTTGGGCATGATGTTCGGCTCGATTCCCTGGGCACCGAAGGTCTATAAAGACATCTGGGACCTGGAAGTAAAACAGGGCGTTAAGAAACCGAACCCGTTCCCCGACCTGACTACCTTCTGGACCCCCACTCTCCGAAAAGGAGACTGGCCCAGTCCCTCGGCGGGCGTGTACGGCCTCAGCGTGCTCAAACAAACTCCCTATAAAGGTGATACCCATACACGCAACGCCTGTCGAGTTGCGCTGTTCCTCACCCATCCGGTACACCTTGCACGCTCGCAGATGCGTTTCTTCCGGCATCTCCCACCGGAACCGGAGCGATTCGGAAAAATCTTCCCTGAGTTAATTGATATGAATGATCGGTGGGTCAAATACTACAATGAGGTAATGGAATCCGGCCATTGGCACACATTGGGAGTCGATTCAGCCACAGCCCCCGATTTCACGGCATATCAGGCTGTCAACATGGAGGTCATCAACTGGCTTCGCAAAACCGGATATGGCGTCATGGAGCAAGTCATTTATCAGAAAATCACTCCCGAAGAGGGTGGGAGGCGCTTGTTTGTCGGCATCAAAGAAGCCGCGGACAAGACTTACGAGAAACTGGGACTGACACCCCAGGTCACTCCGGGAGCATCCGAATGAAGATCGAACGCCTCGAAGCCTTCCCTGTGGAGTATCCGACACGCGGTCGATTCAAGTTCCTCGAAGGCCCGAAAGGGGAACCTTTGGGTCGTCGCACCGTTCTTGTAAAGATGACGGCCGATGACGGATCTGTCGGCTGGGGAGAGAGCGTACCCAGCAATAAATGGAGTTACGAAACCGTCGAGTCCGTTACCACCACATTACGCAACTACCTTGCCCCTGTCCTCAACGGCCTTGACCCGTTCGACCTTCCGAATATTCACAAGACCATGAACGCCATCATCGGTCCCGGATTCTCTACCGGAATGCCGATCTGCAAAGCCGGTGTGGATATGGCGATCCACGACCTGTGCTGCCGGAAATTGAATTGTTCCCTGGCGAGATATTGGGGACGCCCGGAAGGGGGCAGCGTCACGCTGAGCTGGACGCTGAATCCGATTTCTCTCGACCGTTTAGACGAATCCATCCAGGAAGGTCTGCATGGAGGCTACCGGAATTTCAATGTCAAAATCGCACCCGATATCAATTACGATCTGGAATTATGCCGACGTGTGAAGGAACGAGTACCCACCGGATTTCTGTGGGCGGACGCGAACGGCGGATACGATCTGCCATCGGCGCTGGCCGTTGCTCCCCAGCTCGCCGATCTCGGCGTGGATGTCCTCGAATGTCCTCTACCCCCGAATCACATCGCCGGATACCGCCGACTTCACAATCAGCGGGCGCTTCCCATTACCATGGATGAAGGCGTACTCTCCCCGCACGATCTCCTTGAGTTCATCCACCTGGATATGCTGGATGGACTGACCATCAAACCGGCCCGTTGCGGCGGGTTGCTGGCAGCCCGCAGACAGATCGAGATCCTACTGGATACCGGTATGATTTTTCTCGGCAGCGG
>JAKPYU010000431.1 GCA_029568995.1 Candidatus Omnitrophota bacterium | reverse complement strand
GTGTGAGGATTTCGGCTAACTTCATTCCACTCCGTCATTCGGGAAAATAGGTAATGGTCCGGTACTCGGACCGTTGGGGGGCAAAATAGCGACGGCCTGCGCGGTTCGGCTCTTCGATCCATTTGGATGCCATTTTCTTGATCCAGTTCCCGGCGGAATCGAGTTCATAGTCATAGGACCATTTCTCCAGGATGGTATTACCGGAACCGTAATAGTCCTCTCGGACCGGGTCCTCATTCGCATTGAGTGTCAGAATTCTCTTCTCGGCCAGTGCTCCCTCCGACCCGTAGTCGCAGTGGATTCGCACATTTCCGCTGCGTTCGTATCGGCTCTTGATACTCCCGTTCGCAGAGAACACGGAATAGACCCTCATTCGTCCTTCCTCGTCATATTCATACCGCGTGGTCTCATTGCCGTCCTCTTCGGACGCCCGACGGAAGGTTCCGGTCAGACGCCGGTCCAGACCATAAAAATAAGACAATTCGCAGAACAATTCGCTGTTCGGTCCGCAGGTCTTGGTCGAGTATAAGAGTCCCGATCCGTCGCGGACAAACGTCGTCTTCTCCAGCAGACACGAGCCTGCATCAAAAATTTCCACCGAAAGTGGATTGCCGGTTTCATCGTAAGTATGCGTTTCTTTCCGCACGAGATTCCCATCCCCGTCATAGTTCGAGACTTCGATCAGGCGGTTTTCGGCATCGAACGTGCGCACTTGTTTTCTCTGCGCATCGACATCCGGGGAGCAGGAGACTCGTTCCACCAGGCACCCGTCCCGGTTGTAGTGTTCGATGGTGGTCGGAACGGGCTTCTCTTCACGCCAGAACGGGTATTCCTCATAGAAGAACGCCTGTTCCGTGCGGACGGATTCCACCGGTCCTTTCAGCCCGGCCAGCTCCCGGTCCACCTTCTCGGCAGAGAGCGGAGAGGCCACTGTCGAAACGAACAGAACACACCACGCCGGTACGATGCCTTGAAAAACATTGCTTAGCCTATTCATGATTCTGCCTCGCTGTCATTCCCAGCAACATGAAATAAAGAAAATGAAGTCGGTTACAGAATCGATAGTATCCCTTGCCCTTTTCCGGAACGCCTGCAATCACACCTAGCTTCTTCATTTTCGCGATGAAGTTGTCAAATACCTTCTTCTCATCTTCGCCAAGTGAGCTCAGCACCTTTTGTCGCTGAAAAACGACATTCTCGATGTCCTTCACAACACTTAGCAAGATGGAGGAATATCGTGTACTCTGAATAAATTGAAATACCTGCGGTTCCACATGCTTTCTGCCGACAACCTTCGCCGCGGTGATGATCCCTGAAATCGCAGAATCCCGGTCCACACAGCCACCGGCCGTTTGTTTGAAAACCGCATCCCCGATTTCATGCGCGATGACAGGCAGCCCTCCCGTATACTCCACAAGATCCTCCAACGCATCGTCGTCTACTGTAATCCCGACTTTGGAGAAGGAACTCACATAGAATTCGCGTGTCTCCTCATCCGACCACGGTTCAATGGAAATCAGATCGAAAACCCGCGCCAGGGACGGTTGGAGATCAATGAGGGATTGCCGCCTTTCCTCCATCCCCACCAGGAGCAGGCATAGCGGCAGCGGTGCGCTCGAAGTGGCAATTTCGTCCACAAGGCTTTTCAGCCAATTCGCAAAATCCTCCGAGGCAGCCAGTCCATTGATGTCATCCAGGATAATTAGAAGCCCCTTTTTCTTGTGTTGCAAACGATTTGACAGGTTGCGCAATGCCGGGGCGAAATCGTGAACCATGCGTTCCAGATCCGAAGGCCCCGCACCGAATTCCAGACTGACCCCAAACAGCCCGACCTCTCGAATATGGTCTCCGAAAAACCCTTTGACCTTCTCATGCCAAGCCTTATCAAGGCTGTCTTTCAAAAGGCGGTCGAAAACGCGGCGAACCATCTCCGTGAGTGTCGTCACGCCGCCCAGAAAGGTATGCAGTCCTAAAACCTGGTTCTCCCGTTCCGCAAGATGCCGAACAAACGAGGCAAGCGAGCTTTTTCCGATTCCCCGCTCCCCGGACAGAAAGGCGATCTGCAATTGGCCTTTGGAGGCCCGGACGATCTTGTCACGCAGATGTGTGATCTCGGCTTGACGTCCGACAAAGAACTCCACCGGAACAGGTATCCCCGGCGTAAACGGACTGTAGTCTCTCTGCATGGCCTTGACCTCCCGAACGATCCGACAGACCGTCGCGAATGGCATCCATAGGATTGTTTCGGTTCCGATGAGACTTGTCAAGAAGTAAACGGTTGAGGGACAAGGCAGGTATCAGGCAACAGCGCGTTTTCGCTTCTCCCGGCTGGAGGGAGAAAGTTCCAACGGAATTTCAGCGGCAAATCCCGGCATGGCAGCGGCTTCCCCACGGATTCGCCGCAGAAGATGAAGGTTCAATCCCGATTCGGCGGCGTCTTCCAGAATATCCTCTTCCGCCGGAACCCCGATTCGTCCAAATACATCGGTCTTCAGATGTCCCCGTAACACCCAATACCTCAGCAGGGAAAGGTCCAGCTTCTGGTCCCGCACCGCCATCACACGCGAAATGACCTGCTCCGGACGGACGAACTCACTCCCGCTCCCGTGAATCACCCAATAGGCCCTCTTTAGAAGCTCCAACTCGATCTTCTCCAGGCAGGCAGGACACGATACGTGCAGTTCCGCCAGGCGGACCGTCTTCCCACAAAAGCGGCAGTGATCGTAGCGCATTCCTTCACCCCACAGCCAAGGATAGACTGAATCACATATCAGTATCGGCGGCGGAGAACTGAAGTTGAGCCGGAAATGCACAAATCCACTGGCATCCGCATTTCTGACGGCGATACAGTAAGAGACTCGATGAATTCCCCGGAGTATTGAATGAAAAACAGCCATCTTCTGGAGATTCTGAAACCGGTCCGGTATGCCGGAGGGGAGTGGAATGCGGTTCGGAACAAGACAACCGCACGCTTGCGCTTCGTGCTGGCTTACCCCGATGTGTACGAAATCGGAATGTCTTATCTGGGACTGCATGTCCTGTATGACGTGCTGAACCGTCGGGAGGATATCTGGTGCGAGCGAACGTTTGCCCCGTGGTCCGACCGGGAAGCCCAAATGCGCCAGAGGAACGAGACACTGACCACGCTGGAATCCGGCCTGCCGGTCTCCCGGGCGGATATCCTCGGCATGTCTTTCCAGCACGAATTGACTTACACGAATGCCCTTCTGCTGCTCGACCTGGCCGGGCTTCCCCTGTGCAGTCGGGATCGCAACGAGACGCATCCCCTGGTGATCGCGGGGGGGCCGTGCGCGTTCAATCCCGCGCCCATGGCCCCGTTCATTGATGCGTTTGTCATCGGGGAAGCCGAGGAGGGCGTTCTGGACCTCGCCGATTCTGTCCTGGAATCAAAAAAACAGAATCGAACTCGCCTGGAAACCCTCCTGGAACTGTCAAAACTGGAGGGCGTCTTTGTCCCCTCCCTCTACAGCAGAATCCATAACCGCCTTGGTGAACTCTGTTTCGGTCCCCCATTGTATCCTGCGATACGCCGTACCGTCCGCAAGCGGTTAATCGACTTTGAAAATCACCCGTATCCGGTCAATCAGACAGTCCCGAATGCGCGGATCGTTCAGCGTCGGGTCGCCCTGGAGATCATGCGTGGATGCACACGGGGCTGCCGATTCTGCCAGGCGGGTTTTGTCAACCGTCCTCTACGGGAACGCTCCGTGTCCCGGCTGATTGAGGATGCCATGCGGGCCGCCGAGTCCACCGGCTACGATGAGCTTTCTCTTCTTTCGCTTTCCAGCGGCGATTACAGCCGCATCCGGGACCTCGTCTCCTCACTGATGGATCATTGCGAGAGCCGCCAGGTATCCGTGTCCCTTCCCTCGCTGAGACTGGATGGGTTCGCCGAGGAAATCCCCCGGAACCTGGAGCGGGTGCGTGGCGGCGGACTGACCTTCGCGCCGGAAGCGGGAACCGAACGTCTTCGCCGCGCCGTCAACAAGGCCATCCCGGACGCCACCATTCTCGACACTATCCGCCAGGCGATGACGAAACACTGGGAGAGCCTCAAACTCTACTTCATGATCGGCCTCCCCACAGAAACGGAAGAGGATATCGCCGGAATCGGGCGCCTCGTCGCAAGAATCCATGGAATGCTCCGTGGACAGGGTTGGCGACGGGGAACCATCCACGTCTCCATCGGAACGTTCAGCCCGAAACCGCATACGCCCTACCAATGGTGCGGACAGATCTCCACAGCCGTATGTGCGGATCGCCTCCGTATTCTGCGTTCGGACCTTCGGCGAAACGGAATCAAACTCTCCACAAACAATCCCGAACCGAGCCTTCTGGAGGCAATTCTGGCTCGCGGGGATATCCGTCTTGCGGGGGTAATCGAGCTGGCGTTCCGCGCGGGATGCCGATTCGATGAATGGTTTGAATGTTTCCGTTGGGATCTCTGGCAAAACGCCTTCCGGCAGATGGGATTGCGCCCCGAAAGCCTGGCGGAAAAAACCTACCGGCGCGAGGATCTTCTCCCCTGGTCCGTGATTGACATCGGGGTCCGACCGGAATATCTTTGGCACGAATATCGGAGAACCTTTGAGGACCGACCCAGCGATCACTGCGGACGGGATGACTGCCGGGTGTGCGGCGTGTGCGACGGAGACTCTGTGCGTACCATCCGCTCTTCCACCGACCAGCCGCTGCCGCAGGAATCGGCCCCTGTCCGGCAGGAAGGGACCTTTCGCTACCGGCTGAAATATGCAAAGCACGGTCCGGGAACGTGGCTGTCCCACCATGATCTCCTGGAAACCATGAACGCGATTTTCCGGCGGGCTGGTGTCACATTGGCCTTCTCACAGGGATTCCATCCGCACCCGAAAATCACCTTCGCCGGGGCCTTGCCGGTCGGATTGGAAAGCTGGGGCGAGTATCTTGAAGTCAGCACGGTCCATCCCTGCCGGGGAGAGAAACTGTGCGCGGATCTCAGCGCCTGTTCTCCGGAGGGCATTGAATGGATCGCTGCTGTCCCGGTCGAAAAGAACGAGCCGAAGATCGGCTCCGTGATTCGTGCCGATGAGCTCCGGATATCCTGGAAGGATGGGGGAGGCGAGTCGAGGGAGCCATCCGAAGAAGCACTGCGGGAATTCAACATTGGTTCCTGGCTCCCGGAAGAAAATTCCGTTCGCCTGATCGTCGTGCATTCCGAGGGGAATCCGCCCCAGATCCGGAAGATCCTGAGCGGTCTTCAGGAACAGGGCGTGGTCCCATGTTCCTCCCGGATCGAACGACTGGATCAGCATCGCAAAGATGGAGATCATTGGACGCCGGTAGTCGAGGCGTCGAGGTCACTTGCATGAAAGCGGAACGCCGAATCTTCGTATCCTGTGACGATTACGAAACACGAGTTGCGATCTTTGAGAATTCCAAGCTGGCCGAGTATTTCTTTGAACGGAAGACCCAGGAGCGCAACCAGGGCAATATCTACAAGGGGCGTGTAACCACGATTGTTCCGGGAATCGAGGCGGCTTTTGTG
This sequence comes from Candidatus Omnitrophota bacterium, assembly GCA_029568995.1. Taxonomy (GTDB): domain Bacteria; phylum Hinthialibacterota; class Hinthialibacteria; order Hinthialibacterales; family JAKPRU01; genus JAKPRU01. The sequence goes on along the minus strand of JAKPYU010000431.1, from coordinate 3,811 downwards.
GATATCGGATTGGCGCGCAACGCCTTTCTTTATGTCAACGATCTATGCCTGGCACGGGAGGATTTCGGTGACCTCTCCGAGGACCCCGAGATTATGGCGGAGGAAGAGGAATCCGAAGAACCCGATCTCCCACCCGCCACCATTTCGGACCTGCTGAAAGAAGGCCAGGAAATCCTGGTCCAGCTGTACAAGGAACCCATCGGCGCGAAAGGCTGCCGGGTCACCACCAACGTATCCCTGGCCGGACGGTATACCGTGCTTTTGCCGAATTCCGCTCATGTCGGCGTCTCCCGCAAGATCGAAGCGGAAGAGGAACGCGAACGGCTCCGTCATTTCGCCGAACAGATCGGCCCTGCCGGCATGGGGTTGATTGTCCGAACCGCCGCACGCGGATTGTCCGAAACGGAACTCCGAACGGATATCGAATCCCTGGTCAACCGCTGGAAAGAGATCCATCAACGCAACGAGCACTGTCATGCGCCGATGCTGATCTACCGCAGCCCCGGTCTCCTGGCCCGGCTGGTTCGCGACTACCTGGATGACGATTTCATTGAGATGGTCGTTGAGGGGGAGGAGGTCTTCGATGAAATCCTGCGCTACGTCCAGGAATTTGCACCGGAGTTCCTGCCGCATATCACCCTGTATGATGACGAAGACCCCCTGTTCATCTCAGCGGCCATCGAGGCGGAAATCAGCGCGCTTCGATCTCGACGGATCTGGCTTCCCTGCGGCGGCCATATCGTGATCGACGAAACCGAGGCCCTTACCACCATTGATGTCAATACGGGCCGCTATGTCGGCAAGCGCAACCTGGAGGAGACAGTCTACCGGACCAACATGGAGGCCGCCGCCGAAATCGCCCGACAGATCCGACTTCGGGACATCGGCGGCATTATCATTATCGACTTCATCGACATGCGCATTCCGGGCAACCGGGAACAGGTTACCCAGCGCCTGACCGAGTGCCTGCGGCGCGACCATTCCCGCACCAACATCTTCGAACTGACCGAACTGGGGCTGCTCCAGATGACCCGCAAACGGGTCCGAAAGAGCCTGAACAAAACCATCTCCCAACCCTGCCCGTACTGCAAACGAGAGGGGTCGATCCTCTCCACGGAATCCATGACCATTAAGACGCTCCGCACCGTCGAGGAAGTCTGCCGGGCAGGCTGCGATGGACCTGTGAAACTGCGGGTTCATCCCCGTGTCGCCGAACAGATCGAGGAACGCTTTCAGGAACAGATCGGACGCCTGGAGGAACGATACGGGGTGCACATTGAAATCCGGCCTGACCGGGAACTCCACTTCGAACAGATCGTGGAGGACCATGTTCTATGACCAATTCCTATTCCCGTAAAATGGCGGGTCTTCTGACCGAACAACGCAACCTGAATACCCTCGAGATCGACCGGAAATCCGTGCGGGAAATCCTGGAACTCATCCACCAGGAAGATCGGAGCGCGGTCAACGCCGTCGGACAGGCATTGCCGGAAGTGGAACAGGCCGTAAACCTGGTAGAGCAGGCGTTCCGAAAAGGTGGGCGGCTGATCTATGTGGGAGCGGGAACCAGCGGACGGCTGGGGGTGCTGGACGCGGCGGAATGCCCCCCGACGTTCGGGTCACCCCTGGAAATGGTCCAGGGGATCATCGCCGGCGGGTATACCGCCTTGCACAGGGCCATCGAGGGTGCCGAGGATCATGCCGAGGACGGGGCCGTGGCCATCCGCGAAAAACAGGTCGGCCCCAGGGATGTCGTCATGGGAATCGCCTCATCCAGTGTCACACCTTTTGTTCTTGGCGCTCTGCAGGAAGCCCGACAAAAGGGGGCACCGACCATCTTTCTTTCTTGTACTCCCATCCCTCAGGAGAACAGACCGGCGGATGTCGTCATTGAACTGCTCGTCGGTCCGGAGGTCGTCACCGGTTCCACGCGAATGAAAGCGGGAACAGCAACAAAACTCGTGTTAAATATGATTACAACCACTTCCATGATCCGCATCGGCAAGGTCTATCAGAACCTCATGGTCGACCTGACCGCCACTTGCAACAAGCTACGCGACCGCGCTCATCGTATCCTCACAATGCTCACCGATCTCGATTACGACCAGGCCGGAGATCTGTTGAACGAGGCAAACATGCACGTGAAAACAGCAATTGTCATGCATCTGTGCAAAAAAAATCGCGCGGAAGCCGAGAGACTTCTGGAAGAGGCTGATGGGATGGTCCATCGAGTGCTTGAAAAGGCCCAGAATCCGTAAATTTGGAGGAATGAGACCCTTGTGATTAACTGTGGTAAAGATACCACAAAAATGACAAAGTTGGGTGGAAATACCACACCCTGGGGTTTTTTCGCCGAATTTATTATGTTATTCTCCCTTCGGTCGCTCTAAGAATGATCGACCTTATTTCGTTGAGATTGTGCGCTTTTGGGAGGTTTATGAAGCCCGTTGGGGTGGAGAGAGAGCGAGGCTGCCGAAGCGCATGAAGGCTGGAACGCAAATTGCGTCTTAAGATTTGCGTATAGCGTTTCATGAATCAGTAGGTTCTGGCTCACAGTCGCTGCTTCGGCGGAGAGGTTTACACCAGATTCCTACTGCTTTTTTTTGTGTTGTGAGAGAATGCAGCGGAGTCGGGAGGCGTTCTGTTAATCTTCTGAGGATTCATCTCCCCTGCGTTCGCAGGCGAGGATCGTGAGGTTATGAGGGGATAAACCGGCCTGTGCGGAAATTCAGCCGGGCGAACCCAGACGGGGGATGTAGGCAATGGAAAGACGAGAGGGAAACCTGGCTGTCGCAGAGGTTTCATCCCAGAGTTCGGATCGAGACATTTGCATTCACCCTGCCGCGGTGCTGGCAAAAAATGTCAGTCTTGGCAGGGGTGTTCGAATTCACGCGAATGCCGTCATCTCAGACGGCGTCGTGATTGAAGATCGAGTGCAGATCCTCAGTGGATGTTACATCGGTGAGGATTGCGTGATCGGGGAGAATACCATCATTCATCAGAATTGTGTCATCCGGGAAAGGACCCAGATCGGCAAACGGGCCGTCCTGGAAGCCGGTGTCGTCGTCGGCAGCGACGGATTCGGGTATGCGAAGGACACCAACGGAGACCGCTGCAAGATTCCCCAGATCGGGTATGTGGTGATTGGGGATGATGTGCGGATCGGTTCCAACACCACCGTGGACCGTGCCACTCTCGGCAAGACCGTCATTCATGATGGGGCCGTGATCGGAAGCCTGGTTCAGGTCGCTCACAATGTCACCGTCGGGGAACGTACGGTGATCCAGTCTCATGTCGGTATTTGCGGAAGCAACCGGATCGGCTCGGATGTGTTCGTAGGCCGTGGCGTCGGGATGGTGGGACATATTGTGATCGGACCCGGCGCGCATTTGGCTCCCTGCGCGGGTGTAACCAAGGAGGTTCCCGAAGGATCGCTGGTGTACGGATACCCCGGATGCAACTACGAGGAATACCGCCAACGCCGCGACTCGTTCCGCTCTCTCCCCGACCTGTGGAAACGGGTGGAGGCGCTGGAGAAGAAGGTGCAAGGAGAATCAACCGCCTGAATCTTGAAACCTTGAACAAAAAGGGGCGCACGGTGTGCGCCCCTTTCTTATTTGAATAATCTATCCTCTTCTACCGAATCACGACCGGCTCGATATCGAGCGCATGGCAGACGGCGATCAGTTCCGGGACATAATTGCCGATGGCGGCATGAATATGGTTCGCGGAGAAGTTTTCGCAGAACGCCTCGAAGTCGCAGTGGAACCGCGCAAACGCGTGCGGCCAGGTATACGAGGTCTGCTTGCCG
>JAKPYU010000427.1 GCA_029568995.1 Candidatus Omnitrophota bacterium | reverse complement strand
TTTCGTTCGCGCGCGAGTTCATCCGTTCGCACTGAGTCCGGTTTCCCGGGACCCCGGTTCATCGGATAAGAGAGTCCAATGTGTTGTAAGCACTTGCATGTATCGCCCGTCCGCATATCCGGGACGATACGTTTCGATCCTTAATGAACTATTCGTTCATCCGAACGGCGATATTGAGCGGGGGCGTGTCTTGAACACTGCCGATCTTTTCAAAGATATCGACTTTGTTGTGACCTCCCTTGCCATCGGTGACGATGGACGAGTTTTTGTATTGGCGGAATCTCTTACCTCTGCAGAATCTTCGGAAAGTGGGTATATCAACAGGACCACGCTTTTCGAATGGACAGCGGGTTCATCGTTTCTGCCTCGCTTTACATGGTGGAAGGAGGAACACGGCGGGAATTTGCTGGCGGTCGATCTGGACGGAGTCACATTGAATCCGGACGGCACATCCACTCCCGTGCACCCTCCGAAAGAACTGGTTGTTCGGTTCGGAAATACGGTCAAGGTCTTTCGTACGGATTCCGATGTGCTGAACGAGATCTGGAGCGGATACCTGCCCCCTCCTCTTGAGCCGGGAGCCTTTCTCCTGGGACACACCGAGGAGAAGGATTTCCTGACAAGCGATCCCGACGGGCCGCTGTCCATGACGTTCCAGGGCGAGCTCATCCCCGGAAATCTCAATGCCGATGGGAATCTCGACCTGTTGTCCTACTGCGACGGTCTGCGTGTCCTGCCTGGAAATGGCGACGGAAAGTTCAGCGACTACTATGCAATCGACCCGAATTTCTCTCCCACAAATGCGTGTCTCGGCGATGTGGACGGCAACGGGACAAACGAAATTCTCGCCGTTCGGGGGAATGAGCTGCGCATCTACGTTCATACTCCGGACGCTTCCTTCCCGACGATCCCGATACCGCCACCGGGCGGCCAGGTGACAACTCTTGCAGGCGAGTTCCTGAACATGGAAGCAGGCCAGTCTGGCGTACGCGGTGTTGAATTCCAGCAGGCTCGACGTCTGGCGGTCGGTGCGGATCGGATCTTTGTGAGCGATACGGAGGGGAATTGTGTACTGTCTCGGCCAGAGGGACAGGGATGGCAGATTCTGAATGATGCAAACAGCAACCTTTTGGATCTGTCCTCTCCCATGGGGTTGCTGTTCACGGACAATCGCCTATTGATCTGCGATTCGGGACACCATCGGATTCTTTCCTACTATCCCAATACGGGTGAGACAACGCTGATTGCCGGTACCGGCGAAGAAGGCAACACGGGAGATGGCGGACCCGCGATTCATGCGGCATTCTCTTATCCGTGCGATCTCGCCGCGATGCCTGATGGACGGTTGGTCATTGCGGACACGGGGAATAACAGGTTAAGGATTCTTGATCCTTATACAGGTATTATCGACAACTTGTTGCCTGCTGACTCACAGTTGCAGCTGATCGAGCCGGTAGCCGTCGAATCCGACGGAACCGGATCGCTGTTTGTTGCGGAATCCAGTCCATGCCGCGTCCGACGGTTCTTCCAGCAAGACGGGACGTGGCAGACGGAGACTATTGCCGGGGGATCGTGCGGCGAGGAGACTCCGAACCTGCCTGTAGGTTCTGCCCTGATGTTCCCGGAGGACCTGGCGCTGATGCCGGATGGGAGTCTCCTGATTGCGGATACCGGGAATCAGCGGATTCTGCGGTATTCCGGTGGGAGCAATGAGTGGTTGGCCGGGAGCGGGGTGCTTGGTTATGTCTATGAGAACCTGCCTCTGCGCGTTTTTCATTTTGACGCGCCATCCGGTTTCGGGATCGTATCGGAGTCGGAATTATTGGTTGCCGACGGACGATCCATCCGACGTTTGCAGATCGGAGAGGCCGGTCCCGGCTCCCCCGACTTGCCGCGCCCAGGCGATCTTCCCCAGGCAACACCGATACCGATACCCTCCCCGACCCTGAGTCCAACACCGATACCAGTCGATCAATATTTAATCGGGCCGGTCTACTACGAGGAAAACGGACACTATTACGCTTTTGCCAGACAGAAACTCAGCTGGACCGCTTCGAGCGAGTTTGCTGCGTCCCGCTTCGACGGTTCGGGGTATCTCGCAACAATCACATCCTCATCGGAAAACGGCTTCCTGATCGCCTTCCTGAAAACCATGGCCAGCTTGTATTTACTGGACGGAGCATGGCTTGGCGGGTATCAGGATCCGGATCTGGATGAATCCACCTCGGCGAGCTATGCCCAGGGGTGGCATTGGGTGACCGATGAACCCTGGGTATATGCGAATTGGGCCGAAGATGAACCCGACGATTCGTTGAATGCGGATAATCTGTGCTTTTGCACATCGCGTACAGAGTACTGGGATGACAGACCTGGAACGCAGATCAGATATTCGGTCATCGAATGGGACCATGATCCCCGGATGCAGCCAACGGGGACAGCCACGAGAACTCCGATCACAAGGCCAACGGAGACACCCACGGCCACACCGTCCGTGACACCCACGCGGACGCCGACTCCGAGTCTCACGCCGACCCCGCAGGGTAAGCCAACCCACAGGCCGGGAATCACCGTCGAGATCCCCGGTCTGCCCTCGGATGCGATCCCTTTGGAGATGGTCTTGATTCCTGCGGGGACATTCCTGATGGGGAGCCAGCCTGATGAAAGAGGCAGGTCAAGCGATGAGGCG
>JAKPYU010000418.1 GCA_029568995.1 Candidatus Omnitrophota bacterium | reverse complement strand
GATGCAGGCGGAATGGCGCGTCGATCCCAAACGTGCCGGTGGAAGCTGCTGCGGCGGCGATATCGGCACCCATGCGCTGATGCAACTGCGCTTTGTGACCGGTCTCGAAATCAAGCGTGTCCAGGCCCACATGGAGACCTTCGTTAAGGGCCGCCAGCTGGATGACCATTTCACAACGTATTGCGAGCTTTCCAATGGCGGCAAAGCCATGGTCCGCGCAACCCAGATCGCCATCGGCCACAAGAATGACCTGGGGATTGAGATCAACGGAACCAAGGGTTCTCTGATCTGGAAACAGGAAGAACCCGAATCCATCACAATTCTCTTGCCGGGTCAACCAAATCGAGTCTATTGGCGCGGCGATGTCCAGGCCAATGATGGATTCCTGGGCGATTTGCCGGCGGATCTCATGGCGGAACCCACGATTCCATCCGGCCATCCGGAGGCGTTCCACGACGCATTCGCGCGTCTGCACCGCTGCTTCGAGGCAGATGTCCGCGCGTATAACGCCGGAAAAGCCTGGAAGGATGACGGATCAAAATACGCGAATGTGGAAGATGGACGGGTTGGCATTGCGTTCATCGCCACGGCTATTGAGAGTAGTCAGCAGAATGGCGCGTGGGTGGCGATGAAATAGGCAGGATTCTCCGGGTGGCACCGGCATCTTGCCGGTGGGTATGCCCCAGTAGGCCAGGCATCTCTGCCTGGCTATCGGCGATAAGCACACAAAAAACGGCAGGCACAGAGGCCTGCCCTACCGTATTTCCATTAAAACAACGCTCCTGGCAATCTGTCGGGAGCGTTGCTGTTTTCGAAAAAGTTTCTTACGATGGTCATCGCGTTTCGCGCGAGCTCACACCGGTGAAGGAGAGAGATATGAACACCAGTATGCTGGTTCGTTTTGGGATCATGATGTTCTTGCAGTATGCGGTCTGGGGAGCCTGGTTCTCGGTTCTTTCTGCCGCTCTTGAGAACATGGGATTCAGCGGGATACAGATCGGGAGCATTTACGGGATCATTCCGCTTGCCTGCATCATCTCTCCGTTCATCGGCGGTCAGATTGCGGACCGATATCTCAACACGGAGAAGTTCCTGGGTATTGCCCACCTGATCGGCGCTGCGCTGATGTGGCTTCTCTCGTATCAGAGTGAATTCAGCAATCTCTATTGGATCATGCTGATCTATTCTCTTCTTTTTGCACCGACCCTGCCCCTAACCAATTCGATCACGTTCCATCACCTGACCAGTGTGGAACGGCAATTCGGCCCGATCCGCGTCGCAGGGACAATTGGCTGGATTGCGGCGGGAGCAGGAATCGATCAGTGGCGTCGTCTGCTGGGACTCTATCCCGGCGATTGTTTTCAATTGGCTGCTGTTCTTTCACTCCTCCTGGGCCTCTTCTGTTTTGCCTTACCGAAGACCCCTCCGAACAAGGAAAGCGCAAGTCCGTGGGCGTTTCTGGAGGCCATCCGGCTGCTGCAGAACAAAGTGTTTCTGGTGTTCATCCTGATTTCGTTTGTTGTGGCGACGGAATTGCAGTTCTATTATGTTCTGACCGGCCCGTTCCTGATTTCCATCGGGATTCCCGAAGCGAACCTGGGAACAACGATGGCCCTGGCGCAGGTTGCCGAGATTCTGGTGATGCTCGTGTTTCTTCCGTGGCTTCTGCCTCGAATCGGCGTGCGCAACTCGCTTGCCCTGGGCATCTTAGCGTGGCCGATTCGATATGCGATCTTCTGTGTCGGACATCCGACATGGCTGGTGATTGCCTCACTCACCCTGCATGGATTCTGCTATGTGTTCTTCTTCACGGTGGGACAGATTTATGTTGATGAGGTTGCACCGAAAGATATCCGGGGATCGGCGCAGAGCCTGCACGCCTTTGTTACGCTGGGACTTGGCCTGTTCCTGGGCAGCCTCTTCTGCGGATGGATTCGGGATTTATTCATAGAGAGCACAGAGGTTGCCGGACAGATGGTCCCAAGCGTGAACTACTTCCACGTGTTTCTTGTTCCGTGCGTGCTGACAATCGTCTGCGCGGCGGCGTTCCTGATGACGTTCCGGGAGCCGGTGAAAAAGGCGGAGGTCTAGGAGAGAACAAGAAGAACCCTCACCCCGACCCTCTCCCGGCGGGAGAGGGACATCTTCCGTTTTTTAGAGGAGATACAACCTTATACGATGAACATCTACATGAAACCAAGAATTCATTTCGGGTGGATTGCAGGATTACCTTTGCTCTTTATCCTTACTTATCTTTCACAGTCGGACCTTATTGAGCCTCAAGCTCAAGAGTCATACGGGAACTTATATGTCACTGTCATTATGCCCGACGGGACGAAGTTACCCGGAGTCCTCTGCACTTTATATGGGACATCAGTCACCACCCGGACAACCATATCTAATGAGCGGGGTGAGATCAGGATGCTCGATCTCCCTCCTGGACCTTATGATATTCGATTTGAAATAGAGGGTTTTGTTACCGTAGAACGAAAAGACGTCGTGATAAACGTCGGTAAAAACACGTCTCTGGAAGTTTTTATGGAACCAGTGACCGGGACTTTCGATATACAAGAGCCATCGAGTGCGTCGCACTGGGATTGTTATCGATAACGTTTTTTATGTTGGAATGTTTTTCTCGCGAACAGAGTGAGAAAGGCGGGAGCTGACGCTCCCGCACTCCAGGGATTCAAGCATCGGTGTCCATGGCTTCGTTTGCCAGGCGGTCCGCAACGGTGTTTTGTGCGCGGGGGACATGCTGGATACGCCAGCGCTCCAGCGTGCGAAGAATCGCGAGGCATTTCGCGTGAAGCGGCTTGAGATGCTCCTGCTTGACCCGATACTCGCCGTTAATCTGGCGGACAATCAGCTCACTGTCCATTTTGACCACCACGCGACGAATACCCATCGCACGCGCCTTGGATAGAACGGCGATCAAACCCTTATACTCGGCGACATTGTTGGTGGCTTTCCCGATAGATTCTGAGATTTGGACGATCTCCTTGCCGGAGTCATCGCAAATCACCCCGCCGTATCCGGCCGGTCCCGGATTTCCCCGGCTGCCGCCATCGCAATAAACGGTGTAAGTCTTTGCTGGATCAATCTTGGCGGACCGGGCCGGTTTCTTTGCCTGGGACGTCTCAGGTGGGGCGACTTGCATTGACGCGGCAGCCTGCGGTTTGCCGCTAAGCGCTTCGTTCATGCTGCCGGAACGAAATCCGGCAAGATCCATCGCGGTATAGACAAAACCAAGTTCCTTGAATTTGGGCACAATCTCATCCCGAATGTCCAGCAGGCGTGGCATGTCCTGCGGCGGGACCTCGATGCGTGCAACCTCTTTGTGATATCGAACACGGTATTGCCTGAACCCCGCCTGGTTCAGAATCCGCTCGGCATTGGCGACCTGGGTGAGCTTCTCGGCGGTGATTTCCTCGCCATAAGGGAAGCGTGAAGCCAGACACGCAAACGCCGGTTTGTTCCAGGTCGGCAATCCAAGCGCCTTGGAGATCGCGCGGACATCCTCCTTGGTCATGCCTGCTTCGAGCAACGGGAACCGAGCGCCTTTCTCCTTGGCGGCAGCCTGCCCCGGACGGTAATCGTCCAGGTCATCGACATTCACCCCCAGGGCGATGGTCTCAATGCCTTCCTCCTGCGCGATGGCTTTCAAATGGTCCATCAATTCCGATTTGCAGAAAGCGCATCTCAGGGGCGAGTTTGCGCGGAATTCGGGCAGATCGAGCTCGTTGGTCTTGATTGTACGGAATTGGAATCCCAGCCCGGTGGCGATTTTCCGGCAGTCGTCCAGTTCCTCCTCCGCAAGGACTTCGCTGATTGAAGTGACAATCACCGCCCGGTCGCCGAGCACATCGTATGCCGTTTTCGCGAGCAGGGTGCTGTCCACCCCGCCGGAATACCCCATCACCACCCCGCCGGTCTCACGGAGAATCGTTTGAAGGCGTTCGAATTTCTGTTGCTGGTCCTGGTTCATACTTGCTTCCTGTGGATCAAGAAAGCCCGCAATGATTCATTGTGGGCGGATATTCTGAGTGTAGGAATACAGGGAGGAAAGAGCAATGGGACGAATGGGACCAATAAGCAGAAAGGAGACGGGACACTCCGTCGAGTCTCTTCATCCGCCACAGCATCGTAAGGGATAATGAAAGAGGCCGCCTGGAAAGGCGGCCTCTTGGCTTTGGCGGGTAAAAGGTTGTTTGGATCAATACAGCATGAATTCGTCAATACCGGACTCACCGGACTGAGCCGCGCCGACATCGGAGCCGTCCGTGGCTGCGCCGATGGCCGGGCTGCCTTCCTGCAGGGCAAACGGATCCTCTCCGAGCGCATCGGTGTTCGCGAACAAGGGATCGGCAAGGATCGCACCATTGCTGACCCCAATGTCCGTGTTCACAACGTTCCCGAACAGCAGGCAGTTCGTCAGGGTCAGCATCAGGTTTGCCTCATTTCCGGACCCCACGTAACTTGGCGTTGCTGAGGCCCCGTTGCCTGTAACGGCAACCTGATTGTTCGAGAAGATCGTGTTGCTGATATCCACCGTGCGGGGGCGTTGGGATGTATCGAAGATGCGGACTGCCGTGCCGTTGCCGTCGAACGTGCAATGGTCGATGACCACCGGACCGTTCTCGGTGTCATTGGTGATCAGAACCGCCGCCCAGAGATCCAGGGCCGGATCGGCACTGGCATCCAGGCTGGCATTGTTCGAGAAAATGCAATGGCTCACCGTGACATTGCCCGTACGTCCATCCCGTCCGCGAACAAACAAGGCTGCGTTCTGTCCCGTCGGCAATGCCTCGTCCGGTCCGTTCACATTGTTGAAGAAAATGCAATCCTGGATCGTCTTGTCGCCGCCGCCGTCGACGTTCACAGAGTTCCCGTTGTTATTGAGGAAGAGGCAGCTCTGCATGTTCTGCGTCACATCCTCTTGCGCGGCGTTCCGGCATCGAAGCCGCGTAATGCCCTCGCCGAAGTTCTGGAATGTGCAATTCGTGAACTGAAAGGTTGTTGTGTTCTTCTGCTCGATCTCGTCGATTCCAACGCCGTTCGTGCCGTGATAATAGATCGCATCCTCTGTGTCCTGGGTTCCATCATCGAGCAACCCATCCCAGGTGCAATCTTCAAAGATCACGCAGTTCGGCTCCTGTCCGTAATAATCGGCGATTCGGTCGCTGTTATTGAAGTTGATCAAGGCTTCGCCTGGAGCGCCGGAGCCTGCCTTGGGACGGAAGAGGACATTACGGAATGTGATCTCGATCCCCTGACCGTTGACCCCGTAAGGCCCTCCGCCGGGTTGCTCCAGGATCAAATTCTCGAAAGTGATTCCCCTTCCAAAATAAGTCAGAGATGCCTGAAAGTTGTCATCCAGGTCGTCCTCAAAAACGCCATAATTGTTTAATATCTCGGCGCTTGGCGAGATGGCCGGGGCGTTATCCGGATCCGGCCCGATAATGGTGATCGGATCGCGGTTCTCCGCAACCAATGCCCCGATGAAGTTCTCGCCTGCCTCACTAATCGGTGGCAGGCCGCCGACAACCACCTGCTCCTCGTACACGGAACCGTCCAGGATCTGAATAACATCCGGATCGCCGTCCCTCGGATTGATCGCATTGATTGCGTCTTGAATGCTTAAGAAGTTCGCTCCATCCGCTTTGCTTACAGTAACCGTCTCGGCATACACCGTGACACTCATCGCCAGTATGCTCAGAAGAGCAACGCGCACAATTGTTTTTCCTACCATGTTTCCGTATTCCTTTCCTAATTAAATTGTTCAGACATTTCGGTCCATCCAACTGGTGGACCTGCCCGCCATAGCCTGAATGTTTCGTATTATGCTCCATGATCGACGATTTGCCAAGCCCAAAATTGAAAATAATACTATGATATAAAAAGACCACTTGCATGATGATTCTGAGTTGTGGGAAAAGGAGATCTTCACATGGGTAATCGGGGTATTCCCGCCCTGTTCATGATGCAGTGGTGTCTCTTGCCGATTCTCATCGGATGCGGGGGCAGCGAGGAATATGCAAGCCGTGTTCTGCTGGTGACTCTGGACACGGTGCGAGCGGACGCTGTTGGCTGTTATGGATTCGAAACCACGAGAGCAAACACGCCAAACCTGGATCGTTTTGCAGCACAGGGCACGATATTTCGACGAGCGACCTGCGAGATTCCCTCCACATTGCCATCCCACGCCGCCATCATGACCGGCCTCTTGCCGCGCTCCAGCGGAGTTCGATGCGCCGTGGACAGCGTTCCCCAGGAAATCCTTACCATTGCGGAACTCAGTAAAGAGGCCGGGTTCTCGACGGCGGCCTTTGTGAGCGCGGCGGTTCTGGACCCCGTGTTCGGGCTGAACCAGGGTTTCGATGTGTATGACACGATTGCAGGACCTGCAGGAGATACCGGGGCGGAACGATCCGCCAAGGAAACAACCAATCTTGCCCTGGAGTGGCTCAAGAAACAGAAACCGAACGAACCGATATTCCTGTGGGTGCATTATTACGATGCGCATTCCCCCTACCAGCCTCCGGCGGAGGAGGATGTTCTCTTTCCGGGTGTGTATGACGGGCCGATTGACGGCAGCGCGACACAAATCACCCAATTGATTGTCCGAAAGGGACAAGGACTGAACAGCCGCGATCTCGAACGCCTGCGCTCCCTGTACCTGGCGGAAGTGAGCCTCGTGGATCGGCATTTCGGGAGGCTCCTGGAGGCGTTCGATGCTGTGCAGACCAAATTGACGGACCTGATTGTGGTGCTTTCCGATCACGGAGAGAACCTGGGGGAAGGCGGCCGATTCTTCCATGGGGCGGATCTCTATGAGACCAGTATGCACATTCCCCTGCTTGTTCGCTGGCCGGATCGCAAGCATGAGTCCACTGAAGTCCGTGAACTGGCTATGGCGATG
>JAKPYU010000408.1 GCA_029568995.1 Candidatus Omnitrophota bacterium | reverse complement strand
ACCTCATACCGAAACCACTTCCATCCACAGTCCAATCCGATGTACAGTCCCATTTGGCTGGCTCCTTTCTCTTTCCTCTTTTTGAGCGAGAAGATACTCCTCTTCTCGCTCCGAGCCAGCCTTCAACATGGTGTCTACAGTATTGACATCCCAGAAACTCAAGAGGTATTTTCGGACCGATTCGAGGCGGGGCCGGGATGATCCCCGCAAGAACGCCAAGAGGCACAAAACACCTTTTTGTAGAAAAGGATATCCGATGGAGACCCAATCCCAACTCATACGAATTTGTACGACATTATTCGCCGGAATCGCTGTGTGGGCTGCGTTGTTGTTTCCATGCGCAACTCCCGGTTTCGGCCAGTTCTCAGGAGGTAAGACCGTGGAGATCCCGGATTCCTCGGTTGGCACACTGTTTCCCCTTGTGGAGCGCATGGCACAGCGAAATCCCGTTCCCAAGTATCGTTACCTGCGTGAGGAGTTCACCAGCCCTGAAAGTTGGCGCCGTCAGGCGCAGCCGCTGGTCATGGCAAACCTGCATTACGACCCTGCGCCTGTGGACCCGAAGCCGGAGGTGATCGATAAAGTCGACCTGGGAACACACAGTCGCGAATATATCCGGTTCAACACAACACCCGAAACCCGGATTTCAGGCTATGTCTTGATTCCGAAGGGAGAAGGCCCATTCCCAGCGCTGGTCGCCCTGCACGACCACGGAGCCTTTTACCTGTGGGGAAAAGAAAAACTGGTGAAACTGGAAAGCGAACATCCGGCCCTGGTGAAATTCCGCGAGACCTGTTACGGCGGGACTGCCATTGCGGACGAGTTGGCGAAACGCGGCTATGTGGTGGCCGTGATCGACATGCTGTATTGGGGAGAGCGCCGGATGTTGCTTCCGGGAGACCCGGAAGGATACCTGACACGGAGTTTGGACCTTACCGAAGAAGAGATCCTGCAATTCAATCGCCGATCCAGCATGAATGAGCAGGTTTTCGCGCGCACCCTGATGACAGCCGGGACAACCTGGTTTGGCGTGATCCACTGGGATGACCGGCGAACCGTTGACTATCTCCTGACACGGCCGGAAGTCGATCCCAACCGCATCGGCTGTGTGGGTCTTTCGGTAGGCGGGTATCGCGCTGTGCATCTGACCGCCCTGGATGACCGCATCCGTGCCGGGGTGGGAGTCGGCTGGATGTGCACTTATGGCAGCATGTTGAAGAAGCACATCCCGAACGGAATCGGGCTGACCAAGATCATTCCCGGTACGTACGAATACCTGGACCTGCCGGATATCGCCGCGCTCTCCATGCCACGTCCTCTGATGGTGATCAACGGGACAAAAGACGGCCTGTTCCCGTGGGAAGGTGTGCAAGATGCCTATCAGATCCTTCGGGACTCCTATCAGAAGGCGGGAATTCCCGAACGATTCCAGGCAGTCACATACGAGGGACCTCACGAGTTTAACCAGGAGATGCAGGAAGTCGCTTTTGAATGGCTCGACCGCTGGGTCAAGGATGCGGGGGGGAAGTGAGGCAGTTCTCAAATGCCTGCCAGGTTCGCCGGGCTGTCTCTTCCCATGAGAAAAGGAGCACACGATCATATCCCCGGTTGCGATACTCCAAACGGAGAGACTCATCCGCAAGAAAGTGTGAGATCGCTTCCGAAATGGCCCCCGTATCCTCGGGTGCCAGACAGACCGCCGCATCCCCCGCAACCTCCGGCAACGATCCCGCATTCGATGTCACCACCGGAACCCCGCAGGCCATCGCTTCCAGAACCGGCAATCCGAATCCCTCATAGAGACTTGGAAACAGAAACACAGCGGCATTTCGATACAGCGTTCTCAACACAAGATTATCCGCATCCTCAATCCAAAGGATGCAATCGGAGCGGCTGCAAATTCCCTGAACAACATCATCGCACAGCCAACCGGACATACCGGCAATCACCAGACGCAAATCCGGCCTTGTCGTTCTCAACCGATCCAGAACATCGAGAATCGTTCGATAATTCTTGCGCGGTTCGAGGGTGCCGACCGTGAGCAGATACCCCGGCTCCAATCCAAGCCGTTGGAGGATTCGCCGTTCCTCTTCAATGGACGGTTCCTGCCGGAAGAACGGATCGACCGCTTCGGGGATGACCGTGATTCGTTCGGAGTTCGCGCCCAGAAGCTCCACCGCATCCCGGCGCGTGGACTCGGATACCGCGATGACGGCGTCGGATTTCCGCACGGCCCGACGAAGCGCCGCTTCCCAGTACCAGCGATATTTCGCGGGCTGTATTTCGGGGTATCTCAGAAATCCCAGGTCATGCAGGATCACAATCCTGGGAATCTTCAGGAACCTCGGAACCACGGTCAGCGGCGAGAAGAACAGGTCCAAGCCCATTCGCGACGCGCGGATGGGCAGGAGAATATGATCCCAGGCGGGTCGGGCCAGCATCGCTGAAGAACAGGGTAGAACCACATTGGAAATGCGCTCTGTTGCCCCCAATTCCGCCAAAACAGGAGGCTCTATCGGGCGATGGGTGAACAGTGTCAGCCGGAAATCCTCCCGGCAGCGAAGCAAAAACCGAAGCAGAAGCCGGGTATACACCGCCACACCGGTATGACGTTCTGCCAATACACGCGCATCCACACCGATATGAAAATTCCCGCGCTCCGTCACCGCGATTCCTCACAGACGTTGATTCCGTTAAGAAGGTACTTTACGATTTTAGCGGAAGCCGTGCAGGTTGGCTTGATCCGATGAATGGAGAATTCTCATGAATCCCGAAGAAGAAATCCGCCCTCCCGAAGAGATCCCCGAAGACATCGATCAGTCCGAACCGGAACCGTTCGGCTGGGAGTTCCACAAAGGACCGTTGCTGATTGCTGCTATTCTGACGGTGGTTTTCTATGCTTTCGTGTTTTTCTTCGTGAATTTTTGAGTTGTCCTGGCGACAAATCGCCCGGCTATTCTCATCCCTGTGCAAAAAGTTCGTCGGTCTGCGCGGGCCATTCGCGAATCCGTCCAGGCTCCACAATCCAGAGCATGCTTCTCATACGACTCTCCTTGAGCCTTCCGGCAACCTGACTTGCGAGCCTTACCAACAGTTCATAGCCCGCTGCTTCCGGCACAGCCAGGATCACGGTCCCCGGCAGCCTTTCGGGATGAAACCGCATGATGTTCCCAAAGTCCCGGTCAAGCGTCACAAGCACCCGTCTCTCTTCCGAACAGTGTTCAAAAATCACTTCATCCGGTTCTCCAGAAAGCCCTTCACTGACAACGGTTTCCGTGTCATGTCCTTCTCCTGCAAAACACTCCCGAATTCTCTTCCCTAAGTTCTCGTCGAGTTTGATTTTCATCCGGACATTCCTATGCCAGAGGAATTGTACGTTCATTCGCGATAAAGGCAGCATACACGAGACAGGCTCGGATATCTTCAGGTTTCAATTGCGGATACTCGTCGAGAATATCCTCCTCTTTCATGCCATCTGCCAAGAATCCGAGAATCAGAGAGACCCAGATTCGTGTACCCAGAATTACCGGCTTGCCAAAACAGACGTTGGGATCGGATGAGATCCGTTTCAAGAACTCTTCGCGGGTCATTGCTATTCCACCTTTCGTTCCCAGGCTGGAAGGGTGATCTCCCGGCTGATCCAGGTAATTATCCATAGTATATCTTCAATAGGGAAATTATAGAGAAAAAAGCCGGAACAGGCGAGTATCGGATGATTCGTGGGTAATCCTTACGGGGACTGGAAGCCACCGGCAAGGCGGGCGATGACACCCTCGCTGGAGACACCGTTAGTGGGATCGTACCAGGTGCGTTTCGGCACGGGTATATGTGCAACATCCGATTCCCAGAAGCTCTTTGCGCCCTTGGGACCGACACTCCAAATCCCGTAATCCACCGGCGATGCTTCCTGGCTGAAATAAGGCAGGTCCTGGTCGGCACCGGACTCGGATGGGAAAGATTTGGGGACCCAGATGGTCAGGTAGGTCAAAACATGGTTGCTATACCCCAGTCCGGGAGCCAAATATTTATATTGGCGGCCCGGATTGAATACATCGAGCGGGCGTTCGTTGATGTAAGCCACCGGGCTGGTGATCTCAGGCGGGCAGATATTGTAGTCATCGACTTCGTTCATGGAACCCGCACAGAACGTCCGTCCGATGGGATAGGCCTTCTGATCCAGGTAATAAGAGTCGAGCGCAGTGGAGATGGATTTCAGATCTGCCTTGGCGCGGGCCACCTTGGACCGGATTTGCGCCTGAACAAAATTCGGCACGGCAATAGCGGCAAGGATACCGATGATCGCCACAACAATCAGCAGTTCAATCAAGGTAAATGCAGGCAAACGGCCGGACCGCCCGCGTTGGAACCCGGACGGTCCGGCGTGGAACTCCTCTTCCCGATAGATTCTCTTCGTCTGTCTCACTCGTAAAGATCCCATGACGGAACCATGGACCGGGGCAGTATATCCTCCGCCTTCCTGATCCACAGTCGGTAACCACCATCAAAAGGCGTTTCGGCATCTTCCTGATCGAAGATTCCCATCACATCGAACTCACCGGTCGGAGCGGTTCCGAATGTGCCCTGTGAGGAAAGCAGCAAGGTCAAGTCCGCGCCGGAGGAGTCGGTGATCACAATCTCGTTGCCCGCGCCCCATTCACCGGAAGCAATCCGGACACCATTCAGGCGAACCCAGCGAGTCTGATAGTACTCGGCACCCCCCTGTCGTGTCACATCGAAATAATTGCAGGTGGCGATGCTGGGAATGAGCTCCGGTTCCGGCATCGCCCCGTGTGACACGACCTCCATTGACCACATCGTGGCCAGGCTGTGCCGGTCATTCATAAAGACCTTCCCATTGTGATCCGCCACCCATCCCACAACTCGCACGCGGTCGCCCGCTTGCACGGAATACCCCTGCCAGACACTGCTGCTCCATGGACCGGACCACACCTGAATTCCACCACGGCCATCTTCGGCCTGCAACCAGAGCGAAAACCACGCAAATCCCGGATCGGTCGGCGCATCGACCTCCCCGGTGGAGGCCAGGGAAATTCCCTCGATGATTACCTTGTTGGCCTCATCGGGAGCCGCTCCAACCTTGGGGTGCGAACCCGTCCCATCCGCATTGACCCCCTGCAATTCCCAAAGGGTATCTTCGGCCCAGCTCACGGATGCCGCGAATACGAACACCGAAATCGTAGCAATAATCGCTGCCTTCTTCACCATCTTTTCTCCTCATTCTACGGATGATTATACCAGAATTCGTCTGGTGCTGGTAGCATAAAATTTAATCTCGTGCTACGCAAGGGGCGGGGGATTGCGGAATTGCGGATTGCGGATTGAAGATCGTCATTCCGGCGCACGCCGGAATCCAGCGGCTCAGGTCATCCGGTCACGAGATCCAATGCCCAAGCCTATTTCGGTGGCGCGATGCGCACACGTTTCACCCAGATGTCCGATACCAGGCAGAGATCATTCATGGCGATTGCGGCAAGATCCACCACCGTTGCCGAACCGGGATTCTCGACCACCACCATATTGGGATCGACCCACTTGACTTGTGGGCTGCGCTTATAAGAGCGACTTTTCGACATCTTCTCTTCCTTGGATAATCTTCTCCAAGCTGCGTCATCATCGGTATCTGCGACCCACACGTTATACCAAAGGTGTTGTCCGTTTGGGTCCTTGGCCAAAAGAGGGGCCGTCGGTTTTCCCTCTATCTTTGAAACGGTCATGTCAGAGGGAAAATCATCGCCGAGAATAACCGGAAGCGGGACCTCGGAACCTCTCGTGATTCCTTCGGTTCCGTCGCGCAGGTCCTTGTGAAGTTGCTCCCATACCGATGCCCGATTGAGGTCCGAGGTGATTTGCGGGAAATAGAACACATTGTCGCGAACAAAGTAGGTCCCTCCCCAGGACACAAATCCCGGATCGTCGGGATTCAACGTGTCCATCGGGAAATAGGCTTGCTGGTGGGTAAGATAATCCTCAGCGGCAAGGAGCGCCTGACCATGAGAGCGGAACACCCCGATCAACAATCTGAAGCTAGGCCCTTCATACCGTGGTCTTCGTTTCGGTCCTCCGGAATATCCGGTCTCGGGACCTTCCGGGATTTCCTTAAGACGCCAACCCCAAGTCATTCCGTAAAGGTAAGGTAGTATGGCCCTCTTACGGAACTGGTCGTAATTCTTGAGATATCGACTGACGACCTTGTCCAAGTCAATTCCTGTAATAAGGGATCTGCCGGTATCCTGTACGGAGATCGTGACACCGTCGATATGAATGGAGCCTGCGGTCTCGTCGAATTTCGGCGTGAAACTCGCCACTCGTTCCCACAGTCCGTCGAGATCCTCAGCCGGAAGGTCCCGGCAAAGGAGGCTCGAAAAAAGAACCATAGCAGCCGAAACAAGAATGCGGCCGAACGTTCTTAACGTGAGGGTCATTTGGGAACTCCTTCCTTATGCATTCTCCATGAGACAGGCAGAGCAACCACCGCTATTGTGAATATATCTCCCTGTTGTCCACACTGTCAATTATGATTCTTTGAGAAGACGGTTCTCACCCTCGATTCTTCCTGCCGTTCAGAATGCTCTTGAGGAACTGGCCGGTGAAGGAGCTGCGGTTGCGGGCGACATCTTCCGGCGTCCCCTCGGCAATTACCCGGCCGCCGGCATCGCCACCCTCCGGCCCCAGGTCGATAATCCAGTCCGCGCACTTGATGACATCCAGGTTGTGCTCGATCACGACTACCGTATTGCCGCGATCCACAAGGGTATTGAGTACACGCAGTAGTTTTCGGATATCTTCAAAGTGAAGGCCAGTAGTGGGTTCATCGAGAATATACAGAGTATTCCCGGTGTCGCGGCGGGAGAGCTCTTTCGCTAATTTAATCCGTTGCGCTTCTCCGCCGGAGAGAGTGGGGGCAGGCTGGCCCAGGTGGATGTAGTCCAACCCAACGTCCGCAAGCGTGTCGAGAATCCGGCTGATCCGTGGAAAATTCTCGAACAGCTCAAGGGCCTCGGTAACCGTCAGATCCAGGACATCGGCAATGGAACGCCCCTTGAATTTCACCTGGAGTGTCTCCCGGTTGAATCGTTTTCCTTTACAGATTTCGCAGGTGACAAACACATCTGCCAGGAAATGCATTTCGATCCGTTTGAATCCATCGCCATCGCACGCCTCGCAGCGTCCGCCGGATACATTGAATGAGAACCGTCCAGGCTTGTATCCACGGACTTTTGCCTCCGGCAATTCGGCGAATAGAGAACGGATCGGATCGAATACCTTCACATACGTTGCCGGATTGGAACGTGGCGTTCGCCCAATGGGATTCTGGTCGATATTGATGACTTTGTCGATTTTGTCAATTCCCTTGATTTCCTTGTGCTCACCGGCGGGGACCTTGGAGCCGTGAAGTTGCTGCGCCAGGGCCTTGTAAAGCACCTCCCGCACCAGGCTGCTTTTCCCGGAACCGGACACGCCGGTGACACAGGTGAACAGGCCGAGCGGGATGGAGACGTCGATTTGCTTGAGGTTGTTCTCTGCTGCGCCGATCACACAAAGGGACTGTGGCTTTGATTTGCGGCGGCTTTCGGGGATCTCGATTCTGCGTGTTCCGGACAGGTAGGCTCCGGTGAGAGACTCCGGGCAGGCGCGGATGGCATCGGGCGGCCCGGCGACGACAATCCTCCCGCCGTCCCGACCTGCGCCGGGACCGAAATCCACAATGTAATCGGCGGATTCCATCATCTCCTGGTCGTGTTCGACCACCAGGACGGTGTTCCCCAGATCGCGGAGTTGGCAGAGCGTGTCGATCAGGCGGCGGTTGTCCCGCTGATGCAAGCCTATGCTGGGTTCATCCAGTACATACAGCACGCCGACCAGCGCGCTGCCGATCTGGCTGGCGAGACGGATTCGCTGCGCCTCTCCACCGGCAAGGCTGGGAGCCGCACGGTCAAGTGTCAGGTAATTCAGACCTACATCGGAAAGAAATCGGAGCCGGTTTCGAATTTCTTTGAGAACCTGTCCCGCGATCTTCTCCTCACGAGCCGTGAGGGTGACATGATCGAAAAAGTCCAGCGCCTGCGCCACATTTCTGCCGCAGACCTCATGAATCGCACATCCGCTGAAATAAACCGAAAGCGATTCCTCTCGAAGCCGTCCGCCGTTGCAGACATGGCAGGGGATACGGTGCATGAAGTTTTCCAATAGATAACTGCGGAATCCCTCAGAGGAAGTCGTGGCGTACCACTCCTCCATTTCCGGGATAATTCCGTGATAGGAACCTCCTTTGTTTTTCTTATCGCCGTAGAGCAAGACCTGTTGGGCCTTCTGTGAGAGTTTTTCCCAGGGAGTCTCCAGGGAGAATCCGAATTTCCGGGCGACGGTTTGCAGACGACCTCGAATCTGCCTTGCCCAGTACGCATCGCTGTTTCCTTCAAACAGGTTCCGCCAGGGATGGATCGCGCCCTCGACAACGGAGAGATGTTTGTTGGGGACGACCAGGTCCGGATCCAGCTCCAATTTCCGGCCCAACCCATCGCATTCCGGGCACATGCCCAGCGGATGATTGAACGAGAAATGCTGCGGTGTGAGTTCATCGAACGATCGCCCGCACTTCAGACAGGCGTTCTTTGCGCTGAAAAACAGGTTCTCGCCGTCGACAATGGATACAATCAGGGTTCCTTCGCCCACGCGCAGGGCGGTCTCAACCGAATCGGACAGGCGAGATTGGATGTCCTCACGCATCACCAGGCGATCCACGACGATTTCGATGTTGTGTTTCAACCGTTTGTCCAGAACGATCTCTTCTTCCAGATCGTGAATAACTCCATTGACACGGACCCGGACAAAGCCGTCCTTCTTGGCATCTTCAAAGATGTCTTTGTATTCCCCTTTTCGCTCACGGACCCGTGGTGCGAGAACCATGAATTTCGTCTGCTGCGGCAGTTCCAGAATGCGGTCCACGATCTGATCGACGGTTTGAGAGCCGACCGGCTCATGGCAATCGGGGCAGTGGGGTGTTCCACAGCGGGAGAACAGGATGCGCAGATAGTCGTAGATTTCCGTAACCGTGCCGACCGTGGATCGGGGATTCTTGGCAGCGCTTTTCTGCTCGATGGAGATAGCCGGGGACAGGCCGTCAATCAGGTCGACGTGGGGCTTTTCCATTTGCCCCAGGAACTGACGAGCGTAGGCACTAAGGGACTCTACGTAGCGCCGCTGGCCTTCGGCGTAGATGGTGTCGAAAGCGAGCGAGGATTTCCCGGAACCGCTGACTCCCGTGAACACCACGAGGCGGTCCCGTGGGAGATCCAGGTCGATTCGCTGCAAATTATGCTCTCTCGCCCCTCGTATACGGATGGACTTCATGTTACCTTTTACTGGGGACTCCGGTTGTTCGTGCGGTGGAGTCCTGAGACGATATAAGACGTTCCAACAACACAACTTCGGTGCGGCCCGAGACCGATCCGTTCCAGACATTCAGGGTCGATCTCGAATACAAACGAAATGGCCATCAGCTCGACGCTCACAGGTATTGTTCATTCACTCGGCCCCGTCCTTCTCCCGGTTCTGTTGGGCATTCTATTTGGCCGTTTTTCTCAGCGCATGGAAGACCGGACTGTGGCGACCTGCCTGCTGTTCTTTTTCCTTCCAGTCTATCTATTGTTCAATTTGGCGCGGCCCATGCAAGTGGACAAGGATCTGGGGCTGGTTCTTTTCTTCTTTTTCTTTCATACCGCCGCCTTATGGATTGTCTCCTCCTTTGTTTTGAGGATGTTCCATTTACCGCAGAAAACTCATTCGCTCATCCTGATGACTATTCTTTTGGCGCACCCTTTCCTGATTCCGCCTCAGATTCTCGCCTCATTGGGGGGCGAGACCGGCGTTCCTGCGGAGACCGCCGCGAATATCCTTCACATTTCACTTGTGATCGTGGCGATTCTGGGGATGTACCTCGGAAGTCAGCAGCCGTCCTTTCCGGAGCGGCTTTTTGAAATGCTCACCGTGC
>JAKPYU010000380.1 GCA_029568995.1 Candidatus Omnitrophota bacterium | reverse complement strand
GGCCATGCCCATATCCATACATGGGACATGCCAGTTCCTCTGCGCCATCTTCTTCAGCTTCCCGCCGTCATAGCCAGTCACGCCGAATGTGACCATGCCGATCTGATTGGCCCATTCAATCGCCCGAAGAACATTGGGGCTGTTGCCGGAACCGCTGATTGCAATCAGCAGGTCCCCCTGGGATGCCAGGTTCTTCAGCTGTTCGATAAAAATCCGGTCGTATCCCTCATCGTTGCCCCATGCAAGGATGTACGGGCTGTTGTCGGTGAGACTGATGACCTTCAGGCGCTTCTGCTTCTCAAAATCGGTTAATGTGCCTTTGCCGAGATCCTCGCACAAATGCGAGGCATTCGCCCCGCTGCCGCCGTTTCCGATGATGAACACAAAACGTCCGTTCCGGTACGCCTCATGGATCGCATTGACCAGATCGTCGATCTCGGACAGATCCAGTTTCTCAAATTCTCGATTCAGTCGTTCAAAGTAGTTTGTAACGCTCATGATTCCTCCGTATCGAGCCGGGTATCGGACCCGTATCTATTCGGTTCTTGCATGTCTTGTGATTGTCGATTCCCTCACCCTGCCCCTGAGGGAATTTCTCCCTCCGTTCACGGGGGGATTGAAGGGGGGGCAACGAAGTCTACTCAACTTCCGCGTAAAGATCCCCGGTTCCTTCAAACGCCTCGACCATCTGTTGCGGGCTGGCCGTCCCGGTTGTGCCCAGCTGTCGGATCGTCACGGATGCAACCAGGCAACCCACTGCGGCCGCCTCAGCCAGAGAAGCACCTGAGACCAGCGCAGAGACCGACCCGGCCGTGGTACTGTCACCCGCTCCCACAATGTCGATAGGACCTTCCACCCGAACAGCGGGAACGCTCCAGGTCCGGTCACTCTCCGCCACAATAATGCCGGACTTGTCCATCGTCATAAACACGGGCCGTCCGGTGCGTTGCGCCAGGGTCATCGCCGCCTCTCGTGCCCGTTCGGGGGTCGGATTCTCCTCGATCCCCACCGCGGCGGCCGTCTCATACCGATTCGGTTTCACAATGACTCGACGAAACTCCCCGATTCGAACCCGCGAATCCGCGAAAAAGATTTTCTCGCGTGAGGCATCGGAGAGTTGGGCAAGCAGGTCCCGCACTTTGTCCGTCACCACTCCACAGTTCCGTTCCTGTACCTGGTCAAGAATAATCACCCCGTCGGCATCCGCAACGGCCTCTTTGATATGCTCGATAATCTCCGATTCCAGGCGTTCCGGCAGAAGCGTTCGGTTCTTGATATCCTGGCGGTTCATTTCCTCTTCCCCGCCCGGCAACTGAAGCATCGGCTTGGTGTAGGTCGGTGTGAATCGGTCCTGCGACCGGATCAGGTGGCGGATATCCACGCCCATCCGGGTAAGTGCTTTGGTCAATTCATATCCTTCCCCGTCATCGCCGATAATCCCGACCGCTGCCAGGCGACCCACCTGAAGCGCAACAAGGTTGCTCATCACGGTTCCTGCTGCGCCCGGTTGGCATCGTTTGCCGACAACCTGGTAGGCATCCAGGTCGGTTTCCAGGGATTTTTCCGTCAGTTTTGGGTCGATTTCCAGGTACTTGTCCAGGAAGAAGTCGCCGATCACAACAATTTTCCGCTGCGTGAATCCTTCAAGCAGCGCCTCCAGTCTTCTTCGGTCCATGTTCAGGTCCCTTTGTTCTGTGTTGTGTTGTCTATTCCAGCTATCGGATTGCTACGCGCGCAACCCCACAGGCGGGCCATGTCTTTGTTGTCAGGCCGCATAGATCACCTTGCGCGTTCCCAGGATTTCGCGCTTTCTCCAGGGATTTCGCAATGCCTCCTTCTCAACCAGATCAACCGGGCGTCCATACCGGGCTTCCAGTTCCTCTTTCATATCCAGCAGATCGCACATATCCAGCCGCGTTCCCGGCTCGAAACTGACCAGAAAATCCAAGTCGCTTTCGGGGCCGAAATCATCCCGAATCGCTGAACCGAAAATGGAGAGTTCGCGAATCCTCCATTTGCGGCAGAACTCCGCCAGAGCATCCCGATCCAATTGCACCTGAGGATTCATGGCTTCGTCTCCAACCGCAATCTATGGACTCGATGGTCTGTCAACCCTTATGCTGCAAATCTTAACTCTCGTTGAACAGATACGCCACAACTTCCTTCGCCTCACGGAAGTCCGGCATGATGATATCCGCACCCGCCTGGATGAGCCGGTTGCGTTTCCACTCGTCGATTCCCACTCGCTCCGCTTCATTGGTGGCAACACCCACCGCAATCCCCCCGACCGTCTTCGTGTCCTCAATTTCAACATATCCGTCCCCGAATGTAACCAAGCCCGGCCCGGATAAATCATTATCCTTCAGGATCTTCTGGATGATCATCCGCTTGGAGAAGCTCTTGTAGTCGTCCAGCGCGCCATAGATCCGCTCGGAATCGCCGAAATACGGATGAAGCCCCAGCACGCCCGATTCATTCATGACATACGGACGATCCGTCCCGCTGGCGAGATACATGGTGATATCCCGCTCATGGAGTTCCCGCACAATGTCCATCGCTCCGGGAACTACCCAATCCAGTGGCTGCAGCTCGCCTGACTCCAATCCGTGAACACGGTCCTTGATTTGGGTCCACAAAAGGTCCAGGTATTGATGCTTGTATTCCAGAGGCTCCTTCGGTTCATGCCCCCGCTTCTTGATTTCCTCCGCCAGCTCGATCATCTGGTATATCGTCTGTTTGCCCGTAAGCCGAGTGACAAAATCCGTCACAATCGTATTGAGTTCCTCGTCGGATTCGCCGGTGTTGAGGTCCTTCAGAATCTCGACCATCATGGGAATCATCACCTGCTGCCACCCCTCACGAATCAGCGAGAGAGTCCCATCGAAATCGAACAACGCGAACTGGATTTGTCCCCGGACGATATCGGGATTGATGATTTCAATCTGCGTCCCCGGCAGAAAGGTTCCTTTCACGGGAGAACCGGTGGTTTCAGTCATTATGGATAATCCTCCAAAGCGTTTCTGTGCGATCCGCATCCGTGGCGAATGGCATCATGGGAATGACCGTGACACCCCGGCCGAAAAGAACGTTGCCGGACAGACTGGCGACGGATTCGGCATCAGGGATCATGGCTGGAAATGGATATCTTACGCAATTCGCCGGCAGAGAGAAAGAAATGCCGCCTAAAAGCATTCCGGTTTTCGGCTATCTGACGTCTTCAGGCCCGCAAGACAAACAAAGAAAGAATAGAATACCTATTTATTTCATTTTTATCATCTTACGGTTCATGTTACCCTCGGAGGCGGTTGTTTTTCGAGGGGATGACTAAATAAACATTCGATCTCAAACGTATTATACTTATTGTGTGAGATGAGACGATATATTCCGAACGTCTCAACCGTTTTATACAAATACCCTATCGGTTTGGAGACATCCATCCGAGAAACTGAGCGAGCCGATTCGGGCGTTTCCCGAAACCCCAAGAATGCCTCAGACAAATAAACGGTATCCAGCTGCCCACCGATGGCTGCTTGCGTTTCAAGTCATTGCGCTGGTCTCTTGCCTGATGATGGTCGGATGCAACCGGTCCCAGCCCGACAATCGAGACGGAAGAGGTCGTGGATCGAACTCATCCGACAGATCCAACGGACCGAAGAAACCGGAAGCACGCACATTCCGAATCCCGGTCACCGCCCAGCTTCTTGCGCGCGGGTCAATGAACGCCTATCTCCAGGCCTTCGGAACCATTCGCCCCTTGAAAGAAGTCGAACTGAAGGCCGAAATGAGCGGTCGGATCTATTTCTCCAAACGCTGGGAAGACGGCGATTACGTCGAACCCAATACGCTCCTGGCGAAAATAGACGATACCACCATCCAACTGGATCTCCGGGAAGCCGAACGTGCCCTTGAAATGGCACAACAGGATCTCATCCCCGCACGCGCGACCATGGAACGTCGAATCAAAGAGGAAGAATCCAGCAAGAAAATGTTCGAGCGTGGCGCCTACTCCGAAGTCCAGTACGAGCAGGCACGCCTTTCCCGGATTCAGTCAGAAAGCCAGCATCAACAGGCGCTTACAACAATCGAAACCCGGCGGACTCAGATTGAGAAAATGAAGGAGGACCTGCGTAAAACGGATATCCTGGCTCCGTTTGCCGGCATTCTTCTCCCCGCGGTTCCTCCCACAGCCGGAGATGCCAGCGCCCAGGAAACCGACCTGACGCTGCTGGAGGGAACCCTCGTCGGCTCCGGACAGACCGTCCTCCGCATCGCGGATATCCGTCAGGTGGTGGTCGAACTGGATGTTCCGGCTAAAGACATCGACTTTGTCAAAATCGGACAGACCGTCGAACTCGGCATCTATTCCAAAGATGGCCGGAAATACGTTGGAACCGTCCGGGACATCTCCTCCACCCTCAACCCGACAACTCGAACGTATACGGTCAAGGTGATTGTCGATAATCCGCTCACGGAACTTCGTCCGGGCATGTTCTCCAGCGCGCAGATCATCACCGAAACCCGACTGGATGCGATCAGTATCCCGCGCGACCTGGTGATGCTCCGCAACAATCAATACGTAGTCTTTGTGGTGGAGAAGAAGGAATTAACCGAGGAACTTTCGCCCGCAAGCGCCACAGATACCGTCTCCGCTCCGACAAAGGAGACTGAACCGTCCGACACCCCAACACCTGCAGGGGACGATTCTTCCAATCCCGACAAGCCATCGAGCAGCGGAATTGCCATGGCCGAGGCCGTGCAAGATGCCAGTGGATCGGAGATCGAGGCGACCGATACGGTCCAGGACGCCACCGATGAAATCGAGGAATCCGCCGAGCCGGTCGCCATCATGGTGGCAAAACAACGCGTCGTAACCTTGGGTATCGAGAATCGGGAGAGAGTTGAAATCGCCGATGGACTCAAAGACGGAGACCTGCTGGTGGTCCTGGGGTACGAAACCCTGACCGATGGCGTCGAAGTCAATGCCAGCATCCGAGGGCAAGATGCCGGTTTGGAACAACAGAACGAAAAACCTCTCTGACAGGTTCCCGCTTTGTCGTAGTGATCTCACCTATGAATACGGAATTGCCGCTTCGAGTGGAATGCCATGATCTGCGAAAGGTCTATCCGGACGGCACGGAGGCCCTCAAAGGCATTACTCTGACTCTCACGGAGGGCCTGTTCGGACTGTTGGGACCAAATGGCGCAGGAAAGACCACTCTCATGGAGATCATTACCCTGCTGCTTGCACCGACCTCAGGCCGACTCACTCTGTGCGGTCTTGATACTCGCAAGCATGAAACGCGCATTCGTTCGCTCCTGGGATATCTTCCGCAGTTCTTTGGCTATTACCCCGAATTGACCGCCCAGGAATTTCTGACCTATATCGGTCGATTGCACAACCTGTCTCGCCACTCGGCGCGGGATCGTGCCCGCGACCTCCTCCGCATGGTGCGCCTGGAGGAGGTACGCAACAAGCGCCTCTCCACGTTTTCGGGTGGCATGTTGCGACGGGTTGGAATTGCCCAGGCCCTCATGGGCGATCCGAAAATTCTGATCGTCGACGAGCCGACAGCCGGCCTGGACCCGGAAGAACGGGTCCATTTCCGAAACGACCTGTTTGAACTGGGCGAGGGACGAGTGGTCATTCTCTCCACGCACATTGTCGGCGACGTGGAAGAAACCTGCTCGCGGATGGCGCTGATCTCGGATGGACAACTGCGGTATTGCGGATCTCCCATGGATTTCGTCTCGCCCGCGGAAGGCCGGATCTGGGAATTTGTCGGCAGCAGCGATGACCTGGAAGGACTGATGGGACAAGGCAACTTGGTGCAGGTTCGCGAGCAACCGGATGGGTTGGCCTTTCGCGTTGCAGCTCCCGAACCGCCGCGCCCGACAGCCAGACCGGTTCTGCCGACCCTGGAAGACGCCTATGTGCTCTTCTTGGGGGGAGATACACGTAGGGTCGGCTCAAGCCCGTCTGTGGGCTAGCCCACCAAGGCGTAGAGCGAACATTGATAAGGCAGGATGTCCCTCTCCTTTCGGGAGAGGGTGGAATATACGGTGCAGGTGTGAGGAGTCGCTGAAACAATGCGCATCGCGTTCCGGGCCGTGTGGCGGTGGATCATGTTCCTGCCGCTCAATCTCGTCTGGTACTGGCCGAAAGCGGCCGGGCGGGGACTGGTGCGAGCAGCACGGGCTACGGCGCGCGGGATCGCCACGGCGTCTCGCCGGCTCTGGAGATGCACTCGATACTATGGGGCGATGTTCCTCTACACTTCCCGTCGCTTCCTCCGTATTGAGGGATATATCGCGATCATCGCTGCCGTTCTGTGGCTCTCCTTTCTGTTCCTGAGTTACTCGCCGAAAGGGGGACGGGAAATTCTGGATTCCTCTTACCGTCTGTTTACCGTAATCATGATTCTCTTCACCATCAACTTGCTGCCCCGGGAACGGGATGAGAACTCCCTGGAGATCCTCTGGAGTCAGCCGCTCTCACGGGGTGGCATCGTATTGGTGCAGGTACTCTCACTCACAGCATGGTGCGGCGGATTGACACTTCTGATCTTCGCCGTTTTCGGTCCGTTCCTGTCCGCCGAGTTGTACCCCTTATGGGTGGGCGGATTCTGCTTGAGTACCGCCTTTGCCGTAGCCCTGATCACCGTCTTAATTTCGACATTCTGTCGGAATGCCGTAGCTACCGCGATTGTTGCCGTGCTGGTGTTCGGGATTCATTTTTTCTGGCTGAAAGAAATCGGGCCGATCAATCTCTTCTTTAATCCGCTCCCTTCACCCGTCGGAACATCCGGCGTAATGGATTCTTCAGGCAGAATCGCCATAGTGGCCGCCGTGGCTAATCGTCTGTTTCTCCTCGCGCTTCTGGGATTTGTTTACGATTATTTGTTGCGCCGTCTTCGATATAGCTCCGTATGGCTGACCTAGAGTGATGAGGTTGCTGGAATGAACGAAACGCAGACCCCGCGTGCAGGGGATCAAAGAAAAAAGACTGACTTCGGGAGCTTTGCCGTCCGCTATCCCGTGACGGTGACCATGTTCTTCCTGGGGATCATACTGCTGGGTGCCATTTCCGTTACCAACCTCCCCACGAATTTGTTCCCGGATTTGCGCATCCCGCGAATCACGATTACGGCGGACACCCCCGGACTCTCGCCGGAGGAAGTGGAACGCGAGGTTTGTGAGCGCTACGAGTCCTTTCTGACCACTGTGAAAGGCGTGGAGCATGTCACCAGCGTGTCCCGCGCCGATGGGGGAGTGGTCCAGGTCGATTTCGACTGGGGCACAGATATGGATTTTGCCCTCCTGGAAGTCAAGAAATCCATCGGGTACTTCAACATCGATGCCCTGTCGGAACCGGCCAGCGTTCTTCGATACGATCCCAACCAGCTTCCCATTGTCACTCTGGCACTCGCTGGCGACCGAACAATGGATTACCTCTACCTCCTGGCTTACCGGTCCATTGGTCCGGACCTGGAACGCATCGCCGGCGTGGCACGGGCCGAAATCTCCGGTGGCCTGATCCCGGAAGTCCGTTGCCGCCTGGCTCCCGAATTGCTCACGTTCTATGAGATCACCTCCGAACAGGTGGTCCAGGCCCTGACACAGGCCAATGTCAGCGCATCAGGAGGCTGGGTGGAAGAGGGGAACCAGCGGTACCTGATCCGGGCAGTCGGGGAATTGCAGGATATCGACCAGATCAATAATGTCGTGATCACATACAAAGGGAGTGTGCCGATCTACCTTCAGGACTTGGGGGATATCCGCTGGGATTTCAAAGAATCGGAGAATTTTGTTCGATTCGACGGGAAACCCGGTGTGGGGCTGGCCCTCTACAAAGAATCGGGAACCAACACGGTGGAGGTTGTGCGTCGTGTTCGGGAATTCCTTAACGAGGATCGAGCCAACCTTCCAAAAGATACCAAACTGGAAATCGCTTACGACCAATCGGTATTCATCCGCCAGGCGATTACCGAAGTACAATCCACGGCGATCTATGGCGGGCTGCTCGCGATTGGGATTCTGTTTGTTTTTCTGCGCCATATTCGTTCCACCGTCATCGTAGGGCTTTCTATTCCCGTTTCGATCATCGCCACGTTCAACCTGATGTATTACATGGACTTGTCTTTGAACATTATGACCCTGGGTGGATTGGCGCTTGGCGCGGGCATGCTGGTGGACAATGCCATCGTCGTACTCGAAAACATCTTCCGCCATCGTCAGATCGGGAAGAATGCTCGGGAAGCCGCCGGGGAGGGAGCCAACGAGGTCACCGCCGCGATTACCGCGTCTACCCTCACAACCGTTGTGGTGTTCGTTCCCATCGTGTTCCTGGGTGGGGTAACCGCCCAGCTGTTCAAAGAACAGGCGCTGACTGTGGTGTTCTCCCTCATGACCTCCCTGCTGGTCGCCCTGATTATGATCCCAGCCATGGCCTCACGGTTTCTGCGCGGGATTCCCCGTTCGGCCGGTGCACGATATCGCCTATTCACAGGTTTTCTTCGCTGGGCGCTACATCATCGCTTCCTGGTCGTTCTCCTCACAATCGTTCTCACTGTGGGCAGTATTCCGGTAGCACAGAATATCAAGCGAGAGTTCATTCCACAGGCCGCCGAAAAACAATTCATTATCAAACTCCGAATGCCCCCCGGTACCGAACTGGAGGTCACCGATCGAGCGGTCACCGCAGTCGAGGGGTGGATTCGCGAGAACGGTCCCGATGTGGAACATGTCTTTGCACGGGTCGGGAAAGGACCGGAACGGATCGCCGGGGCGGAGCAGGAACCCGAAGGACCCCATACGGCCGAAGTCCTGGTCTCTCTCCAGGAAGACAGCACTATCAATGTCCCCAAAATCATCGCCACCCTGGACCGGAAAACGAAACAGATCTATGGCTTGAGCGCCAATTACCTCCTCTCGCAAAGTTCCCTATCCAGCATGATCGGATCCGAACAGGCGGCTATCGTCATTGAGGTCAAGGGACGGAAGCTAAGCATTCTCTCTGACTTGTCGCGACAGATCTATGACCGGATCTACCGCCTGCCCGAACTCACCAATGTGCGAACCAATATCCTGGAGGGTAATCCGGAAGTGAATCTTATTCCGGACCGCGCCCTCATGGCCAGTCTTAATCTGTCACCTCAGAAGATCATTTCTCTGATCAGTAACCATTTGCGGGGAGA
Source organism: Candidatus Omnitrophota bacterium (assembly GCA_029568995.1). Taxonomy (GTDB): domain Bacteria; phylum Hinthialibacterota; class Hinthialibacteria; order Hinthialibacterales; family JAKPRU01; genus JAKPRU01. The sequence goes on along the minus strand of JAKPYU010000380.1, from coordinate 34,552 downwards.
GGTCGCAACGACCATTCAGGATATCGACCAGACCAAGGATATCCGCGTCCAACTCGGCGAGGATGACCAGACATTGACCGAGCTCAAGGATCTGCTCGTTCCCGTCGCAGACGGGAAAGCCGTCCGACTCGCGGAACTGGTGAAATTCGAGATCCAACCGGGACCTCGAGAAATCGTTCATAAGGACCAGGAGCGAATCGCACAGATCTTCGCGGATTTCGCGGAAGGGGTGAAATTGTCCGATGCCGTCAGCACCGTCCGGGATCGTCTGGCCACCATTAACCTGCCTGAGAATTATTACGTCCGACTCGGTGGGGAGGAACAACGCCGTGTGGAGTCTTTCCACGGGTTGCTGTTCGCTTTGGTGCTCGCATTGATCCTGGTCTACATGGTCATGGCTTCCTTGTTTGAATCCCTGATCCATCCCCTCATCATTATGTTTTCCATGCCGCTTGCTGCAATTGGAGTGGTCTGGGGATTCCATTGGTCCGGTCAGACGCTGAACATGATGGGATATATCGGGATCATCATGCTCGCCGGAATTGCGGTGAATAACGCCATTGTCCTGATCGACTACGTGAACCGGCTGCGCCGCGAGGAGGGTGTCGAGACCCTCGAAGCGCTGGTTCAAGGCGCGCAGAGGCGCGTTCGCCCTATCCTCATGACTACGCTCACGACCATTCTCGCCCTGGTTCCGCTCGCCCTTGGATTCGGTGAGGGAGCCGAGATCCGCGCACCGATGGCCATCGCCGTGATCGGCGGATTGGTCTCGTCCACCGTTCTGACCCTCGTGTTCATTCCCGTGCTGTATTACATCGTCGATTCATTCGTGCAATTTCTGGCGCGAAAGCTGAAACGGATCGAGGAAGACGCACCGATTCGAAAACGGGCCGCAGGGGGCGCAGCATGATCCGTCAATTGTGGGCCATCGCCGCAACCGAAACGCTTATGTCCCGGCGGACCTGGCGGTTCTGGCTCATTGTCCTTCTTCTGCTGGGGATTGTGTATCTGACCTGGAGGGATCATGTCAAATTCGTGGAAAGCGGCCTGTTCCTCGCACCCGATCATTCATTCGGGAATCGCCCCTATGCCGAGCACTACGACGCGCGAAGACCCTGGATGAGCCGCTCGGTCAATAATTACGCGGCACTGCTTGCCCTTGCGGTGATCTGGATCGGCGGAGTTGCTCTGGCCCTGGACAGCTGTTCGCGCCTTCGACGGACCGGTATTGAGAAAATTCTCTTCCCGCGTCCTTTTGCCACCTTGACCTTTATTCTCGGAAGGTATTTGGGAGTCTTATTCGTTATCCTGCCCGTTGCCGCTGTCCCCTGGATCGGATTCGGCTTGTTGCAGACCTGTTATGGTCATTCGGAGGTGGTCTGGCAGCCGTTTCTGGTCTGTTATGCCCTGATCGTGGTTCCGGTACTCATTTCTCTCGTAGCCCTGGCGCTCTGGTTGCGATCCGTTCTTAAACACGATTTGGCCGCCATTTTCGTCGTCGGCCTGGTTTCTATCCTGTTCGTATACCTGACACGTGACCTTGCCGCGATCCTCCGCTGGAATTGGCGGGCACTGGTCGGTTCCTCCCCTGCGTTAGGGGCAAGAATCGACTTTCATGCGCAGCTGCCGGGATTTCTGATCCTGGGATTTCTCACGCTGTTCTTCCTGCTGCTGGCTCCGTTTCATTTGCGTCGGCAGGAACCGCAGCGTCGAATCCTGCGGCGTGGCGGCTATCGCTGGTTCGCTATTCCGACTTTCCTGCGCTGGTTGACGGATTTGCGGATAGATCGGAATCTCCCGGTGTTTCTCAAGATTTCAGTACTGATCGCCGCGCTGATCTCCGGTGCAGGTGGCGTCTTTGGGTATATCCATGTCAGGGAGGTAAACCAGAAACAGATCTCCGTCGGAAAAAGGACGAATGAGTTACGGGAGTCTCCCCCTCCGACAACCCCGTTTGATCTCCTGAGCTATGACATCGAACTCGCTCTTGATTTCCAGCGGAATCGAATCGAGTCGGCATCGACAATCACAATTCAATCGGCCACGGACAATCTTGCCTCTCTTCGGTTCTTTCTCAATCGTGGATTGGAGATTCGGGAATCAAGCGCGTCGAACGGCATTCCGGACTGCACGCGGGATGTCGATATCCTGACGGTGAACCTGTCCGGCCCCCTCGTGAATTCCGAGACCGTGGAGATCCGGCTGCGCGCCGAAGGCTCATTAATCGGTTGGACCGGCCTGAAAAGGCTGCATCCGGACTTCGGATTTCTGAACCTGGAGGACAACTGGTATCCGGTGCAGTATCGTCCCTTATCCAAATTCGGAAGCGCAACGACTTCGCCCACCGACCCGGATCTATTCGAGGCCCGGATTACCGTCCTCGCTCCATCCGTATCGACCATCGTCTTCCCGGGCGAACACCTTCAGACAGAGGATCGCAACGGACAAACTCATTGGGCCTTCCGAACCGGGCATCCGGTAGAGCACCTTCAGGTTCTGTGGGGTGATTACCGGGAGATCGAGGGGACCTTCGGGAACGTCTCCAGTTCGTTTTACCACTTCCCCGGTCACCGGTATCAGGCGCAGATCTACCTGGAGGAAATGCGCAGCAAACAGGTGGACGCTTACGAGAAATTCGGACCCTTTCCATTTTCCAGGATCATTTTCTGCGAGCTCCCCATGGACCTCTGGGCTTTACCTGGAGAATCGATGCCCGGACTCCTCCCGGTGGCCGAATCCGCATTGGTCTATCTTCATGAGGCAATCTGGAAACTAGACCGGTTGGATCTGAAACCGACGGAAGTGATGTTCTTCAATCTGCTCGGCCCCACAGTCCGAGACTTGGACAGCGTATTTAAAGATTTCCTGGTTACGAACTACTTTCGCAAAACCTTCCATACTGTCGGCCCGTATGCATTCTGGCTGAACCGATACCTGCCAATGTACGTGCAGAAATCGCTGGAAACCAATCCATGGCGTCGACGGTGGCTGTTTGACTATGATGCCGGTACTCTGCCCGATACGCTCGCGCCTGTTTTAGCAAGACCGATTGCCGACATTCACCGTGACAAGCCCGCATCCAACGCCGAGCGACTCCGAGGCGAGGGTCTCTTCCGAATGCTCAACCATCTCCTCGGAGAAGAGAAGTGGTCGACTTTCCTGCACCGATTCTCGGAGCAATTCAAGTTCCGGGATATCTCCGACCGGGACATTCTGCGCCTGGCCAATGAGTTATCCGAACAGCCTCTTGATTGGTTCTTTGATCAATGGCTGTATGGTGATGTGTTGCCTCGCTATGAAATCGCCTTAGCGGAAGCAAGAGTTGTCAAGAAGTCGGGCGCAATCCGAGTGGCCTACGAAGCAACGGTCCGGGTCAAGAATTATGGAACGGGCAGAATGTCGGTTCCAATCTACGTCCAAACCGAGCGCGACCACATTCTTCGAAACCTTTGGCTCGACGCGGGACAGGAAGACACGTTGACCCTGGAGACCCCTCATCGTCCCACGTTTGCCATGGTCGATCCGGAGCATTGGGTTCTGCAGGATCCGTATGTCCACCCGGATACAAAAGCCCGTGGTCACTCCGAGCGGAAGTTCGATGTCCTCCTTAATACCGAATCCCAACCGGCTGTGTCGGCAGTGAAACCAGGGAGCGAGTCCCAATGAACGTGCCCGAACTCGCTGTCAAACGCCCGATCGCCACAATCATGCTGTTTGCATCCACGGTGGTCCTGGGATTGGTTTCGTTCACACGACTGCCTATTCAGTTCCTCCCGGATATCAGCCCGCCCCAGATGGGTTGTTTTCTCTACTACCGCCGGCCGCTGGGTACGGAGGAAATGGAACGGCGCATCATGGTTCCCATTGAATCCATGATCGCTCAGCTTCCGGGAGTCAAACGCATTTACGGGAACGGGAGCACGAATCGCTGCTTCTTTTATATCGAGTTCACCTTCGGCACGGATGTCCGATACCGGGCGGTCGAACTGCAAGAGGAGTTGGATCGGTTCCGGCGAACCTTCCCACGAGGCTCCATCGACTGCCGCGCGTTCCCGTTCGACAGCTCCCGCGAAAACCGCCAGGCTATGCGGATCGCGCTCACCGGCCCTGACAGCGATCCCCACCTGGAAATCATCAATGTCGATCGGGTTGGAGAACGTCTCAACGAAATCGACGGCGTTTCCCAGGTGGACATCTGGGGAGGACGCGAGAAAATCATTGAGGTGGCGGTCGAACAGGACCGGATGCAGGAATTCAACAGCCCGCTGTTCCAGATTCTTTCACGAGTCCGAACCTATACCTCCGAACCGGTATTCCTGGGAAAAGTCTTTGACCGGGGAGTGGCCCACTATGTCCGGATGTCGGGCCAGTTCCGAACCGCCCATGAGCTGGAGGATGTCATTATCCGCCAGGAGGGAAACCTGAAATTGGACCAACTCAGCCAGGTGCGCGAGATGCGTCTGAATCGACGGTGGATCTCGCGAGTAGACGGCAGCCCGGCCGTGAATATCGAAATTCAGAAAGATTCCCTGACCAATCCAATCGTCCTGTCAAATCGGATTCGGCAGAACTTCGATCGCATCAAACAGGATCTCCCCCCCGGATATGACTTCAGCGTAATCCAGGACAGTTCCGAGCTGATTCTGGAGGCCATCAAAGGTCTCAGCGAGTTGGCCGCGGTTGGGATTGCGCTTTCGCTGGTCATGATTTTCCTGTTCGTCCACGACGTAAAAGTCACAGCCATCCTGGCCCTGGTCATCCCGATTTCGGTCATCGCCACGTTCAACCTGATGTACTTCGGGGATCTGACTATCAACATCGTCACCCTGGTCGGACTGGCCGTGGGAATCGGCAGCCTGGTGGACAACGGAATCGTGGTCCTGGAAAACATCACTCGCCATCACGAGCGGGGGGTTCCTGCTCAACAGGCGGCCATTCGGGGAACCACCGAAGTCGGACGAGCCATTTTCGGTTTGACAATTACGAATGTCGCCGTCTTTCTGCCGATTATCTTTATCGAGGATTGGATTCGGATCATTTTCGAGGAAGGCGCCTTGGCGGTCATTTTCCCCATGATGGTATCCGCGCTGGCGGCGATTCTGCTCGTTCCCATGCTCGCCTCCAAGGTATTGAGTCAAAAACGACATAAGAAAGAAGGGCGGATTCAGGATCGCCTGAAAGCGATTCCCGTGCTGCGGTTCATTCTACAAGGGCTTCAACATCTTCCCCGGCCCAACATGGCCTCCACGCGACGGTTCTACGGAAATCTCCTCAAATCCTGCTTGCGCCACCGCGTCCGTTTCGCCATCGGTATCTTTCTGCTGCTGCTCTACACCTACTATTACAGCATGGGCGGCATCGGCATGGGTACCATGCGCGATCCGGAGGATGCCGAAGGATTCGAGGTATTCATCTTTCCGCCGCGAGGCACCAAACAATCGTACACGATCAATGTCTGCGCGAAGGTGGAAGCCCTGCTGAAAGAGCATGTCCCCGAAAACAAGCACCTGCGCACCTGGGTCAGCGATGATGACGCGCATATCCATGTCGAACTGGTCGATCGCTCCGAACGGAAACGCGATGTCCCGCAAATCAAGGAAGAGCTCCGCACCTATCTGGAACAGATTCCCGACGCCGATGTCACATTTGAATGGTGGCGAAGACGGCGAGAAAGTGAGATGGCTTCTCCCGTAGTCAATGTTGGCGGCGGCGTCATTGAGGTCCGGGGACCGGAGCAGGCCCAGCTGGAACGTGTGGTCGATGAGGTGATGGCGCTCATTCAGGAAGTTCCCGGCATCCGGGATGTGTCTTCGGATCTGGAAAGCGGCTCGCTGGAAATGCACTTCAAACCGGATCGGGAAAAAGCCTCCCTTCTTCAGGTCACCCCGCAAAGCATCGCTCAACATCTGCAGGCCGCCCAGCATCGAGGCGACTTCTCTACCATCCGCCTCAAGCGCGAAGAGGAGGAAATCGACATCCTGTTCCAGCAGATCACTCAGGAACAGCAGGCGTTAGCCGTGGAAGAAGAACGGGAAGGCCTCACGCTATCGGAGATGCGGGATCTGCCCATCTTCGCCCCAAGTCTTCGCACTACCGTGCCCCTGTCCGACCTGGGAATCTTCGAGCAGGTGCGCGGCGCACGGTGGATCCAGCGAGACAATCAATCCAGGATCATCAATATCCGCTACGGCTATACACCCAGTGCCAAGCAGCGCGAAGTCGATGAAATTCTCAAGAACATCACGGAGAATTACCCCATCCCCGCCGGATTCTCCATGCAGTTGGGCGGATCGAGCCGGGAATGGCAGGATATGCTCTCTTCCGTGAAGATGGTCCTCTGGATTGCCATTCTCCTGGTCTACATGATCCTGGCCGCCATCCTGGAATCGTTCGCTACGCCGCTGGTGATTATGATCAGCGAACCCCTCGCGTTGCTCGGTATTGTCTGGGCCTTGTTGCTCACCAAGACCCCCTTCGACGAACTGGCGGGATTCGGAGTGATCTTCCTGATCGGCGTGCTGCCGAACAGCCCGCTCATCCTGCTTCATATCGTACAGGTCATGCGACGCGAGCGTTGCTTCACGCGGGAACGCGCCATGATGATCGCCGGATACAGTCGGCTCCGCCCCATTCTCATGACCGTCGGAACAACCGTTCTGGGCATTTTGCCCATGGCCTTCAAAACAACCGACAATGCCACCTGGGTCCCGTTCGCGCGAGTAACCATCGGCGGTCTGCTCTCATCGACTGTCCTGACACTTCTCATCATTCCAGGAGTTTACTTCGGCCTGGAGGATCTGAAACGGCTTGTGGGACGCGCGATCCACTGGATCACGAGTTGGCGGTGGGTCTTCGTGTTCTGGAGTCGTCGAAAACGATCCGACCTGCGTAATCGGCTGACCGAGTATCGTCGGAAACCCGAACGGGAGGAGCCTCTCGTAATCGTCACAAAGAATCTCACCCGCATCTATGCCCCGCCCATTCTCGACCGAATCAAAGAACGCCTTAAGAGACTTGTGTGGTGGGGACCCGCCGGATCTCCCCTTCTCGGATTCCTGCCCGGTGAGCGGCCTCGCTTGGGATTCACACCGGACTGGGAACGAGCACGAATCCAGGCAAGAAAAAAAGCGCTGGCCGGTATCGAACTGGAAATCCGCGCCGGCATGTTCGGCCTTCTCGGACCGAACGGCGCAGGAAAAACCACGTTTCTCAGGCTACTAGCCGGAATCGATCAGCCCACAAGGGGCTATATTTCCATGCTGGGCTATGATTTCGCCAGGGAGTTGAAATACGCCCGTAAGCAAATCGGATACCTCCCGCAGGAGTTCGGCGTCTACGGTTCCCTGACAGCCTGCCAGTACTTGGATTACATCTCTCTTCTGAAGGGAATGAAAGAGAAAAAAGAGAGGCGAGAAGCAATCGACCGTGCCCTGGACATGGTGAATCTCACGCATGTTCGAGACGTGCCCGTGGGGAATTTCTCCGGCGGGATGATCCGACGGATTGGCCTGGCACAGATCTTTCTCAGGCCCCCAAAAGTGCTGATTGTGGACGAACCGACAGCCGGATTGGACCCGCTCGAACGAATCCGCTTCCGAAATCTGCTGACCGGCCTGGCTGTCAATCGTATTGTCATTCTCTCCACGCATATTGTGGAAGATGTTGCGCATAGCTGTCCCCGCCTGGCGATTCTCCAGGAAGGACGAATCACTTTTACAGGTGAAACCGAAGACCTGGTGCGCACCGCAGAGGGTTGTGTGTGGGAACTGCTGACACGAGACACGGATCTCTGGAAAGCACTTCATGCGGACTATCGAGTGGTGGCACAGATTCAAACCCCCCAGGGAATTCGAATGCGGATCGTCTCAAAAACAAGTCCACACCCTGATGCGCGAATCCTGCCTCCCACTTTGGAGGATGCATATATACTCCATACATCGGAGAGTCAGAATCATTCGGAAGTGGCGGTCGGCGAATGAGAGAGGATATCTGTCGAATCTTCTTCGTGCCTTGACCGCGCCACTTCCAGTTCCTGAGGTATGTCAATGAGAAATCTGGTCCCGATCTGCATAGCCACTCTTCTATGGATGGGATCGCCGGATGCTGTATACAGCCAACCGGGAATCCCCTCGACAACAGCGGAATCGTCTATTCCATCCGCACAGGAAACACCAACCCCGGAACCCACACCCCCGCCGGACCTGGTCCTCAGCCTGGAGGATGCCGTCGGAATGGCCCTCCAGAATAACCCCGACCTGCGCCAGACCCGCACGAGCCTGGAGGCTGCCGATGCGGACTTCGATCTCTCTCGCGCTCCCTATCGCCCTCTGGTCGACCTCAACCACACCGCCTCCGCACGATTCATCGGCGTCCATGAGATCGCGGGACGAACCGTGTTCAATCCGACACGGTCCGCACAGGAGGGCCAGGCCGTATACGACCGATTCGGAAGCCATGATTACCGCGAGGACGATCATCAACAGGTGGACTTCACTCAAAACATTACCCGAACCTTTCATAACGGGCATCGCCTCCAATTCCAGACAACGGAACATCTGTACCAGGACAGCCTGGCCTATTACGACGATGATCCCGATAAAGGTTCCGACCTGCAGAGCAACGCACGGCTCAGCTACACCATTCCGTTCAATTCACGCGAGAAGCTGCGCATTCGACGGGATCTCGAAAATGCCGATCTGGCTCATCAACAGGCGCAATACGCCCTGGTTACCGAGGAAGAACGTCTGATCTACCAGGTCAACGTCGCCTATTGGAATCTGAAATACAGAGAAGAAGATCTGGCCATCCAGAAGGACTATCTGAGCCAAGCCAGAAAAACCTACGAGTATTACCAGATCCATAATGAATACGGATTCACGTCCGACTTCGATGTCAAACAGTCTCGCGTCGCCATGCGGAAAATCGAAGCCGGTCTGCTGGCAGCGAAATCGGGGCTGGAGGACGATTATGAAGCACTGAATCTGCTCCTGGGAACACCGATCAATTATCGCATCCAACTGACCGATCCGCTGGAAGTCGCAAAAGGTGAAAGAGTCGCGCAGGATTATATCGATCTGGCGCTTTCCACGAATCTGAACCTGGAGACCATTCGACTGAGCCTGAAACAGAGCGAGAACAGCTTGGGGATCACTCGTCTCGGGCAGCAGCCGACTGTCGAATTGGTCAATAGCTACCAGCGGGACGATGGCGGAGACAACATGGCGAATTTCCAATTCCAGGTTTTATGGCCGTTTGGCGATGGTGGTGCGACCCGGGCACGAGTGCGGGCCTCGGAAAGCCGTATTGAAGAACAACAGATTCGATTGTGGGAGGAAGAACGGGCGCTCCGCCAGGAGGTTCTTCAAGTTCTTCGGCAAATCGAGACCGCCAAAGAGCAGCTGAAAATCAACGAGGAAAATGTCCGACTTGCAGGAGAGGCCCTGGAGATTGCCAACTTTCAATTCGAAAACGGAGAGATCGGATTTCGCGACCTGCAGGACGCGCAGATCGACCTGGCCAACAGCCGCTTCAGCTGCGCCGGAACCATTCGAACCCTCAATGTCTCGTACGCCGCGCTGGAAAGTCTGATTCATGAGCATTGAGAAAAGAATCTCCGGTAAAAGCGCCTTGGAATCACCCTCCCCAAGATTGGGGAGGGTGAGGTGGGATTAATGAGCCATAGATCCTCCCTCCCAATCGCCTTCTCCCACCCGCCAATCAATGCAAGAATAGGGTGAGAAAAACCTCTGCTACATTGAGGAATCAAGATCATGATCCCCCAACAACAAAGAAAATCTTTCACGCTCATCGAACTGTTGATCGTCGTTGCCATCATCGGAATCCTGGCGGCGATTGCCGTCCCGAATTTCCTGAATTCCCAGGTCCGTGCCAAAATTGCACGGGTCAAGTCCGACCAGAAAAATATCGGAACCGCGCTGGACATGTATAACGTGGACCACGGCGCGTTCCCGGATTTCAACACTTTTCCCCTGTTCGCCACGCGGGGCGTTCCCGAATTGACCACACCCGTCACCTATATCGCAGATTACCCGGTGGATGTATTCGAGAATACAAAAGAAAGTTACGGTCTTCCGGAAGGTTTGAAACACACCAAAATGGCTTATTACAACCTGAAGATCATTTATTACACCGGCAAAGCGGCGGGGACAACAAACTTTGGACGACCCGAATTCGAACACGGGTTGCAATGGGGACTTCGCAGCATCGGTCCAAACCGGCAATACGATAACTATAACATTTACAACACAAAAGACGTCAGCACGGACCAATATGAACCCAGCAACGGCCTGGTCAGTTCCGGCGATATCTGGACATTCGGTTCCTGACCGCCACTTGAAGTGAACGCCCTAGTCGGATGTTTTTTTTTGATTTGCCTGTTGCCCTCAAGGAATCGAGCGGTATAATTCCGATTAGGAATAAAAAGTCTTGGCTGACCGCAGGGCGCGGCGTAGCGCAGCACAGCAAAATTGTGCGGTGCTCGGCTTACGGAGCAAACCCAACGAATGCCGACGCGGGTCAGCAAAAGCGTGAGAGGCCCGGCGCGCGCCGGGTCTCTTGCTTTCATGGAACAGTCACCCCCCCATCTCCCAAAATGAATCCCTTCCTGTATAATCCGGGTAAATGATGGACACGATGTCCATTCAACCGTGCGGGCATGGCCCGTCAGGTCTCAGGAAAACAGATTCTCTGTGAGGGATACCGATGGCTCGATGGAAAAACGTAGTCCTGGTCGCGATATGCGGATGTGGGCTTGGCTGCACCTCGGCACAGATTTCACAATTCATGCCCCATCAGTTCTTCGGGAAATCCGCCTCGGTTGCTGCACCGGCGATACAGCCGGCATCCGAGGTCTCATCGGATGAAGCGCGGATTTATGTCATCCGAAACGATGCCAATATGGTTCCGCTCGATTACAGCATTCTGCTTGATGGAGCTGTCGTCGGGAAACTGGAAACAGATGCGTCCTACTGGTCCACCACCGTGGAACCGGGCACGCATGTGGTTCGATGCGAACCGTATGTTGGTTCCACTTTCTATGGAAAGAAGGTGGAATTGACCGCAGAGGGAGGACAGGATTACTACCTGGAAGCGCAACTTCAATATGTCAATTATTTCGATACCGGTGACCTGACCTTTCGATTGTTGAAACCGGAGACCGGCAGGAATCTCCTCAAGAGATCCTCCGGCACGGAACAGACCGCCCCAAAAGCCGCTTCTTCGGGCGATACCGTCCGAAAAATTTCGGAATAGAGCGGGATTCTTCTTGGCTCCATGGAGGCAGCATCTCCATCCGACTGATTCTACGGAATTGCCGTGCAACCCAATTTTTACGAGGAATACGCTGTTGTCGACCGAACCCATTGGTGGTCCATTGGGAGGCGCAAAATCATTCTCACTCTCTTCAATCGCCTGATTCCTCCCGATCCGGATCGGCAAATACTGGATGTGGGAATCGGTTGCGGGGTGATGCTGGCTCATCTTTCACCTCTGGGGCGGGCCGTGGGCTGCGACCGCAGCGCAGAGGCCCTCCGCTATGCGCGTGTGGCGGTCCAGGAATATCTTCCCCAATCCGCAAAATCGGCTGCCCTGCCCGATCTGATTCAGGCAGGAGCGGAGCATTTGCCCATTGCGGATCGGTCGCTCGATCTGGTGACCTTATTCGATATTCTGGAACATGTGCCGGATGACCGGGGAGTCTTGCGTGAGGCGGTGCGGGCGCTTCGTCCCGGCGGCGTGTTGTGCGCAACCGTTCCGGTCCACCCGTGGCTTTGGGGCAATCACGATCTCATCAGTCATCATCTGCGGCGCTATCGGATCGGAGAACTGGAAGGCAAAATGACGGACGGCGGCCTGGAGATTTTCTATCGCACCTACTTCAATACGATTCTGTTCCCGGTTGCCGCATTTATCCGATTGGCCCGACGAATGTTGGGTGGAAGAGATCTCGGCACAATGGGGGATCTCTCTACGGATCGGTCCGAGGTGCCCTCGGACTTCTCCATGACAAAGCCCGGTCTGCTGAATGATCTTCTTGCCTGGGTCTTCTCCCAGGAAGCGAAATGGCTGCGCGTCTCACGGTTCCCGTTCGGCGTCTCGCTTTTCTGCCTGGCCAGAAAATCCGACCCCGCTTCCGGGCATCAGAATACCGTGTAGATAAACGGGGCCAGCGCGGAGCCTTGAGTCAAAACGATCAGCAGGCCCAATCCCAATAAGCACAAGACGATCGGCAAGAGCCAGAATTTCTTATTGGTCTTGAGAAACAACCAGAACTCTCGAATAAATTCCGTTTTCGCCATCATCACTCCTGAAATGCACCCTAGAACTGATGCTCGTAGTGGTCGCTGGGACGCTGTTCCTTCTTCACAATCCAATAAGAGGACTGCTCGGAAGACCACTTTCGATCCAATGGGTCCCGACCGAAAAGACGCATGGCGGACCCGATAGGACATAATACCACGTAATAAAAGAGCGATAGCAGCAGATTCGTGTTGAACCAGCCCAGCCCATGCGCAAATCGCATCCAGCCCGCATGAATCTCACGAAGAACCGAGGGCCACACCGTCCCCCACACAACCAGCGCGCCCCCCAGCGCCCCCAGGGCGTCCCGCGCAATCCCGTGCCCGCGCCACCACATAAGGCCCGCCAGCGCCAGCAACACGCCACCCACCAGCCAGCCGAAGGATCGAAGATCCTTCGGCGTGGCGGTGGACTTGGATGATTTCGCAGTCGCATTCATCGAGTTACTTCCCATCGTCGGCAATCGTCAGGCCGATTGTGAAGATCTTCTTTTTCGGAACCGAGATACTGACGGAGTTCTTATCGCTGCTGACCGATATCTTCTTAATGAATTCTTCATTCAGATTGAGCAGCTCGGCAGATTTGATTTTCCGGAAACAGGAGATGGACCCCTGGACCGTCTTGCCGGTGGGATTGAACAGACGCAGAACAATCTGCTGAGAGCGTTCCGCTCGTTTCATCGCGGAAAGAACAAGCGCCTTTGGTTCGATCTTGAAGAACGACAGGCTCTTGGGCAAATTGCCGCTGTGCGGCCCCACCTGGGCAACTTCCAACGGAGCGGTCAACTGTTCGGCCTGCTCGTACACATTGGCCTTGGACCAGGTCCCGGCGTGGGGATAGATCGCATAGCGGAACTCATGCTCGCCGGGGGATTGCGAAAGTCGCATTTCCGGGTGACGTTCCCAGCGCCAGCTCACCGTTGCAAGCGCAATCTCGAAGGCACGCATCAGGGTTACGGCAATCGCTTTCTCCTGATCGTCGGTTACTTCATATTCCCGCAATCCGTCGTTGAGAATCGCAAGGCCGACATTCCCGTCGCTCACGTCCACAAACCGATGCTGCGGATGGGTGGGATTGTCCTGGCCGTACCAGGCACTGGACGGGTCCCGCTCGATGGGCCGTTCGACCACATCGAAAGCCATTTCCGCACTGGAATGATCCGCGTCCAGGAAGGTCGGAAAGACAACGCGCAGCCGGTGATTGTCCGCGCGGTTGTCGAACCGGGTCACAATCTCGACCATCTTCGAGCCGCGACGCAACGTGATAAAGGAACTGATCCGCAGATCCACCAATACATCGGAACGCCGCGCATCATCCCCGTTCCCATCCAGACGCCGGACCTCGTCACCGCGGCCCTCAACCAGGCCCTTGGGAATGCGCATCGTGATATCCACCTGGTACGTCGCCAACAGCGGCCCGGCCTCCACCAGGGAGATTCGTGCCGGTTGACCGCAGCTGGACACGGTCGGATTGTAGGCCGGATGGACATGCTGCCACGCAACTCCCGCCTCGCCGTCATCCTGGAACCGATGCAGACCGGTGAACGTTTGCCCGGTTTCCTTGTGGAACACAGTCAGAGTCCCGTCGCTTTCGATCTTCACGCGAAGGTGCTCGTTCTCCATCGAATTGTGGCCGTCCACAAGGGTCCCGTGCAGCCGGTTCGCCAGCTTCTGCGGAACGATTTTGAGGGTCTTATAGCCGAATGCCGGGATGTTCTCCAATGCGACGTGGACCTCTGTCCGAACGCCGGGCATCTCCAGGGTGGCATCGCCCAGATGACGGACCACCGGCTCCATCTCGTACCGGGCAAATTCCCAGCGGTCAAGCCGCTTGTCCGTCTCGGCATCATGAATCGTAAACTGGTCGATTCCCAACTCCTTCGGAAGGTCAATCACCACAGTGGCCACTTCGGACCGCTCAAACGGCGATGGATTGAAAACGGTCAGTCCGATCTGGTCGTTGGCGAAATCAGAATTGTCGATCCGCAGCTGAATGTCCTGGAACGCGTAGCGTTGAAGCCCTTCCGCAATGCCAAGGCACTGCTCCAGGCGGTTGTGAACATCACGCTCGATCTGATCCACACCGGCTCCCGAAATGCTGTCATGCGGATGACACGAAAGAAGATACTTCCAGGCAAGATCCAAAAGGGTGCGCGGATATTCATATCCCAGGATCGAGGCAATGGTCGCGAACGGTTCCGCTGCGCGCTGAAGCGCCATCTCCGCCAGCGCGTTTTTCCGTTTCATCCGAGTGCGTGCGGAGGTGACGTCTCCGTATAAATGATATCTCGTTCCAAGCAGGCGCGGGGTACGACGCTCGCCTTTCAGAACCACCAGGCCCTGGGCCTCTTTGCGGGCCTTGTTGATCCAATCTTCCAAACTGCTATGCAGAATCGTCTCTTCCAGGTCCATCTTCTGCGCCTCTTCGACAATCCGGATTTCCGAAAGATCCGGCTCGGTGCTGTCCGTGCCCATCATGTAGGCAAGATACCGCGAGGTGCATCGCTCTTTTTCCAGCTCCTTCAGGTGATCCAACGAGGGTTTGATCCGGTCCTTGTGGAATCCTCGAACGGGATCGACCAGGAAATGATGGCCCGCATGGCGACCCATTCGGCACAGGTGGAACGGCATCCCGCCCCCCTTATACGAGTAGGTCCGTTCGTTGATTTCCGTCCCATACACTACGGGACGAAAGACATAAAAGAAAAAGTTGTATCGAGCGAAACTCCCCATCCGTGAGGCGAACGAGCGGGACCCATCGGGACTCTCGAACCAGAATTCCGATTTGGATTCCGTGAATTGGATCCCGTGATAGAAGAGGATCGTGTCGATCCCGAATCCCTGGTAAACCTGCGGCATCTGTGAGGTCTGACCATAGGAGAACGGACTGTAACCGATTTTCATGACTCGTCCGAATCGCTCGGCTACCCGATGCCCCACCACAATATTCCGCACCAGCGATTCGCCGTTGACCAGGAATTCCTCCGGGCAGCAATACCATGGACCAACCTGCAACCGCCCGGAACTGACATGCTTCCGTACGGTCTCTTCCTTTTCGGGACGAACCTCCAGGTAATCCTCCAGCGGGATGGTCTGCGAATCCATCAAATACGCATGATATCGAGGCTCGACATCCAGAATGTGCAGCAACTTGTCGACAAACTTGACCAGCATCATGCGGGTCTCCTGGAAATTGTAGAGCCACTCCCGGTCCCAGTGCGTATTAGAAATAACATGACATTCAAAGGATTTCTGACGAGCCATGGTTCACCTCAGAAAAAGAAAATGATGGAGAATATCCGTAAATGGTAGTGGAAAACGGCCTTTCTTGGAAAGTCAGTCCGGCAGAATTGCGCACAAAATTTCCGTGAGATCGGTCGCGGAGACCGGGCGGGGATTCGCTTTGAGAGACCCGGACGGCAGGCTTTCCCGAATGAGGATATCCACGTCGGACCTGGGGATGCGGCAGCCGCGAAAATCAGGGGGAATACCCATGCGGCGGAAGAGATCGCCGATCCATTCAATCACCGGAGCGTGGACGACAACCGAGAGCCGTTCATACTTTTCCCGGACAACCGGCTCGTTAAACCGCATGACCGGGGTCAACAGAATCGCGCAGCAGAGGCCATGAGGAATCCGATATCGAACGCCCATCGGGTGGGCCACGCCATGAACCGCACCCAGTCGCGCATTCGCCAGGGCAATCCCGGCCAACATGCTTCCATCGGCCATGGCAACATGCGGCTCGATCTCGTCCGTCCCGTGGGCGATCTCCTCAATGCTTCCAGCAATCAATCGAAAGGATTCGAATGCCAACGCATCCGTCAGATGATTGGAACCAAGCGATGTGAACGACTCTACCGCCTGAACCAGCGCATCCGCACCGCTCCAAATCTTCACCTGGATCGGAACTCGAACGGTCAGTTCAGGATCGTTGATGACCAGTCTCGGCCAATAGGTTTCCCCGCGAATACTCTGTTTGATGAAACGGTCGGGATCACTCAGAACGGAATTGGGCGTGACCTCGGACCCGGTTCCCGCCGTGGTGGGAAGTGCGATAAATGGGACTCCGGGCTGCGTAACAGGTTGACCGTCGAAGATCTCACGCACCGTGGAAGGTTCGTGAACCAGCGCCGCAACCGCTTTGGAGGCATCCAGGACACTGCCGCCGCCGATCCCGATTACCACATCGCAGCCGGTTTCCCGGCATTGAGCGCGCGCCTGTTCGACATACGCCAGTTCCGGCTCACTCGGCGGACCCGGGCAAATCTCAACCTGAATGGATCTTTCCCGCAAGGACGATAGCAGATCGTCCAGATCGCCGTGTTCCAGCGGGGTACGGCTCGCCATGAAAAACGCATGGGAACCGAGATTTGCCGTCTCCTCGGCCAGACGCCCGCGCGAGCCGATCCCGAACAGGATTCTCGGCACAGTTCGAAATGCGAAAATCTTTTCCATCAATTCAATCCGTTCTCTCGACTGATTGAGCGTGGCAATTCAGGCTTATCTCTTCTTTCCGGTGAGAATCCCGCAGGTCTGATCAAATATCCCGCCCGGTTCCAGGCCAAGCGTCAAAACATTCATCATTTTCCTGATCAGCACGATGATTTCGGAACGTTCCTCATAGCGCCAACCGACCAGGCCGTGTCGGGTCAGACGGACAATGCAGTCCTCCCACAATCTCTCCCGTTCCGCTTCGGGATAATTCAGCCAGAGATCGGTGCTCAACACGGCTTCCTTCAGTTCCGGAGTGGGGAGAACCACATGCGATTCGGTCACCTTGCCGAACGTCCGTTCAACCACGCCCAGGATGACCCGCGAAACCTGCAAGTCGGAAAGGGTGAGTTTGGTCTTGCTCTGCTGTTCCGCATGGAGCAGATGGTGGGCCTCCAGGAACTGATCGAGCCGTTCCGGTTGAATGACCATGCCCTTCGCGTCGGAGGGATCGCTGAGAATACTGGCGGCAATCATCCGATTCACAAGCCCCTGAGCCTCTTCGGGGCTGATATCGAACACAATACGGATCTTCTCGCGAAGATTGACCAGAGTGCGATTCTCAAGATTGGATTCCGTGGCGTCAACCCACAAGCGGGTTAAAGTCAGAAGTCGGTTCCAGAAAGAAATTTCTTCCGGGGAATAATTCCGCAGCACCTTCTCATTGGCCAAGCGGAGCTTATTCGCCATGGAGCGGAACAGAACAATGGCCGTGTCGGGATTGTCCCGCATCACCTCAGACAAGTTCGACAGATTCAGCATAAGGGCATCCGTCTCGGTCATCGCGGTAACCGTGGCGGTCCGCGGTTTGCGGTCAATCACGCTCACCTCGCCCACCAGATCGTTCGCGCCCAATTCGGCAAGCAGCTGGTCCCGACCACCGACTTTCTTGGTCACCGAGACCCGACCGCTCAAGATAAGAAACGCCCAGCCGCTGATCTCCCCCTCCTTCACCAGCGTCTGGCCGGGAAGGAATTTCTTACGAACACGTGAGATCGGTTTTTTAGCCATCGGCCTGCATTCACACTCGGAGAGCCGGACTCTCCATCCCTGTATGGAAATCTAAATAAGAATACGCGAACCCAACGCCCAAGTCTACATTTCCAGAGACCGTCAAGAACATCCTGACCGCTCTACCACAGGGGGACAGGCTGTCGTAGGATCAATTCGCACAGAATCGACTTGTCATTCGATATTCGCATACTCTGGGAGAAAACATGCATCCGGAAAGTCCATTGATACCGCGCGATGTTCCCTTCGTCTCCACGGTCTTTCGAACCATTCAGACTCCAATCCCGGTTCCCGCCTGCATCCCTCTCCTGAAGGGACTGGCATCGTGTGAGCCGCGATCCATGGGCGGGCAACCGCCGATTATCTGGGACCGCGCAAAAGACTTCTCCATCTGGGATGCCCACGGCAACCGATGGATCGACTTCTCCAGCGGCGTGTTGGTAACCAATGCGGGACATGCGGCGGAGGAGATCGTTCGCAGCCTGAAGGATCAAATCGACCATGGCCTGTTGCACAGCTATTGCTTCCCAAACCAGGCCCGCATCGACCTGGTCCGGAAACTCCGAAGTCTCGTACCACCTCCGCTTGAAAAGGTGTTTCTGCTGACAACCGGCGCGGAATCGACGGAATGCGCGCTGAAACTGGCAAGAACGTACGGGAGAAGAGTCGACGGAGACCGGAAGATCGTCATGGTGTCGTTCCAGAATGCGTTTCATGGGCGGACGCTCGGCGCGCAACTCATGGGCGGCATTCCGGCATTGAAAGAATGGATCGGACACCGAGACCCTGGTTTTGTCCAGGTTCCCTTCCCGGATGGCTGGCGGAACACCGATACGGACTTTTCAGCATTCGAGGAGAGCCTGGCCGAACAGGGGATTTCGGCGGAGACCGTTTGCGGGGTCATTACCGAAACCTACCAGGGCGGCATGGCCTGTTTCACCCCGAAATCCTACATGCAGGCATTGCGAAAATGGTGCGATACACACAATGCCCTTTTGATTCTCGATGAGGTCCAGGCCGGATTCGGTCGCACGGGAACATTCTGGGGATTCGAGCATTACGAAATCGTGCCGGACATGATCTGCCTGGGAAAAGGAATCACCAGCAGCCTGCCGCTGTCGGCGGTGATCGGTCGAAAGGATGTGATGGACCTGTACGGTCCGGGGGAAATGACCAGCACCCATTCCGCGAATCCGCTTGCCTGCCGCGCCGCCCTGGGAAGTATTGAGAGAATTGAGAAAGAGAACCTGGTTCGGCAGGCGGCAGCATTAGGCGAGATCCTGCACGACACTCTGAATGCCATGCAAGAACGCCACGCCAAGGTCATCGGCGCGGTGATGGGTAAAGGCCTGGTGGCAGGAGTCATGTTCACCCGTGCGGGAACGAAAGATCCCGGTCCAGGCGTGGCATCGGCGGTTGTTCAGCGATGTGTCGAAAAAGGCGTGATGCTGTTCGCCCCTGTCGGACCGGGGGGCGGAACGATTAAGATCAATCCGCCGCTGTGTATCTCCGAGGAAGCACTGCGAGAAGGGCTTGAGGTTTTTGAGGAAGCATTGACGGAGGTGGAGGGGAATCGTGATTGAGATTTCTCCCTTCGGTCGAAATGACATAACCTTGTCATTCCGAACGAAGTGAGGAATCTCAGGTCTATCAAGAACCACCATGACGCCTTGTTCCTCATGGTGATAAGACCTGAATAAACAGGAAATAGCAGTCATCGCCAATGGCCAGTGATGTCCGTCTATCCAATCTCTCGAAAAGTTACGGCGAGACCGTAGCGGTGAAGGATTTCAGTCTGCATGTCCGTGCCGGGGAATTCTTCAGCCTGGTCGGCCCGAGCGGGTGCGGAAAGACAACCATTCTTCGGATGATCGCCGGATTCGAAACGCCGGATGAAGGAACCATCCAATTCGGTGACCGGGAAATGACGGAAGTCCCGGCAAACGAGCGGAACAGCGGCATGGTGTTCCAGAATTACGCGCTGTTTCCACACATGACCGTCGGGGAGAATACCGCATTCGGACTCCGTGCCCGTCACCTGCCGAAAGACGAAATCGCGGCGAAAACCCAGGCTGCCCTGGCCATGGTTCAATTGGCCGGACTCGAAAATCGCGCTGTCCAGGAACTCTCCGGCGGCCAGCAGCAGCGGGTCGCCCTGGCGCGTGCCCTGGTGATCCGTCCGAACGTTCTCCTTCTCGATGAGCCGCTTTCGAATCTGGATGCGAAGTTGCGCACGGAAACCCGCGCTCAGCTTCGTCACCTGGTCCACGAATCGGGAATCACAACGGTTTATGTCACCCATGACCAGGAGGAGGCCCTGGCCTTGTCTGACCGGCTGGCCGTTCTTCGGGATGGAACAATTCAACAGATCGGGACTCCCGTCGATGTCTACCTGACGCCCGTGAATGGATTTGTCGCGCGATTCATGGGGCATACGAATCTGCTTGAAGGGCGAATCATTGAATCGGACCGACGCTCCTGCACGGTAGCCATCGAGGGAACCAGCCGGACCATCATCGGGCCACCGATTCCCTATCATTCCGGTGATGCCGTCAGCGTTGTTCTGCGCCCTGAATCCCTTCAGATCGAGGACAGCCTCACCAGTCCCTCTCGACACGGTAACCGCTGGGAAACCGCCATAATCGCAACGGAGTTCCGAGGGGCGTTCACCGCATACACAATCCGCCTATTCGAAACAAATCTTTTCGTCTACCGCATCACACGGGGAAATCAACTTCTCCAGGGAGACATCACCGTGTCCATTCCCCCCGACCAGGTCGTCATCCTACCGAACGAGTAACCAGACAACTCTGCTACATCGCCTCCCGGTACCACCAGCCCTGGAATCTCAGAAGGTCTTTCGAATCGATCTTCCCGTCCTGGTTGAGATCGGCGGATGGGATAACCTTCGGCGCTTCAATTCCCTCCCCCCAGTCGCCGGTAATGCGAATCAAAATACTGCGACGTTCGATATAATCATCCGCCCGAAGAACCAGGATGCCCTGTGAGTATCCCAGAACACCCAGTTCGAACGCGGATTCCGAATCCGGTCTCTCCCTGGCAATGATCCTCGATTCCCCTTCCAGGGAATACAGCAGAGCTACTGAATGGAAGATCTGATCCTGCGCCATCACCACACCGCGACCGGAATCCAGCAATATCCCGTAACTCTGAGGCAGCATCGGCCAGATTTCCTCGCCATCAACCAGAATAGAATCCTCCACAATGAAGGCATCTATCAAATGAAATCCGCTTCCTGGTGCAATAAACGACGAGGCATCCACAGCAGCCGGTCGGCTCAGAAGATTCCCTGCTGAACGAGAAACCTGCAATTCTCCTGTTATCGCCAGGTGTCCACTCTGTCCATCAATCACCGGCCCAGAAGAGCCGAGAATTAAAGAAAGGAGTATCAAAATGTTCATCGGGGTCTCCTTCAGGAGCAGGTATGAAATACTTTTAGGAAATCCGTTGCCTCATCCTCGGACATGGAATTCCAGATCGAGAACGCAAATCCGTGCCCGCCCAGCGTGCGAACAATCTCCAGTGCCCCCTCCGGGGTAACATACAGCTGACAGAGTTTCCCTCCGTCTCGAATCCGCTTCAGCAAGGGAATCCACTTCTCCGGCGGCGGCACACCGTCTCCGGTAATCCACTGAATGCCGCGAAGCCTGTCCAGGGACAGAAGCAGATCCAGGTGAGGAATCTGCCCCTTGCCGTCCAGGTGATAGAAACCGTGATCCAGGTATTCGCAGCAGGCAGCAAGATCCGGCATGACAAATCGTTCAAACATCTCCGGCGAGATCATGTACGCGAAATCGCATTGCAACATGTAGCAGCGCTGCGGCGACCAGATCGAGGCCCAGGGTGTTGTGCCCCGGCATTTGCGTCGGATAATCGCATCCAGTTTTTCGTAATACCAAATCCAGAGCGGCGTGATTTCATCGACAAGCCGCATCACCTGCTCCGGTTCATCATAGAGAGCCATCAGCAGTGCCTCGGTGGAGTAAAGTGACGCCAGGATATCCAGGTTCCCACCCAAATCCGCATGTGTGATCGCAACGTTGTCCCCCCAACGATCCATCGCTGCGAGTGTCAGGTCCCGAATCCGATTCCACCAGGGATTCCGATCGTCATGCTCAATACGGATTTCCTCAAGTTTTCGCGCCTCCAACGGTTCAAACCAGACCGTCTCCGGCACGGAATGGACCCGCGCGCCCAGAAAACCCGCCATAATCCCCGGCCCGTAATTTGGCTGCCATTTCGGGAACGCATCCCCGTAATAGCGGGTCGTTTCGATCTTCGGCTGATATCGGTCCAGGACCTCATCGGCAGACATCTCCATCGGATAATTCGACGTGAAGGCTTCCGGTTCCGGGACCCCTTGCATCGCGGCCTTATCCAAACCTTCGATGAGAACCAACGGTCGCGAGAGATCTCCCGCCCACCAAGCCGACCAGTCTCGCTCGATCCGTTCCCAATCCTCTTCGGTAAACTGAACTTGAATACTCATTTCGCCTCTTTTCTATCCGGTGTTTCCCGGCAATCTGCGGAACGGATTATGTTACAATACGCGCACACTTTTGAATGGAGATCCGCCATGACCTCGAAAGAACGCATGATGCGCGCCCTGCACCGCGAAAAACCGGACCGCCTGCCGGTTACCATCCACCAGTGGCAGCAATTCCACCTGGACCATTACATGGGTGGCGTCGATCCGCTCACTGCGTTTCAAATGACTGGAATGGATGCGGCCATTCAGTATTTCGAGGCCATGGGCCAGTTCTGGATTCCCAATGCGGAACAATACATTGTTCAGACTCCGCAGTGGCGCGAAGAAATCGAGGTCATCGACCCCAATCCCAACAACAAGATCCTGCACCACACGATCACGACTCCCGAAGGCGTATTGACATATAAGACCGGCGGGAATCTCAAAACCACCTGGATCACCGAATACCTTGTCAAGCGGCATGAGGATATCGAATTGATCCGTAAATACATGCCCGTCGCCAAATTAGACCGCGCTAAAATCGCAGCGGCTTACGATGAAGTCGGCGATGCGGGGATTCTTCGCGGTTTCGTCTGGGGCGACCAGGCCGGTTGCTGGCAACACGCCTGCTGCCTGATTGAGACGGATCGCCTGATTCTGGAAACCGAGGATCACCCGGACTGGGTGCATGCGTTTCTGAAGATTCTGCTCGAAAAGAAATTGCAGTTCATCGAGGAATCTCTGAAAGGGGCAAAGTTCGATTTGATTGAAACCGGCGGCGGCGCAAGCAGCGATACGCTGATCTCACCGCGCCTGCATCGAGAGTTCTGTCTTCCGTACGACCGCGAGATTCACCGCGCCGTTCATAATACAGGGCATATCTGCACTTACCACACCTGCGGCGGCATGATGCACATTCTCGATCTGATTCTGGAAAACGAGACCGATGTATCGGAAACCCTCTCGCCGCCGGGGATGGGCGGGAACATCACTGATCTGCGTAAGGTGGTTGATGTGTACGGTGGACGAGTTGCGATGATCGGCGGCATGGATCAATTAAATGTCCTGACCCACGGTACACCCGCCCAGATCCGCGCCGAGGTGCTGCGGCTGTTTGAGGGATTCGGGCGGGATGGCGGATATATTCTCTCGGCATCGGATCATTTCTTCGAAACCCCGCCGGAAAACCTGCGTATCTACGCCGATGCTGCGCGGGAATGCGTGTACTGAGTTCAGTCAATCCAGCACACATCTTCCGGCCCCGGCATGAGCGAACCGGGAATATCCTGTCCGTAGGCCCGCAAGGCGCGAGTTAATCGGGCAATTCGGTCGGTTCCGTCATCGGCACGGTGCCGGTTTCGGCCAGGACCGGCGGCACCGAATGGACGGCGCCTCTCGTGAATGGGTATATCGCAAAGCGTTCGGTTCATTTCGATCTTCCCCCGTAAATGGGTAATTCGTCTCTTCTATCTATTCATACGATAAAACGGATCAGGGGATTCAATTATTGATTGCGGATTGCGGATTGGGGATTGCGGAAGGACTGCCTTTCCCTTTTTGGAGAGGGAAAGAAGGGGGGAGAATGGGGTGGAGTGAATCACGAAAGCACGAAGAAGACACTGAAACACAAAGACACGAAGGCATAAAGAAACGAAGAGAAAAAGGGGTAGACGGGAAGGATGATGGGAGTATGGGAGGTCTGCTGCCTGCCCTCACCCCAGCCCTCTCCCGGAGGGAGAGGGGTTCTTTCCGCAATGGTAATCTGTAAACGATAATCCGCAATCTGCAATCCACAATCCGCAATCGCTCACACCCACTGCACAAATTCCACAACATTATTGTCGGGATCGGCGATGTACAGCCAGCGAACCGTGCCGGGGATTTCCAGCGGTCCTTTCACAATAGGCAGATTCTTTTCGCGCAGAGACCGGACCAGTTTGTCCATGTCCTTGGTCTTAATCGCAAGGTGTGGACAGTAAGGCGGATGAATCTCTTTTTTCTCCAGAATCGGAAGAGGCTTGTTGTCCTCATCAAGCATCTGAAGCAACTCCAGGTTCCCCCCATCCAATTCGATCAAAGCAAAGGCCTCATGGTGGTCTTCATCAATGTTCGTGGATAGGAGTTTCAGCCCCAATTGATTGGTATAGAACTCCACCGATTTTTTCAGATCCGACACCTGGAATGCGAAATGGTCCGCCGTGTTTGAGGGACGCTTCTCCTCCTTGGACCACCAGAACAGAAATACCACAATCCCCAACACGATCAGCACGACCGCCGAAAAGGTCATCAGAATCAGAAAGATGACAAGAACCGAAAACCAGGACATCTCCGTACCCTTCCTATCCCTTGTGGAGAATCTGTCGGAGTCAACCTCGCCGGGAAAATGCCTGATCCCGTCCCGGCGACCTCTCCAATGAAATTCTCTATATTATAGGGCAGATCAAAACGCTTGTATTGGGAGAGAAGCAAATGCGATTTCCTGTCACGTTCCTGGCAGTTTGTCTGGTCTGGATAGTCTCCATCCCGCCCGGTGCGGAAACCGTGCTGCGGATGTCGCCATCGAGTGATACCTTCGATTACTATCCGACGGACAGCCAGGTTCGGTCGGAAACAAATCCCTATCCGCGCAAGAACATCCGTGTCCTTGCGGATCGCTGGGAGGCGCTTCATCCGGGTATTCGAATCGAACTGGTCCGCGTTCCCCGCGAGTTGGCGTACCGCGCTTGGTGCGTCTCGAATTTCATGGCTGGAACCATTCCCCATATTATTTATCAAAACATGGGCCTCGTTCGCGACAATGATTTTCAAAAGGGTTGGGTGATCCCGGTGGATGAACACCTGGAGAAATCCAATCCCTACGTCCCCGGAAACACCCGCTGGAATGACCTGTTCTATCCGGTCTGGCAGGATGCCATGCGCTCTCTGGACGGGAAACTCTACTGGGTTGCGCCGGACACGGTCGGTGTCGGCCTTCTGTGCAATCTGGATATCCTGGAGGAAGCCGGGGTCACCTCTCTGCCAAAAACGTTCGGCGAACTGATCGCTGCCTGTGAGAAAGTGAAACAGGCGGGCTACATGGTTTATCATCCCGGCGACATGCTGTTTATCGACTGTGTGCTGGCTTCTGCAATCTGGGGAGAACTCATTCCGCAGATGGATGTCCTTCGAAAAGACGGCATTATTGACGTGCAGGAGATGGCCCGCGCCGTGGAGAAAGGAATCCTGCGCACCGATGACGGGCGTCTTCGGGAACTGTTCCGACTGGCAAAGGAACTGATGAACTACTTCGTGCCCGGATACCTCAGCGTCGACAGAATGTATGCCTTTCTTCAAGGGAAACTCGCATTCTTTGAGGCTTTGTCGTTCTATATGAGACAGGTGGAAGACGACACGCGGCGCAACTTCCGATACACCGTCATCCCGTTCCCGGAAATCTCACCGGAGGACAGCCCCTTCGGCGGGTATCCGCTGGCAGGAGCCGGGAATGCCGGTTGCACGACAACCTGGCAGGTTACCAACACCGCCGTGCGCGATGGCGTGGTGGACCTCTGCATCGACTGGCTGATGTATCTCACAACTCCCGAAAACGCCGAGTTCCTTGTCAATGAAGTCGGATTCACCATTCCCGGCGTGAAAGGCGCAAAACCGCTGCCTCTTTATGAGCCGTTGATGGAGGCCGCGTTGGAAAAAATGCAGAGTCCACGGTATCTCGACTGGCACGCCCTCGTGCTCTCCGTATATTCAACCGAGTTCTTCGACACGATGCGCCGAATCCGCGAGGACCTCTGCCACGACACCATCACCATCGACGAAGCCGTCGAAAACACCGACTTCTGGCTCCGCCGCACCCATCGCCATGTCATGCGCCGAAACACCGCCACCTGGGACCTCAGCAAGTGGTGAATATCGGTAGATAAATGTAAAAGGGCAACCACGGTGGGTTGCCCCTGCCCCTGCTGATAAATCCTCTTCCCCCCTCTCCCTCCGGGAATCCCTCTCCTTTCCCCCTCTCCATACTTGGAGAGGGGCCAGGGGTGAGGATCTTCTCCACTCCCCCCTCACCGAAACCGATACACATGCACCCCCAGCGGCTCAAACTGGTCCACAAGAAGTCCGTCCTCAACACGAACCTTGCGATTCTCTTTCCAGACTTCAATCTCGCCCGTGAAGGTTGTCGGTAGCTGGATTTTCGAGGTCAGCGTCTCGGTCTTGGAGGTGTTGACAGCGAATACATACGTCTCTCCACCGGGGCCTCGTTTGGCGGAGGCTCTCAGGAAATAGTTCCCTGTGCCCAGACGTTCTCCCAGCCCCGGATAGACGATCACCGGCTCCAGTTCCTTGAGTTCCGCCATGATCCTTTTATGCTCCTGCCACAAAACCGGCTCATCATCCGGCAGGGATCCCTGCCCCCACTTGAACGTGTACCAGAGAAATCCCTTGGCACCGGACTGAACGGTCATATAGGTCATCATCCGGTGCTCAGCGGGAGTGGGATACCGGTCCGCAGGCCAGGCAAACAACTGCCCGCAATGCCACACCGGGATATCGCCATCCGAAAGCCGATATGCTTTCAGAATGCAATCGCCGACACCCTCGATTGTGCCGCGTGAAATGGGATACGTATCAATGGCAAGCACATCGCAGCATCGCCCGAAAGTCCCGTAAACCCTTTGATTAGTAATCACCAGGTAGACCGGATGAACGGGATCTTCCTTGTGGATTAAATTGTACGCATCGTACATCAGCATCAGATCCGCCCGGTTGTATCCCGGTTCATCGAACAGCATGTAGAAAAGCAGCGCGGGATGCTCCCGGTTTGCTCGGACCGTCTCTCGGAGACTGTCCAGCCATTTCTCGCCTTCCCCGTGCATGGAGATCCCAACTTTCAGCCCGGCGGCCTGGGCGGCGTCGAGATCGTTTGCCCCGCCCACGACGAAGTTATATCCCGCCTTGTGGATGGTTTCATAGTCGGCTTGCGGAGCGCCGTATGTCCCGATAGGCAGATACGGTTTCCCGTTCTCATCCCGCAGAGCCAGGTCCGCACCCAGACGTTCGGGTAGATTGTGGCGCGGAAGGCGGCCCTTGAAATGACGTACTTCCGAAACCGCTGCAGCGCCTTCCGCCAGCTCAAACGACGCTCTCACTGAAAAATCCCCCTCCGGGATACCCTGAAGCGGCAAAGTTACCAGAAAACCGGGCTGCCCGAACAATGTCCGAAACACCCGGCCGGATTTATCAAGAATCTCGAATTTCACCTTTGTCCCCGGAACCGCAAGCGCCTCGATCCGGTGCGGTGTACCGAACAGGATCGTCAGTTCATCCTCAAGCGTCACAACCGAAAGATGCTTGTGCGTTTCCAGGTCTTTCCGCAACTCCGATACCGTTTGCTTGTACTCCAGCAGGCGGACAACGAATCCGTAATCGCCGCTGCCCTCGTCGATTTTAACCAGTAGCCGGTTCATCCCTTTCTTGAGCTGGATCGGAACATAATCGTCATCCTTCTCCAGCCAGCGGCCATCGGCCAAATGAATTTCATGGACCATCTCCCCGTTCAACCACACTCGACCGCCATCATTACAGCCGAATGAGAGCATGGCCTGCTGGTCCTGCGGCGATTCAATCAGGCAGAACCCGTACCCCACCACAAGTTCGTTCGGATCGAAAATATCATTCAGGCGGATCAAATCGGAATCGGACTTGAAGTAATACCACCCGGCCTCGCCGTCCTTGGGATTCGCATTCTTCTCTCCGCCGATGGATTCGAGAAGATCGCCGAAGAATCCGACACAGCGTTCGCTGTGCTTATAGTCGGTCACATCCTCATCTCCCGGAAGCGTGTTCGGAAACGGACCGCAGAGCAGCCATTCCCTGAAATAGGTCCCCACCTGGTCGGCCTGATACACGGGGACCGGCGCGGCGGAAACAAAACCGCAAGCGAAAGTCAGAAACAAACCAAGACACATTCTGAAAGTGACGGATCGTCGGTGCATAATCGTATGCTCCTGAGTTTGGAATAGCCTGGCAGGCGCTTCAACGTCATCGGGTCAATTTCCGGCTCGCCCGACAACGCCGCAGCATATCAGCAAACCTTGCCCGGCGTAAGATAAAACCGCAACAAAGACCAACGGACAGGACAGAGGCCCCGGCAGCCTTGGGTCTTCAGCTTGCAGCCTGTTTTGATGTATCGTTCTCATGGCGCTCAGAGTATTTCGAACGAGGAGATTGCGTGATGAAAAAGACCTGCTTCTGGATAGCTGTTCTTTCCCTGGCCGTGCCGCTGACGGCTTTTTCCGCTGACGATCTGGCGAGCCGTTTCCGCGAAGCTCCACCCGAATTCTCGCCGGTGCCGATCTGGTGGTGGAGCGGGGACCCCATCGAGAAAGAACGCATCCGGTTCCAACTGGAGCAGATGGCCGCCGGTGGGATTCATAACGCGATGATTCTCAACCTCGCTCCTTCCGGGCCGCTGTACGGAAGCGCCGCCGATGAGCCGCCGTTCCTGTCCGAAGAATGGTGGGACCTGTTCGGTTATGCCCTCCAGGTCGGAAAAGAAGTCGGCGTGAGGCTGTGGTTCTACGATCAGCTGGGATTCTCCGGCTCGGGGCTTCAGGCCCGCGTGGTCAGAGACCACCCCGAATTTCGTGGAATCGACCTGCGCCGCACCGAACGCACGGTCACCGGTCCCACCGATGTGGAATTACAGGTCCCGACCGGGGGAACGGCCCTCGCCGCGTTCTCCGCGATTCCCGATGAAAACAATTTCGCGTTTCCGCACTGGATCTGGGATCAAGATTCCGTGACCCTCGAGTGCAAGCGCTACTTCCGCCGAACCTTCGATCTTGACACTGTTCCCCCGGAAGCGGAATTGCACATCACCTGCAATGACAACTACATTGCCTATATTAACGGAGTCCGTGTCGGCGGCGATGTCGAGGAACTCGGCGGAGATATCCACACCGCCGAGCATTACGCCGTCGGCAAGCATCTTCGCCCCGGGAAGAATGTCCTTGCGGTAATCGGGGAAAATCTCGGCGGCATGGCGTTTCTTGTACTCGAACTGGTTTTCCAGAACGAGAACACATCGGGGTCTCCGACCGGGGAGCGCGCACCCCGTATTGTCAGCGACACCCAGTTCCGCATATCCGCCCAGGCTCCCGAAGGCTGGACACAGCCGGACTTTGACGATTCCTCCTGGGATCAGGCATCTTCCGTGGATGATATTGTCGGACCTCAATGGGGAACAATCTCCGGCGTCGAGATGCAGATCGACACGCAGATCCACGACGTCCGCAACCTGACAGGCAAGATCTCCGATGGGAAATTGAGCGTTTCCGTCCCCGAAGGACGACACAGCATCCAACTCTACTACACGCTTCCCGGCGGATTCGACTACCAGAATCCCGACGCGGGAGCCGCACTGATTGATATTGTTCACGGTGAAATGGAACGACGGTTCGGCCCGGAACTTGGAAAGTCTATCGCCGGTTCGTTCCAGGATGAATTTCCCATGCTTCCGCGATTCTCCGAACGATTTCCGGAGGAGTTTCGCAAGCAGAAAGGTTACGACATCCTGGAGTGCCTGCCCGCACTGTACGATAACGTAACGGATCAATTCGGTAATCCCGACGGCCCGACAACGATCCAGATCCGCTGCGATGCAAACGATATCGCCGCCGAATTGTGTGAGAAAGCCTTCTTTATTCCGCTGCACGAATGGCATGAGAAATACGGATTGCTGTGCGGCTACGATCAGACGGTACGGAATGGCGATCCCGTTCGGGGCGACTCCTTCTATATCGATTACTTCAAAACCATGCGCCACTTCTCTGCACCCGGGAACGATATGGACGGCGACTGCAAAGCCCATCAGTCCATGGCCGACCTTTACAAACGTCCCCGTGTCTGGGCGGAAGTATTTCATTCCAGCGGCTGGGGACAGACCGTTGAGGAAATCAATACGCTTCTCAATCCCTGGCTCGTGAACGGTGGCACATTGTTCAATCCGCACGCCATCTATTACTCGATTCACGGTTCATACTGGGAGTGGGCGCCACCCGATACCGGATGGCGGCAGCCCTATTTCAAGCACTACAAGGTGTTTGCCGACTACATTTCACGCCTGACCTCTGTTCTCTCGCAGGGAACGCATGTCGTTGAAGTGGGGGTATTACGTCCCTCCAACACGGTCCATGGCTTCTCCGGATTCGGAAAAGGCTCGCCCCCCGCGCACGAGGCTAACCGGCTTTACTGGGAAGCCCAGCACGTCTTTCGGGACAATGGCATTGACTACATCATTGTCGATGAAGACTCTATTCGTCGCGGAGTAGTAGAGAAAGATACCCTGCGGATCGGCGATATCCGGTTCCGGGTGGTGGTCCTTCCGGGGACAACGGTTCTCTATGGAGAGACTCTCGCCCTTCTCACTCAGTTCGCGGAGCAGGGCGGAACAGTTATTATTATGGGAGAGGCCCCCAAGTATCCCGGCGACCACTCGGTTTCGGCGGAACGGTTCGATGCCCTGTGTCAGACACTGCACTCCAAGGCGGTACTCCCGAAAAAAACTATCGAGATTCTGAGGAATACCCGTATGGTAATTCCGGCTTATACAGTGGATTTCAGAGATTTTGGGTTGGGATATATCAAAGAGGAGACATTGTCGGCTCTCAAACGAACGGTCGAAAACCGCGATTTCTACTTTATTCTCTCCGACAATGAGACAAAACAAAACGGCGCGGAGCGTTTCAATATCAACAAGCGCAACCTCTGGGAGACCGAGGCCTCACAAGGGAAAAGGAGGACCATCAAATTTGCCTCAAATGGCGTGCCGGAGATGTGGGACTCCCTCAGCGGCGAGGTCCGACCCTTCTACAATTACACTCGCGTCCTCCGGGAAACAACCGTCGAAGTGG
Organism: Candidatus Omnitrophota bacterium; assembly: GCA_029568995.1. Lineage (GTDB taxonomy): Bacteria > Hinthialibacterota > Hinthialibacteria > Hinthialibacterales > JAKPRU01 > JAKPRU01. Next base: position 3,332 of record JAKPYU010000380.1, on the reverse strand, counting down.
ATTTGTCAAACACTCCCGCCCCGCTGATTTCCTTTCGCCCGCCCACTTCCGACGATCCGCATGAGATTAAATCCGGCCTGGATATGGTGAGCTGGGAATGGAGCGCCGATAAAAAGGAGATCGTTGTTCGCGGCTTTCCGCGACCGGACGCCCCGCCACAGGTGCGTATGAAGATCCGTCAGCAGACCTTTGAGGGAACCGCCGAAAACCAACCACAACAAAACATCCCCATCCCCGGCCCCCTCAATTGCACCCTCAAGCCTACCTGTGACAACAAGTACGGATGTTTTGCCTGGCCTCCATCCGACGGCCCGATTCCGGTAGAGATTCGCTCCACCCGGTTCCACTCTGAAACGGAAGGCGCGGATACCAGCGCCTGGAAATCTCCCGATTTCGACGACAGCGGCTGGGAAACAGTAATCGCCTCATTCGGACCACGCGCCGAATGGACCGGACCATTGAAACTCGCCGCCGGAGAGACCTTCGAGACTGTCGCAGCCCCGCCGCAGGATACCGGGACATTCAAGCCTTCCGTCTACTCGCTGAAACTCGGTATCAATGAAGATCCCGTTTTCTACAGCGCACTGGGCGGCAAGGGCCGCATCCCGGAGGATTTCATCGACCTGGGTCCTGTCCTGGCCGATGATGTCTACCTGGTACGAGCCACGGTGAATATCGATGCCCCGGAAGCATTCGATGCCACTCTGCGCACAGGCGGAGATGCCCTGCGTCGCGCATTCCTGAACGGCAAAGAGGTTCCATTCCAGGGAATACAGGAAGCCCGGAAATCGCACGGCCCCGTCCGACTCCAGCCCGGTCCAAACCGACTGGAGATTCTGGCTTCCCGCAAAACCAACGGAACGATGCGGCTCTTCTATCAATTCCTTCCACTCCAGGGTATCCCGGATGATCCCGAGTGGATCTGGTCGCCGAAATCCGGTTCCACGGGAATCAGTCTGTTCACGAAAACAATACAGATTCCCGGGGAAATCAAGTCCGGCGAGATGATTGTCGCACTGGGTGATCTACATAAGATTCGTGTGAATGGAAGACTGGTAGCCGATCAGGGGAATTTCGATCCGTACTTCACAAGCCGCGCGGAGCGTTACGACATCAAACAATTTCTACAACAAGGTGAGAACCGACTTGAGATTGAGGCTCGCGATGTCGGCCAGACGACCGGCCTGTTGCTGGACGGATTAGTTGTTCTGGCAGACGGCCGTGAAATCCAATTTGTCTCCGACAATTCATTTCAAGTATCTTCCGACAAAGGACAAGCCGCGAAACCTGCCCGGATCTTGAACAGCCCCAGTACCTCGTATATGGGCGATCCCGCGCTGATGCTGTTGCGCCCACGTCCTCACCCGCTGCCCCAAGGCGGATGGCTGGCCGATCAGCCGCCGCTGCCCGAACCGTTTAGCCGCCTGACATACAGCACGGGAACAGAAGCACCGAAGCCAGGCTGGTATCGCTTCCTCCTTCCTCCGGGAGCTGTGTCATTAGCGTTAAAGACGCCCGGCAAAGCCGAACTTTATGTCAACGGCAATCCGGCGGTATTGGAAAAGCAAGGGGACGCATATCTTGCACAATTAGCCGATCCGATGAATCCCCGACGGATGGCGGCGTTGCGCATCCAGTCAATGCCCGGATACGAAGAGGGCGCCGCATTACTGGATCCGATCACCATCGAAGTCGGCACGGGACGAATTCCCTTCGGGTCGTGGGATCAACTGGGCCTGCCGCATTACAGCGGCGGCATGGTCTATTCCGCTGAGGTAGATCTTCCCGACGAAGAATCTGCGCGTTTCGTAGTCGATCTGGGCCGGGTGCGCGGCACAGCGGAGGCAATGGTCAACGGGAAATCCTGCGGTGTGCGTCTCTGGCATCCGTACCGGTTCGATATCAGCAGCGCAGTGCGTCCCGGAAAGAACGTTGTAGAAATACTTGTCTACAACACCCTGGGGCCGCATTTCGCCATCGGTCATCCGAGCGGGCATGTCTACGAGAACCACACCGTGTCCGGTATCTTCGGCCCGATGTCCATCCACGTGTCGAAATTGGTAGAGATTCGCTTGAAAGAAATCTAGCGTGGAGATTGCGTCTCTTTCTTCCCCCTCTCCCTCCGGGAGAGGGTCGGGGTACGGGTTCGGAATACAGGATACCAGCCCCAGCATCAAACCGACAAACAAAGCCGGCCCCCTTAACCATTCCAGGGACCGGCCTTGTTGTTTCGTGCTCGACTACCGGGCGGTTATCAGTCCGGAATCACTTTGTAGTAGATGTTGCGATAGAACACCATCCCATGATTGCCCTGGAGGTACAGCGGGCCTTGCTCGATGACATCTTTGTTGAGAGACGCGCCGGTCACGCCTTCGATCTCCTGGTTGTCGATTACCAGCTTACCGTTGTGATAGACGGTGATCCGGGGCTTCTGGAGAACTTTGCCGCTCTTGTCCACTTTGGCCTTGTGGAAAATGGCATGAAAACTCTGCCACAGACCGGGCGCAAGAGAGGCGTTTTCGCTGGGGGCAATGATGTTGTAAATGCCGCCGCAGTCGGTCTTCGAGGGCGGGTTTGCGCCGAAACTGTCAAACACCTGGATCTCATACTGCCCGATGATATACACGCCGCTGTTGCTGTCCTTGGGGACCATGAATTCGATAAAAAGTTCATGGCTGCCCAGCGTAATATCGCTGACCAAGTCGACTCCGTGCCGGCCCTTCTCCGAGGGCGGAACATTCACCAGCACGCCGTTGACCGCCGCCCAACTCGGGACATCTCGGTCCGTTGCCGGGACCTTCAGATGCCACCCATCCAGGTTCGTGCCGTTGAACAGCGGCTTCCATTCCGGGGGAGAGGTCATCTGCGCCGATGCAAACGGCGCAAGAAACAGACCGGCAATCCCAAGCACAATGAAGAAACGAGAAACTTTCATGGATCTATCCTTTCTGAATATGAAATATCAACATCAGGATTCATGCTAGCAGCCCAACGCCTGCAAGAAAAGGTGATCGGGAGTGATCCACATTCCCCTACCCGGACCTTCCACACTCCCCTACCCCAGCCTCCCCGTGAACGGGGAGGGAGCTAAAGATCTTTCCACCATTGATGGGGAATTGGGGAGAAGATGCGGTCTCCCGCCACTGTTATCCGGCTGACACAGACAAGTCAATTGCCGGATGTCCGGGTGTCAATTCGCAACCACCCCACCGCCCGAAGACTTGCCGCATAGAGGAACAGCAATCCAAAGAAGCAGTGGTCGATCAGCAGCTGCGCGATGCCCGGCGGTACATGGCTTGGGCGGACATGCAGTTGAATCAACGCAAATCCGA
>JAKPYU010000375.1 GCA_029568995.1 Candidatus Omnitrophota bacterium | reverse complement strand
TCGGATTTGGCTTCAGCATTGTGCTATTCCTGTCATTTCGACCGAAGGGAGAAATCTCATCCGCAAGCCGTATCTGCCCTGTTATTATCGAGATTCCTCACATTCGTTCGGAATGACAATACATGTTGCGCCTATTTCGTTACATCAGGCGGAACCGAGATCTGCTGCAACACCCTCAGCGCTCGCAACCTCTGACCGACATGATAGCCGATGTGTTCATCCAGGAACAGAAGCATGTCTTTGACATCCTGTTCCTTCAGGTGAAGCGCGGAGAGTCTTTCCCCGGCGGTCAGCCGTGCCATGGCGACGACCGCTGTTCCGGAGAGTGCGAGACGTTCGGTCCGACGGCAACCGGGACAGAGGACCGCGCCCCGTTCGGGACTGTAGTACCACTCGGATCGCTCCTGAACTCCACACTTGGCGCAGGCAGCCAGATGCGGCTCGAACCCGGTCTCTTTCAGAATGCGTAGCGCGAACGCGGCCAACTGGGCCTCCGTCGCCTCGTTTTCTTCCCAGAAATCCAGCAACTTCGTCAGCAGAGACCAAATCACCGGGTTCGGCTCCCCCTCGCCCGTGCAGAAGTCGATCAATTCGGCGGCACAGGCGACAAGTGACAGGCTTTTCAAGTTGCCCTGAAGACGGGAGTAGCGCCGGACAAGCGAGACTTGCGTTACGCTTAAGACATCCTGATCTTCCTGCTTCTGATACAGGATCACATGAATCCGGCTGTGCGGTTGGAGCATTCCGGCAATCCGGCTGGTACTTTTCGCCACTCCACGGGCTTTCGCGGTGACCTTCCCCAGGGATTCCGTAAACAACAGATACAAGGCATCCGCTTCTTGCGTCCGCCACCGACGTAAGGTCACCGCCTCGGTTGCATGGTAGGACATGGTTTTTCCGGCCCTTGATCGCAGATCCTGTCGCTTTATCCTTTTTTACAGGAGAATGCAATAAGAGATCATGAATCGAGAAGACTGGAAAACAAAGTGGAGGCGGTTCACCTCCAAGGTTCGCTCTGTTCTGCACGAAGATGCCTTTCTGTGCGACACCTGCAAGTGGAATTATGGAAATATCTGCACCCGCCCGGAACGCCCCAATGCAACCAGCTGCCCGGAGTATGTCTCCAAATAGCTGTGACGCATATTGTCATTCCGAGCG
>JAKPYU010000369.1 GCA_029568995.1 Candidatus Omnitrophota bacterium | reverse complement strand
GCTGGTCTTGTGGGATTCAAACAGCGACTTGCTCCTGCCGGTGTTCGGGTTCTCTCCGGGGCCGAATGTCCTGCTCAATGTCGGCATGAAGCGGAACTGGCGCGGGTTCTGTTCCCCCGCGCCCCACTTGCTGAACAGGCTTTTACTGATATTCTTCATGGTCAGGAATCGGTATTCTTGGTGTACTGGTAAAGGGAGTCAATCATGTACTGTCCTCTTTCCCACGGGCCTTTTGTGACCGTCAGTGTGCGCTTCACCCAAATGTTCTCGCCAATCTGATCCACAATGCTTTCCTGTTCGGTATATCCGCTTGCACTTCCCGATCCGGTTGTTGGGTCTGCGTCCATTTTGGTCAAACTGAAGGTGAGAACAAGTGTTTCTGTGACATTTCGGAACAATTCACGCCAAATGCTGAACTTCTCAATAGTGGTTGCTCCATCCCGGTTATGATCCATTCCCAAGAAACGCAATTCGTATTTGTGGCTTTTTCGCGCGACAACGGATACATCGCCGGTTGACACAAGGCTCTGCACGATGTAGTCATACAGCCCATCATCCGTGATTTCAAAGCGCAGACGGTCATTGGCTCCGCAGGTCGGAAGCGCGGTCGCATTCCTCGCAACGGTCAGATACCGCTTGATGGTTGTCCCGATCTCGTTACCGGCATACACAGGCCCATCAATCTGCTCGACTGCCGTGGTGTCAACAACCGTATATTCTGTCTGTCCCATGTCGTTCATTTGAGACAAGGAGACATCCCTGCGCGTACCCTTTGTCAGTGCGGCATTTGCGGGAACAGCAGATGGTTCTGTATTGATTCCCTGTTTGCGTACTTCCTTGAATAAGTATTTACCAGCAACCATGTCATTCCGCTGTAACGCCGTCTTTGTCAAAACCCGCTTGATATAGGTTATCATCCCGTTTCGCGCCACCTGCATGAAGGGGAAGCTGGTGGATTTTCCAACAGCGGCGGCCTCATTGAGCGTAGCCGCGCTACTCTCGCCGATAACACCAACGGTCTGTACCTCCGAAGAATACTGTTCGCCGCCCGTTACCGCCCCGCTATGCGCCTCCTCCGTGGTGGTGACTTTGATATATTGGAGCATCCCATCTTCCGCGAGTTGGAGCCCCATGACTTCGTGAGACACCCCTTCTGCAATAGACTCGTTCCCAATGTCTGCGGCATCAGACTTTTTGATCTGACCAACGACAACGGACTGCTGTGCTCGGTAATCGCCGGCAACCGCAGGTGCAGATGTCATAGCCTTGCGGGTGATCTTACGCAATATCCGCGCCCAGAGGCCATCGTCTTCCGGCTGTAGCTCGTCCTGATAGCTTTCTCCATCGGTGACCCCGATACTGATGAAGGTTGCAGATGGGTCAATGCCGGTGTGACGCTCCACGCGCTCTTCTATGCCCACACCGCCAAATGTTGTCACGCCCTGATCGTCTGTGCGCGTTGTGAGGACACCCACATAGTCATAGGTGCAGTTCTCGTTGTTCCGAGTGACGGTGAACTCTCCGATTGATCCCCTTTCCGCGTTCTCGTAGGTAGAAGATGCCGCGGATACCGTCTCTTTGCTGACATTCCATGCCGCAGTGATGGCCCTTGTGATCTTGTCGCCAACCGTGACCGTGATCGTGACCACGCTGGCCGTTTTGGTGGTGACAATTACCATCGCGTCAAAGTATCCGTCCGAACGCCTCACAGGACGCGGGAACTCTACAGATACTCCCGCCGCGGTTGATCCGCTATGCAGGCTGTAGAAAGCCGATATTTCGGCAGAGGTGTAGCCCCATGCGAAGTGGATGTCTATGATGGTGTCACACGCCGCCCTGAGTCCGGTCAGGTTCAGCATTTCGGCAGTTGCGGTTGAGGTTGAAAGCACAAGGTTCACAAGTCCCTCATCGGCGTGTCCCATATACCGGGCAGATGAGCCCAGCGGGTGCAAAGACTTGAATCCGTCCATCACGGTCTGTGCCGTGGCTTCTGGAACGCGCAGCGCGTAGGTGTTTGTTCGTTCGTCCGGAGTTCCGGCATCCTCGAATCCCTCCAGCGTCAACTGCGGCTGTGCGAGGAACAATTCAATCCATCCAGAATGATCTTCGCTGTCCAGTCTCGGCTTCGCGTAGATGATATGCCATGCCCCGGAATACGTTCTGCGCCCGATCTTCTGGTCTGTGAGCGTT
>JAKPYU010000365.1 GCA_029568995.1 Candidatus Omnitrophota bacterium | reverse complement strand
AAGTCCATCTTCGCGAAATTCAACCAGCGCCGGATTGTCGGCGAATTCTCGCAGAGGATTCTCCAGGGAAACATCTACAGTAAAGGAATATGATTCTGTTCGGAGGGGCAAGGCTTCTGCGGACACATAAGACATGATCCTCCAATAGTAATTCCTTCCGGGAACGAAATCATAATTGACGAATCGCACCGGCTGACGGATACCGTCACTCTCTACCACCGGTTTCCCCATGGATGGATCTTCTGAGATTGTCAGCGTATATACTCGCCCGGTGTCTCTTCTACTTCCGCTCCACTCAAATCGGATGGGACCGGATGCCACTGTCTCATGATCGGCAGGCTGCTTGAGAATGACACTCGGCGGCGGAACGTGTATCGCCGGCAACCAGGAGAGATAGTGTGTCCCGTAAGCTCCCGCTGTAGCGAAATCACACAGCACGACAGGTCGCCCATCCGTTCCCTGGAATTGCAGGAGAATCATTGGCACAAATTGTCCGATGGGGGTATCCGCTTTTGAAGGCACCAGGTTCATCATGTCGATAGGCGGGACATCATGGGTATCATAAGTATTGAAATGGGAATCGAATGCCAACAGCAAAGGTCCACGGTACGGGGAAATCTTCCCAAGACATTCCTCATCGCCAATTAAAGAGTGCACAGTGAAATCGAAATCGAGTTCTACACGATCCCCGGTGCTCCATTCCTTGCGAATCTCAAAATAATTTCCACGCTCGACCTTTGGAGAAGCAACTCCGTTCACCCTGACCGCCGTGTTGACAGACCAATTCGGGATTCGAAATCGGACCGCAAAGGTACTCGGTTCCTCCGGTGCGATCCTGACAACGACATGCTCGTCGACCGGGTAGTTTGTTTCTTCTGTGATGCGGACTTTGAAATTGTCTCCGAACGTCGCGTCCAATTCCACCGGACCATAGTAGTTGATAATGATTGCGTCACCCTCGGCCATGAATCCCCACTCCGAAAGCATCCCCAGGCCGCGCGGGGCATTGACCGAACAGCAGTTCAGCTCCGGTGTCCCTTCCCTGGATTGAAATACAATGCTGTGCGCGGAGGCGCGACGGACTCCATCCATCGGAGTGTCGTAGGTCCACCAGCGACCGGATGGGTGCTGCGCGCCGAGGATGTGGTTCCAGGTCGCCCTTTCCAGCGCATCGGCTACCTTGGATTCGCCGGTCAGCTGCAGCATATCAATTGAAAGAGCCATCCATGCGATGGTGCAGCAAGTCTCAATCGCTCCGGGGGTGTATGGATTCCCGATGGCCTGCTCGAATGTTGAAAATCCGCCGGTGTTGTGAACATCGAAACGGTCTATGCTGCGCCAGATATTCTCAAAGGACTTCCTGTAGTCATCGTTTCCTGTAATGCGATAGAATTCCACAATGCCCTGGATATCGTGAAGGCTTTCCCAGCGCGGTCGCGGCATTTTGTAGAAATCCACTCCGCGCGTTCCCAGGCGGAAATAGTCTCCGGCTTCCTCCATTTCCTTTTCGATCTTCCGCATCATCTGCATGTAGCGCTCGTTTCCGGTATCCCGGTACAGACGCCCCAGGACATGGATCACCGCCATGTTCATTTCGTGAGAACCCATGTCGAGCACGCGACGGTTGGAGTCCAGGTAGGTTTTGCAGATCGGTCGGCGGCTCGAATGGCGCAATCTCTCGCGTCCGTATCGCCGGTTGCATCGTGCCACATCAGGAGCGCCAACATGCAATGATAATGGCCCCAGAGGTCCCAGTTCCCAAGCAGCCGTTCCTCCTTGCAAAACGGGCCGAGGTAGCCGTCATCCGCCTGTGTTGCTACCAGTCCCGCGACAACGCGCTTGAGAAGAATCGGCAGCCTGGGATCGTCGGTCATGCGCATGGCCTGAATGGCCGAGATCAGGTATTTGCCGACGAATTCCCCGGCCCAGGGAACCAGTTCCGGCTTCGGTTTCCGGTCGCGGATGCGGAACATTTCGATCATGCCGGGATTGGCATCCGGCGCGGTAAGAAGCCAGTTTTCAAGATTGGCCTGGATGCGTTCTCCCATCGGCCCACCGAATTGAAGCCGGATATCCGTTGGTTGATGAAAAACCAGTTTGCCCAATTCGCGTTCCCCCTGTGCTGACCCGGATGCGTTGGAGGGTAGATTCCCCATCAAAGACAATAGCGCGATTGCAGATAAGCAAGCGAATCGGAAGGGGAGAGAGGAGGAGGGGTTCATGGGAGACCTTTCTGAGGATGCAGACTGAATCTCTTGGAATGATAGGACGCCGGGCAGGGGGAGTCAATCAGGCACTCTATTTATCCAAGAGATGTCTGTGTGTGACATACGGTTGAGTGAAGAATTCAAGAGTCGGAAAACCGTTTCTCCAGTTCAGATTTGCGACATCGGCCTCATATCGTGCACCAAATCTGTAGAAATCCTCGGAAAGAGTTTTCGACACCCTCTCTCCTATCACAATTGCTTCCAAAGCACTTCCGAAGTTCACGAACAGGGGGCCTGAGTTACGATCAAAGTATATCCATCTATATTCACATTCCTTTTCCCAGTCGGTCAGCTTCTGCAAGAACAGTTTGCTCAGCCATTGAGCGTGATGCGCTACAATTGAATGTATATAATCATCCATATTGCGAACTCTCGTCATGTCAATAACGAAGGGATCGTTCCCCGGATTTGGCACAATCCCTTCGTCCGAATAGGAAACTGCACCAGAAATCAGACGGGTGCTGTCCAATTCTTTCTTAAAAGCTGAATCAAGACGGCGCCTATCGAACATGAAACATATCCCATCATAGGCGTTGCCATAATGATGCCACATGCTTGGCCTTGCGAATCCCCGATCAAGCAGCGCCCGTGGTTGCCACTTCCCCCGGGCTTCATCCTTGTCTCGACAAAAGCAAAGTAATTTGGCATTAGATTTGAGGATATCAGAGACCTGTTTTGCGATGGTATCGTAGCCTTCCAGATCCAATTTCCAGTCCATGGGCACGAACGGTGAGATATCCCACTGTTTGCACTCTCGCGGGTCATTGACCTTGCTGAATGGATTGAACATGAGGGTTCCGGTCGGTAAAATATATTTCATTGCCGTCTCAGTACTTGTATAGTGGTAGAGGTAGAAGGCATCGGAAGGTAGGGGATTAATCAAATTCATAATGCGAATTACCCTGTGGTGTGGAGTACTTGACCCACCGTTATAGTGAGGCTGAGTGATGCGGTCTCATGAGAGCATGTACCATCCGGCTCCTCGGACATTCTACTCATCGCTCCAAATCATTGGCGTTCCATTTTTCGGGAATTTGAACTTCAGGGTCCGCGACCGACTCGACGTTGAATCTCTGCATCTGATGGAGAAAGTGTTGTCTCCTGGAAAGAGAATTATCTGTTCATACCACAGATCATGGCTGTCGCCGTATACATCGATCAGTTGTTCCAGGAGATCAATCAGCGTATCGTCCCCGTCTGACGGGCATGATAGAATGGCAACGCCTGGGCTGTTCTGCAAAGGAAATCGGCGCTCGTTCAGGAAGTGACGATCCCGTGTGATGAGAATACGATCTTTCTGCTTGGCATATTGGAATATGGCTTCGTCGTCCCGGCCATTGAGATCTGCTTCCTGCAAGGTCTGTAAATTGAATTTCTTCTTGCGAAGGAATGCGCACACTTTCGCTGGGATGTTCTCATCGATGAGAAAGCGGATCTTCCTGCGAAAGCCCCGCATTTCATCGTCGATCTGTCGCCAGTTGTCCCGCGAGAACTCAATCTTTTTCCAAGGCATCCTGTTTGCTTTGTTCCCTCCCCCTTTTCGAAGCATCCTGCAACGTCATCAATAATATACCCCCTTCCCCATCGGCCCGTCAATCAGGTTATCTGAATCTCCGCCATTCCATCACCGGGCCGGGCAAGAGGCGGGCGCGATTTCCCTGCCGATAGATTATAGTGCCGGTCAGACATGAGCATCTTATGTCCCACCGGTAAGCCGAGTATGCAGTTCCCAGAGTGCGACTTTGTTGCTGTCCCAACGGAGAAGGTTGCGGGCCGCTTCAAAAGGCAGCCAGCGATACGCGGCATGTTCCTCGGAAAGGACGATGGTTTGGCCGGTGGCATCGGCAGCAAAACTGTACTCGGGTATGACAAGAACTTCGTTACCCCAGAGGAAACCGCCGATTTCCGGGGCGGGTATGGAGGCTACGGAGGCGAGTTCGATGAAGTGGGTATGAGGGGAAAGACCGGCTTCCTCTGCGGTTTCGCGCTGTGCGGCCTGCAGGGGAGTTTCTGAGTCGTCACCACCACCCGCGATGCCCTGCCATGTATCGGGCACGTCGGCGCGTTGAAAAATGGCATACTCAATTATGGATTGGTTGCAGCGGCGAAAGGGAAAGACGAGGACCTGAAAGGGTGCTCTGGTCATTGAAGGTTTCACATCCGGTATGCCCTACCGATACACCAGCGGTGTTTCGCCCGTGTCCTCCAGGGAGTTGAGATCCAACGGGAACAGCTAGGGATAATATCCCCCTTCCCCCGCCCCCCGTCAATCACCTTTCATCCCGCGCCTGCCGTTCAAACCTCTGTCCCGCGATTCATGATTTCGAGATACTTTGCATAGCTGTAAATCCGATTACGTCTCTGTCCGGTCAGCTCGCGGACGATGCCTAATTCTTCGAGACACCGAAGGCACTTGTTGACCGTTGCGGCA
>JAKPYU010000358.1 GCA_029568995.1 Candidatus Omnitrophota bacterium | reverse complement strand
CTCCATAACGACTTCCTCGGCCTGACGGTACAGGTCAAATCGCTTTTCGGTATCCAGGGTCCGCAACGCCTCCCGGAACAGCGCATCAAATCGCGGATCGGAAAACCGCGTGGAGTTCGGCCCGGCGGGGCTGAAATTCCTGGAATCGAACAGGGCAAGAAAATTCTCCGGGTCCACGTAATCGGCATTCCATCCCAGCCGGAAGAACCCGACGTCACCGCGCTCCACTGTGTCGAGATGCTGCGACCATTCCACAACCTTCAGCCGGATCTTGAATCCGACGGCTTCAAGCTGTTGCTGGATCACCTCTGCGAGCAGCTCGTTGAGACGACCGGCTGAATTCAATTGCAGTGTGATCTCCGGCAGGTTCTCTCCCCCCGGATATCCGGCTTCCGCGAGAAGGCTCCTGGCCCTCTCCGGGTCGCAGGTAAATCCCCATACCCGTTCACCATATCCCGGCATGGAGGTAGGAATCGGCCCTTTCGCCGGTGTCCCTTCCCCACGGAGAATGTGATGGATAATGGCTTCGCGGTCGATGGCGTAATTCATCGCATAGCGCAGCCTGACATCGGTACCGAGCGGCGGTTTCCCCATCAGGAATCCGAAGTAATTAGTTGCCAGGATTTGTTCCTGCTGGATCTGGAATTTCCGGAAGTTGGGTCGCGGCTTGTTCTCATGATCGAAGATGCCGTCCCACATATCCGGCGGAATCGGTTCCACGTATTCCAGGTTTCCGAGCACAAATTCCTGAAACTCCGGGATGCTCTCTCCGATGAAGCGGGTCACGACCCTGTCAAGGTAAGGCAGAGAATTCCCATGAGGGTCTTTTCCCCAATAGTGTGGATTCCGCTCCAGGACAATCCGGCGGTCCGGGATCCATTCCACGAACTGAAACGGCCCTGTGCCCACCGGATTCTGAAAGAAATCCTCTCCATAATACTCCACGGCCTCCTGCGGCACGACAAATCCATAAGAGATTGTCAGAAGACTTAAGAAAGGCGCGAACGGTTCTTCCAGGACAATCCGGAATGTATACGGGTCCACAACTTGGAATCCCTCCACCCGGTCGGATACTCCATCGTGGAACTCTTTTATCCCTTTGACTTTGCCGTTCCAGATCCAGTATCCGGTCGAAAGCGTCTTCGGGTCCGCAATCCGTGTGAACGAATACCGGATGTCCTCTGCGGTCAGTTCACGTCCCTTTCCATCCGGGAACGCCGGTGAATCATGAAACAGGATTCCCTCCCTGAGATGAAACGTATAGATCCTGCCGTCCTCGGACACCTCCCAGGATCTTGCCAGGCAGGGCGCGATCTCAAGCGCGGAATTGAATTCTACCAGCCCTTCGTACAGGTTCTCCGAGACGTGCCAGGATGCGCTGTCTCCGATTCGGGCCGGATCGAGGCTTCGGGGAGACTCTGTCAGGTTGAAATGAAAGACCCCTCCCTGCACTATCCCGCCAGCTATCCGTCGATATTCCTTCCCTGTATCCTGCTCCCCCACACCACAGCCAATCCATAGCGATATCAGCGCGATCGTGCACACAACGAGACAATTCCGGTCTGTAATACTGCGACGCCAATCATCGCCGGAACACTGTTGCTTCTTGAGACAAAATCTCATTATGAGACGCATTTTCTCGATCATATACATAGAATGTGATTCAGATTGAGATCGCCTGTTTTCCCATTGTCATGCTATCCAGGAACCGACATACACAAATCGCCAGTAATATCAAGGTATTACGAGCGCAATGAACAATTCTACTCATATTCCAGGAATTGGTATGCAGGTTGCATTAACGTAAGAGTGTCGAGACAGACCCGAAAGGGTGGTTTCGACAGAAATAGCTCACCCTCCTTCGTTGTGGCAAGGTATTAGCCTTGCCTTTCTTTTTTTTAATCTCCGGATGCCGGATGTTGCGGCTTCATTTCGATCATTTACACATTCGAGCGCCGAGGTTGCTTCCCGGCTCTCCTTTGCCGCGAATGCTCGTGGCCACGATAATGCCGTAGCTGATTACCCCATTGCTGGAATCGTAATCCGCCCAGCCATCGCAGCACTGCGGACCCTCGCCGAAAATGACATAAGGCTGTCCGCTC
>JAKPYU010000353.1 GCA_029568995.1 Candidatus Omnitrophota bacterium | reverse complement strand
ACTGATTCTGGTTTGTCTTGCCGCGTGGGGCTGCGCCAGCCTGAATCCGGCTCAGCGAGCAGGTTTTTCCTTTACGGTCGAACCGGCTGCGAATCCATGGACACATTTGGAATTCAAGAATAATCCGGCCGATTTCCAGTTCGCGGTAATTTCAGACCGTGGAGGCGGCGAACGTCCCGGCATTTTCGACAAGACAATGCCGAAGATTAACCTGCTGCAGCCGGAATTTGTGATGAGCGTCGGAGATTTGATGGAGGGTTACTCCGAAGACAAGAACGAAGTGGTGCGGCAGTGGAATGAGCTGGACGGCTATGTCTCCCAGTTGGAAATGCCGTTTTTCTACGTTACCGGCAATCATGATTACACAAATCCGATGATGGCGGCGTATCGGCAGGAGCGCCATGGTCGCACGTACTATCATTTTGTCTATCGGGATGTGTTGTTCCTGGTTGTAAATTCCGAAGATCCCACGGAAAAGCGCCCCAACATGACGGACGAACAGAACGCTTACCTGGCCAAGGCGCTCCGGGACAATCCTGACGTCCGCTGGACCTTCGTGTTCCTGCACCGGCCGTTATGGGAGGATAAGGAAGTATCCGGCTGGACAACATTTGAACAGAACCTTCAAGGTCGTCCGTACACGGTCATTGCGGGCCATGTCCACAACTACACCAAATGCATCCGCCACGGACGGGAATATTACACATTAGCCACAACGGGTGGGTCCAGCAAGTTGCGCGGTATCGAGTACGGCGAATTCGATCACATTCTCTGGATCACCATGACAAATGAAGGCCCGCGTATCGCGCTCCTGATGGCCGATGGAATTCAGGATACAAATATCCGGGCGAAGTAGGGGCGCACGGCTATGCACCGGTGAACCGGCGGAATCAATGGAACTCGTCTCCCCAGCGGGGTCTGCCCTGTTTCATCATCATGTACCAGAGACCGCCGTTGCTGAATGTGCCGTTGCTCGCGGCGTAGATGTTTGCATAGCCGTTGGGTCCATGCATGAAAAGCATACGATCCGATTCCAAGTAGTCATTCAGATGTTTTCCGTCGGGGCCCGACTTGAACCAGCCGCAACCCATTTCGAAATGCGGAATGCCCCCGTGAGCCATCTGTTCCGGCTTTTTGCCCC
>JAKPYU010000338.1 GCA_029568995.1 Candidatus Omnitrophota bacterium | reverse complement strand
GAGCTGGAGCACACCGAGATGTACGGCGAACGGTTCGATGTACCGCCGCCGGATGTGCTGGTGTTTGTGAGCTGGTTTGAAGGCGGAGAAGTGTTCCGAAGCGGGTGTGTATATTATCGCTCACGCGGCAAGGTGTTTTATTTCCGCCCTGGCCACGAGACCTATCCGATTTACCACAATCCCCAGGTTTTGCAGGTCATTGGAAACGCGGTGGAATGGCTCGCGCCCGTCGAGTGCCCCAAGCCGATATACGGAAACGTGCAACCGCTGGAGAAGATTGGGTAAGAACGGGGGCGAGACGCCCCGTTCCCCTCCCGCCGATCCCCCCCGTCATTCCGGCGGATGGCGGAATCCAGCGTGATGAAAGCAACAGCGGAAAACCACCTATTGCCGACCCGGAAAAACCACCGGCAAGATGCCGGTGCCACCCGGAAAGCTGCATAGTGATGGGGTGGCACGGGCTTCCAGCCAGTGACCTGCCTTGGCCACTCATCCCACCCGTCATTCCGGCGGATGGCGGAATCCAGCGTGATGAAAGCAACAGCGGAAAACCACCTATTGCCGACCCGGAAAAACCACCGGCAAGATGCCGGTGCCACCCGGAAAGCTGCATGATGATGGGGTGGCACGGGCTTCCAGCCAGTGACCTGCCTTGGCCACTCATCCCCCCCGTCATTCCGGCGGATGCCGGAATCCAGGGTCATTTAAAGCAACAGCGGCGGGACCTCGATGAGATCCCGCCGCTGCGTTCTTCATTGAATCAATGGCAACTTACAGCTTCTGGAACGTGATCCTGGCCTTACCGAAGGTCTTGTTCTCACCAAAGACCTCAACCTTGTAAACGCCGGTTGCGGGCAGTGGGAAGAGTCTGATCTGGGCATCATCCTCCGGTGCCGGGAACGCATTCAGGCTTGTGGCCAGCACTGTGCCATCGGGACCATACAGACGGACAGCCGGATCCAAGGATCCCTTGAAGTCGTCCACGCCAATCGTGACCAGCTGACCTGCGGTACCGCTGAAGGAATACCATTCAGACTGGCTCGCGTATACGTAGGTCTCGTTGCCGCTCCCCGCTTTCAATGTCGGCGGGACATACGCGCCGATGCGATACTCAAGCCGATACGGTCCGAGTGTCATATCATCGGGACCGCCACTGACCTCGATCGTTCCGGCGGTCAGTGTTGTTGTAACGTAGGCATCATCGTTCAGGCCACTGTTGCTGTCGGTGGCCGCCTGCTCTCCAGCCCCATTCAACAGTCTCAGGAACGGATCGAGCGTGCCACCCGCGTTGAACAGTGGATCGAAGTCATCCAGGTAGAAGGTGATCTCGCCGCCACCCGCGTTGGTGAACACGTAGCGGTCAACCTGTCCAGCCAGTGAGATGCTGCCTGAAACCATCTCGCCGGCAGCAATCAGGCGGTCGTTGATCACGTTGGAAGCAAGGATCAACGCATACTGCCCCAGACCGGTCGTCGCAGGTGCAGGACTTACGCCGATGGTGTAGATACCGGCGATGGTGGCCGGGCCGACAATGATCAGGGCATCGTCATCGGGTCCGCTGTCGTTGTCCATCATGGAAGTGAATCCATCCGGCCCCTGCAAGGTCAGGAACGGATCCAGTGCGCTGCCCACGTCAGTCAACGCGACCTTGATGAAATCACCGATCTGAGCGTAGAACGTGAACAGATGCAGATCGGTCAGGTTTGCAATTCGACCTTCGACGCGCTGACCGAACGAAATCATCGTGGTCGGCTCGCCAATCACCTCGGGAACAGCCGAGACGGAGAAGCGACCGAAGGTTCCGCCCTGGCCGCGAACGATCAAGCGGTACTTACCGGCAGGAGCATTCTGCAGGACGATCATGGCATCATCACCTTCGCCACCATCGTCATCGGAGATCTGGCGCCCATCCGGCAGGATGAGTGTGCCGGCCGGATCCAATTCGGCACCGAAGTCACCGATATTCACCGTCAGCGGACCGCCATTTGTGTAAGTGAAGTCGACATTCACCGTGTAGCCCGCTGCCCAGATCAAGCCTTCCGTAGAGAACGGCACGAACAGAGCAATACCGGGCGTCGGTGTGGCTGTGGGCGGCAGGGTCGGGGTCGGAACAAGCGTCGGAGTCGACGTCGGAACCAACGTCGGCGTACTGGTCGGAATCGGGGTTGCTGTCGGCGTTTCAACCGGGGTTGCCGTCGGAGTTTCAACCGGGGTTGCTGTGGGCGATTCGGTCGGTTTCGCCGTCGCGGTCGGGGTCCGAGTCGGTGTGCTGGTCGGAACCGGCGTAGCGGTCGGAGTTTCAACCGGGGTTGCCGTCGGCGTTTCAACCGGCGTCGCCGTCGGGGACTCCGTGGGTTGCGCGGTCACCGTGGGAGTTCGAGTCGGCGTGTTGGTCGGAACCGGAGTTGCGGTGGGGGTTTCTACCGGGGTCGCGGTCGGCGATTCCGTGGGTTGCAAAGTCGGGGTATTCGTTGGGGTATTTGTCGGAACAGCCGTATTCGTCGGGGTTCTTGTAGGTGTCGCTGTCGGAGTCTCTACAGGAGTGGCCGTCGGGCTTTCCGGTGTTGCCGTCGGAAGAGGAGTATTGGTGGGTGTGGGGGTGTCAGGTTGCGCAGTCACCACTGTAATCTGCCCACCTGGAGCCACCAATCCGGTCGGTTTTGTGACAAGGAAGCTGAGAGCAGTTGGTCCCGAAGGCGCGTTTCCATTGATGGCAAAGGTGACGGTGACAACCGTTCCGGGTCCGGCTGGCATAGAGGTAACAAGTCCAGCCCCCATCATTCGGAACACACCATCAGAAACAACTGCGGCACTCTCGATGTCCAGAGCCGAAAGAGAAGGCCCGATAACCGAGCTGACGACGGAAAGGACAGCCGGATCAAAGTTCAGATCCACCTGGAATCCGCGAATGTTAGTGCCGTCGCTGATATTCACATTAATTGTTACCTGCTCGCCGGGAGCACCTTCCAAGTCCCCACTGATAGTCAATTCGGGGCTTTGAGCCAATTGGAAGAAATCAAAGAATCCGTCTTGATTGGCCGAGGCGATCAGGGCTTCTTTCGGCGCCCCCTTGCCTCCACCACCGGCAAAAATGTAATCGAACAGGAAAACCACATCGTCCACATCGGTGGCTCCACTGGCGTCGAAATCCCAGGTAAGCAGGGCATTGCCAGCGAAAATATTGTCAAACAGCGAGACAACATCATCCACGTCAACCTGTCCGCTGTCGTCAACATCATAATCCAGCACAACACCGCCGGTGACCGTGGCGCTGACTCCGCTTCCCATGGTGACGCCCATGTTGTTGTTCTCGAAGTCGAAGGCGATCCGTCGCGGGGTCAGGGTGACCGTTTCGCCACCGGTCGTGGCGATGACATTGAGGGTGCCCAATGTGATCTGGCTGGAGGCATTGACGCCCGGGATATCCCCCATGAGGGCGACACTGATTCGTAACCCATTGTCCGGCAAGAACATAACGTTGGTGAACGGCGTTCCGCCAGTTGAGGCATCGGTCAAAGTCTGGCTTGGCACGAAAGCGTTCTGTTCCGGGATGGACAGGGTTCCTGCCACAGTAAGGTCGAGTTCAAGCACTGTGATGCCTGTCGGCCCGGTCAGTGACACGGTAACCGGCAGCGTTCCCCCGGGGTCAAGCTCTGTCACGGTGGAGCTGAGAGACACCTGTGCCCCGGCCAAACCGGGCAAAACCACCATGGGGCATAGAGCTACGATGAAAAATGTGGATATTTTTGAGACCTTACGCATTGGATCCTCCAGTGCTGATCAATTTGGCACCCGACTCCATAGCCGTGTTCCTACACCTATAGACATAAAAGATCAATGGAGTATATCAGAGAAACCCCTAAAAGATCAACCAAAGGATGAAGTTTTTTTTCATTTTTCCACCGCAAAATGCCCTTGTTCCGGACATGAATCTGTCAATCCGAGAGGCGGACAGCGTTTTTACGCCATTCCCGCACAAAAAAAGCGGGCCGGATGGCCCGGCCCGCTGGGATTTCACAACAATTCCGAAAGTCACATTTTAACGAAACCGATGATGGCCCGACCGAAAGTGGGATTGTGATACATATCTTCTTGCCCAAAGACATAAAGAGTATAGGTCCCGGTAGCGGGCAACGCAAACTGGGAAATTTGCACGTCATCGTCGTCCTCAAACGCCTTCAGACCTTCCGCAACCACATTCCCGGTCGGTCCATACAAAATAAAAGCAGGATTCAGTGGGCCGCCACCGTCACCAACAGTAATGGTGACTCTCTGCCCCGCTGTGCCGGCAAAAACAAATACCTCCGGTTCCCAGGGAAAGATGTAAGTCCCTGTGGTTCCAGGCTTTAGTTCCGGCAGGATATATGGCCCGACCTGGTAGGTCAGTGCATAGGATCCGATTGTTTTCCAGGGACCGCCACTGACAATCACCGTTCCTGCCATGGCTTCCGTGGTGATATAGGCATCATCATTGGGACCGCTGTTGTCATCGGTGATATCCATCTGATCGGGAACACGGAGGGTCAGGAAGGGATCCAGGCTACTGCCGAGATCGTCCAGCAAGAACGTGACCTCCGCACCTGTTGGATTCATGAACGTGTAAGAGTCGATCTTGCCGGTGACTTGAATGCTCCCATTGACCGTCTCGCCCGGCGCGATGGGGCGGGAAACCGCTCGATTGGAAGCCAGCACAAGGAGGTACTGTCCGGCTCCCATGGTTCCGGGAGAAGCGCCAACCAGAATGGTATAAAGCCCACCGATTGTCGCCGGGCCAACCACGATCAAAGCGTCATCTTCAGGACCACTGTCATCGTCGGTCACAGGCGCGAATCCTTCCGGACCCGTCAAGGTCAGGAACGGATCCAGGGCGCTGGCCTGATACCCGGTGTAATCCGATAGATACACTTCAATATAGTCTCCAACATTCGCGTAAAAATAGAAAACATGAACTTGGGCATGATTTGCCAGGCGGCGTTGCACTCGCTCGCCGAAACCGATCATTGAAGCAGCCCCCGGCTGATCGATCGCGACAGGCACAGCGTTGACCGAAAATCTCCCCATCGTGCCCGATTGGGAATTGACAATTAACCGATATTGTCCCATCGGAGCGGGTGCAGCGGCGGTGAAATAGACCACGGCATCATCGCCGGGTCCCCCATCATCATCCCGGTACTGTCGTCCGTCCGGTGCAATGAGGGTCATCGCCGGGTCCAGTGCCCCGCCAAAATCGCCGACGGAGACAGTCAATGGCCCGCCCGTACCATATACAAAATCAATCGTTTTTGTTCCGGATGCACTGCCGATATTCCCTTCTGTGGAGAACGGAACAGTCGGTAGTTGAGCATTGGCCTGTGCGACGAATGCCGTCAGTATCAAAAAGGTGACGGTGACTGCGGTGAGTTGGTGTGTCCTTTGAGACATGTATTCTACCCCCTGTCGAATATGGTTGATCGACTTCTCTGAGCGTGCCCACAAGGGCACACTGATTAGGACGAAGTATATCATAGAGACCACCTGAAAATCTACCATATCGCGCGATTTTTGCTAAGTTATTGATCAAATGTCCTTCGAGTCAGCCCAAAACGGGTTGCAGAGATGCGGATCATCCGGAGAGAATTGGGTCTATCCAACTGGAATATAGGCACTTATGAATATTCTGATCGTCCAGAGATTCGATTTGTCGTCTGTCTCCTGTGCCCGGCGCGTTCTTTCCCAGGCAAGGGAGCTGGCCTCCAGGGGGCATTCGGTCACTCTCGTGGACTTTCCAAATCCTGAAAGACCCGGATTCGCCGGGTCAGGGGCTATACAGGCGCACGAAGACATTCAGGTGATTCCCCTGAGCCGAAAGGCGATTGACATTCCCGGAAGCTGTCGACGATTGGCGAATCTCGATCCAAAACCGGACATCGTACATCTATGGAAGTCTTATCCGGATGCGGCGTTGCCCGCGCTTTACGCCTGTGACCGTTTTGATGTGCCGCTGCACTACGATTGGGACGACTGGGAACCCTCCATCGCACGGGAGCTCACCGGTTCCAGTTTGGCAGCGCACGTCACGGGGCGCTGGGATCGTGCCCTATGCCGGATCTGCGACACCTGCTCCGTGGCGAGCAGTGAGCTGAGAAAGACAGCCCTTGAATGGGGCATGAATCCCGAACAATTGTTTGACGCGCCGGTGGGTGCGGATCTTGAATTGTTCCATCCCCGCCCGCCCGATCCGGGGATCCTTGAGAAAATCGGCGGAAAGGAGCGCCCTGTACTGGTTTATGCGGGGCAGCTGGAGGTCACATTCTATGCCGACCAGGCGGTGGATATGTTGAGGATCCTTGATCGGAAAGGCATCCAGGCCCTTCTGTTGATTGTCGGTGGAGGCTCTCACGAGGAGGATCTCAAGCGCCATGCCGAGGAACAAGGTGTTTTAATCTCCTTATATTGCACAGGTTACGTATCCGGTGATGAAGTGCCGCGATGGTTATCGATTGCGGATGTGGCGCTAGCCCCATTTGAGGATACGCTTGCGGCGCGATGCAAAAGTCCGCTCAAGATCGCAGAATATCTCGCCATGGCGCTGCCGATTGTCGCCTCGGATGTGGGAGATGTGCTGAACATGGTTCAACACGCCGGGTTTATCATCCCCGCAGAAAATCCTGAAATGATGGCGATCTGCACGGCAAAGATTCTGAAGGATACCGATCTGTGGCACAGCATGAGCCTTGCGGCACGAAAGCGAGCGGAAGAACGGTACAACTGGAAGTGGCACACCGACCAGCTGGAAGCGGCCTATCGAAAAGCCATCCACACGTGATTTCCCGTCCGATTTCGCCAAGATTCCCCTTTTGATGAAAGGCCCGATCAAGGTATGATGGACCTTTTGCGGATAATTTCGAACCGCGAATCAGGGGAAATAAGACCAATAGGACGAATGGGTCGAATAGCGGAAAGCGAGATTTTTGAACAGGCGGGGGACGATGAAATGTAAGTCCAATGAATTCAACCCCCTCTGTATCTCTCCCAATCTTAATGGGAGAGGATTCTGAGATCATTGGCGGGTCATGAGAAGGTCCTGACCAAGGAGATTGTAGTGGAAAGCGACCGCCCGTTGATTGTGCAGAGCGACAAGACCTTATTTCTTGAGGTGGATTCGCCGAATTTCGCTGAAGTGCGCGATCATCTGGGGGCATTCGCGGAACTGATCAAGTGCCCGGAGCATATTCATACCTACCGGATTTCCCCGCTCTCGCTGTGGAATGCTGCGAGTGCAGGAATGACCTCGGACGAGGTCATCAAGATTCTGCGCCGATATTCACGATATCCCGTTCCCCCGAATGTGGAGACGGACATTGCGGAGTCCATGAGACGATATGGTCGTCTCGTTTTAGAGAAGGACGATTCGGGGCTTCTGCTGAGATCGGACGATTCGCTGCTGCTGGATGGCCTGTCCCGCCAAAAAACGGTCGCTCCGTATATGACGGAACGCTTGGACCCCTGCACCTTCCGGGTGGGTGGAGAATACCGAGGCAACCTCAAGCAGAATCTGATCAAGCTGGGCTATCCGGTAAGAGACATTGCAGGGTACGTGCCGGGCGCTTCGCTGACCGTCAACCTAAAAGATACCACCCAGGCGGGGAAGTCTTTCTATCTTCGAGACTACCAGAAGGATGCCGTAGCGGCGTTTTACCGGGATGGAAGCCGGGAAGGCGGAAGCGGGGTGGTGGTCCTTCCGTGCGGAGCCGGAAAGACAGTCGTCGGACTTGGCGTCATCGCGGCCATGCAGACCCATACGCTGATCCTGGTCACCAATGTTGTTGCACTCCGTCAATGGAAACGTGAAATTGTGGATAAGACCTTCGTCGATCCCGATACGGTCTGCGAATACAGCGGCGATGCGAAAGAAATCGGTCCGATTACAGTTGCGACCTACCAGATCCTGACGTATCGCAAGAAGAAGTCCGATGGATTCCCGCATTTAGGATTATTCGCGGTACGAGACTGGGGACTCATTATCTATGACGAGGTTCACCTGCTTCCCGCGCCGGTGTTTCGAATCACCGCTGAAATCCAGGCTCGACGGCGGTTGGGATTGACCGCGACGCTGGTTCGCGAGGATCGACTGGAAGAGGACGTATTCAGCCTGATCGGCCCGAAGTGTTTTGATGTGCCCTGGAAAGTTCTGGAGGAACAGGGGTGGATTGCGACAGCGGAGTGCCATGAGGTTCGGATTCCGTTCCCCCTCGAGGAGCGCCGCAAATACGTGTTGGAGCCACCGCGTCTTCAGTTTCGCATCGCATCGGAGAATCCGCTGAAGATGCCGGTTGTTGAGGAGATTCTGCGGCGACACCAGGGGTCGCGAACCCTGGTGATCGGACAATACCTTTCGCAGCTTCGAATCGTTGCGGATGAATTGAATTGTCCGTTAATCACAGGATCGACTCCGAACAAGGTTCGGGAGGATCTGTACGAGAAGTTCCGCCAGGGAGAGATCCTGACGCTGGTGGTGTCGAAGGTGGCGAATTTTGCGATTGATCTCCCGGAGGCGCATGTGGCAATCCAGATTTCGGGGACATTCGGTTCCCGCCAGGAAGAGGCCCAACGGCTGGGCCGGATTCTTCGCCCGAAAAGCGACGGGGCCATTGCGCACTTCTATACCCTGGTGACTCGCGATAGCAATGAGACGGAGTTTGCACAGAAACGGCAGTTGTTCCTGACCGAGCAAGGATACAAGTATCACCTGGAAAGCGCAGATATCTACGTGCCGGATCTGGCTGCGTGAGATTCAGGATTCCATTCACATGCTTCTATGGAGAAACCAATGGGGGACTCGTACACGCTTCTGGACATACTGATACGGCTGGGCCTTGAGGACCTTCAGGAACTGGCGAGACGATCCGGCTCGATTGCATCGCCCTCCCGGCGATCTCTTTCCGCGCAGGTCCTGGCTCAGTATCGAGACGAGAATTTCATCCGGAGGATCGTCCGTGCACTCCCCAAGGAAGCCATGGGACTGCTGGGATTTCTGATTGTGTTGCAGGATGAATCCGGACAGGGATTTCCAGGAAGGTCCCAATGGGAAGATTTTCCGGAACACGCTCAGAATTTCGATGCCCTGTACCACGCAGGGCTTCTGTTCCGCTTTCCCGATGAGAATTCCAAGCCAATCATTCCGGAAGAAATCATCCCCGCGATTCGAGACACCCTTCTGGATCTTGAACCGAACGAACCGTCATTGGAGGAAGAAAGACTGTGGGGAGGAACCAAGCGAATTCTCCTGATGCAGTTTCGGCTATTGGCCGCCATTCAAAAAGGACGATTTCGCCAGAATCCGGGGAACGGGCTAGGCAAAAGAGAATTGGAGCAATGGCTGAGCGAATTGCCGAATGACGTATTTCCCCCCAATTCCATCCCAAACATGATCGATCCCCAGGCCGTTGCGGATTTCCTGCTGGATGCAGGATGGCAGTCCGGGCTGATCGATCGGTGGAAAGGGGAACTGCGAATCACCCATGAGATCCTTGAATGGCTGCGGGAGGATCGGGGGACATTGAGAAAAGGTCTCTGGAATCGATTTGTCCATTCCACAGCAATCCGATATCCCTCCTGGTATATCCCCCTGTTCTGTGCGGTTTATGGAGGGGAAAGCGAGCAGGTTCCATGGAGAATCTCTCCATCATCGGCAACGGGGCATCGGGGGACCCTGGCGGTCTGGCTTTCGTGGTTCGGCCTGGTTCGGATTTCCCGCCAGGCGGGAGGGCTTATTGCTGTTCGGACCTCCGCACCCCCTCCCTGGGAAACAGGAGAGAAAGAAATTGCTGAACCGGGAACCGTTTTCGGGACACTTCAGCCCAATTTCGAGCTGATGGTTTCTCCCAATACTCCCCTGGATCGGCTCTGGGAGATTGAACGCTTTGCGGATCACGATCATACGGATGTCGTCTCGATCTACCGACTGAACCGGGAATCCATCATCCGAGGATTGAAAGACGGGCTGTCCGGAGAGGAGATCCGGAGGTGTATTGGGGATCTCACCGGGAATCGCATCCCGCAGAATGTGCAATTCTCACTCGGTGAGTGGTTTCATTCCTACGGACGGATTGAGGTCGAGGAGGTTCTGCTGCTTCGATGCAGGGATGCAGGGGTCGCCGAGGAAGTCTTGCATATCTCCGAATCGGAAGGATATATCCGGGAACGCCTTGGTCCAACCCTGTTAGCAGCAGAGCCTGAAAAAATCGAGCAGTTGATTGAGACGCTCGAACGGCTGGGGCTGACTCCGGTGGTGAGATTGGGGAAGAGGGAGAGGGCATAGATTGTGCGGCAGAGACCGACGGATTACGGTGTCATTATCTCTTCCCGCTGGGCATCCCACTCCGGCTCCCTTAACGCGATCGGTTCCACATCGGCAGGTTCATTCGAATTCTGCCAGAGGTAGCTCAGTTTTAGTCCACGCAATCCGGCCGACCGCGCCAACTTCATGAGAGTTACATCATTGTCGATTCGATAGGTGACTCGGATTCCGGTTTCTTGCTGGATCTGTTGGGACTTATATGTGACTTCATCAACGAATGATCCGGGCATGATCCGGAATCCGGAAAAGTCAATCACGAGGTCGGTCAGTTCCTGCCCCCGAATTCGGTCTTTGAGCGCCTCGATAGCTTCCCCGCCCCGTGTGCGGGTCGCTGCTGACGGAACTAACTCGCAAACCTTGATTTCCATTTTCATCACCTCTTCTCAGGAAATCCGAACTCCATTTGAACACCCGGCAGGTTGAAGGCCATACTACCGGATAGGAAACGACGGTCATTACCAATTCTAACACAACCATCACCCGAAGAGAAATACAAATATCCCCGCTTCTCCAAAATGAAATCTTTCAGGAGCGACAGGCCGGTTCCCCCTTCGGAGCGACGACTCACTTGAGGCTCGAACGCCTTAACAATGGTTTGAACATATTGTACGGGGAATGAATGACAGATTCAGTCCGTTTCTGATATACTACGCGAGCGGTTATCGGATCAACACCGAGTGCGATCACGAATTCATGCCGGCAGGAATTCCTGAATTGAACAAAAGAAGACGGCTGCAGCAGATTCTTCGGGATGCCGGGGATATTCGGTTTGACGAGTTCATCAATCTGGCACGGGCACTCGGCTTCATTATTGCGTGAACACGCGGGAGTCATCATATTCTGAAACATCCTGGAATTGATGAGCTGATCAATCTGCAGAATGTCAGGGGCAAAGCGAAACCGTACCAAGTTCGGCAATTCCTGCGACTTGTCGAAAAGTACCACCTCAAATTCGAGGATGAACGATGAAAGATTACCATATCAACGTTTTTTACAGCGAAGAGGATAACGGTTATATCGCCGATATTCCCGATCTTCCGTATTGTTCCGCGTTCGGAGAAACGCCTGTACAGGCACTGGAAGAGGCCCTTTGCGCAAAGGCAACCTGGCTGGAAACAGCAAGAGAGGAAGGCCGTCCGATCCCCGAACCGACCTATCGTCCCCTTTTATATCAGACCGGATGATCTCAGCGATCTGCCTCGTGACCGCATTGTTTCATCATCTCCGCTGCGCGGTGGGGCAGGAGATGGTTTTCAAGCACATGTTGATGACCGCGATCGGCAATGAGGTCGCGTTGGTTTTCATCTTCCAGGAACAAGGAGGTCTTTTCAAGAAGATCGGTTTCGTCCTTGAAGAAGACGGCGTGAGTGCGGCCAACAAGCATCCCGCTATCGGCCTCCGAGACATAATTACTGAGCAAGAAACCACCTGAAGCAAGAACATCGAAGTCACGAGGATTCAGTGAGTTAGGACATTGAAGGCTGTGGAGATTGAGATTAATCTGCGAACTGGCAAAAAGATCCGGGAGTTCGGAGTACGCAAGCGGGCCGCGATAGGCATCCCGGGCGGCGGAAGGCAGCAGGCGAGGCCAGTCCGGGGGACCATAGACCGCCACACCATGTGGTAACAGGGTCTGAACAGCACGCACCCGTTTGCGTGTGTTTGCTTCCACCGAGAGAAGATATCTCAAGGCTGCAACTCCCCGCAAGAACGGTTTTCGGACCTCGGCAGCATATCGCTCTGATGCACGGATCAGGTCA
This sequence comes from Candidatus Omnitrophota bacterium, assembly GCA_029568995.1. GTDB lineage: Bacteria > Hinthialibacterota > Hinthialibacteria > Hinthialibacterales > JAKPRU01 > JAKPRU01. The sequence continues at coordinate 1,861 of JAKPYU010000338.1, read as the reverse complement.
AGCGGAATCGACTCAAACGTGTCCGGTAAGACCTCAAAGAGAGTCTGTCCGGCCTCAGCCTGTGAAACCAGATCCTCAAACCAGGCTCGATCATTGAAGCTGAGGTTGTTCAGCACTACGGAAAGATCCACGACGGAACCGACAAATGAAATCGGGTGGCGATAGCATTCCCGCACCGTGCCCTTCTGTTGAATCGAGGCGGCGACCGGCAGGTAATGCACGGAACCGAGATCCCGTCCGCGCAGACGGCTCACATATTCGGGGTCCATGGCGAAGACATGGTCCCATTGTCCAAGCCCCTCCGCCGTACCAATGGGGGAGAAGGCGAACTCATCCACCAGCCACACAATCCTCGGACGCCGGACAGGCTTGTCCGGGCCATACAGCATCCGAAAGACCAGGTCGGGAACCGTATTGAGGAACAAGAAAATATCCGGCTCGAATAGCACCGTGTCCCGGATCATCCTGAGTCGTGTGGACCAGCGCTCCCGCTGCTCTATCCACAGGCGAGCCTCCATTCCGTTCGCCGTAAAACCCGCGAAGAGTGCTCGGAGCATTTCCAGATGGATCGAGTACACCATCCGCTCCGGGGCCACGGCATAGCCCCAGATTCTGCGTAGGGGATGGGGTCTGGGTATATCCAGTCCACTCAGGAAATGCTCATATTTCGGCGTGAAGTTGCGATGTTGTTCGGCGGTGAGGGTGAAAGCCTGGCGCACTGCGTTCAGATAAGCGTCCCGGTCGGAGGGATCAAAGAAGCCTGCTCCCGCTGTGCCGGTGAAATCGTTGGGGGGAAGCAGAGAGAGGGCCTGGTCGGAGAGCCTCGCAGTCAACCCCCTCTGTATCTCCCCCAATCCTGGGGGAGAGGAGGCTGGCTGGACGGAGTGGACAGGGTGGACAGACATTTGCTCAAGAAAGACATTGGGATGAGACAGGAATTCGGTCAGATCCCTCATCGCCAGTGCCGCCAGAAACAGCATCACCCGCATCTCAAGAATGAAGACCATGCGATTGCCCAGACCGCCGTGTTCGCGGCAGAAGTCCAGACAGGAGAAATCCCCGCAGGAGAAGAGAACCAGGACATGCGGACTGGAGCCAGTGAGAATGCGTCCGATCTCCAGTTCCACAGACTTGCGGATTTGCGGACCGATGATTTCAACAGTTCGGCCATCCTCGGAGATTGCTGTCATTCGGTTTTCCGCTCGGTCAATCAGAGCATCGCGAATGCCGTTGATCGGGGGGATCTGCGCCAATTGCGGATCGCTCGGACCGAGAATGGACCGGATGGAATCTGCGACATCGGGATGATAGAACGCGAGGGTATCCCAATTCTTGTCGAAGATCTCCGGGGCCAGCCTGCGAAAGGAGATCGGATCGTTTGGCATGGCGGCATTATGCTGAGAGGAGAGGATTTTGTAAGGAAGGATGAAGGATGAAATAAGAGAAAGGAGGGACAGAATGGGACAAATGAGACGCATGGGACCGATGGGACGGAGAGGATGGATGGAACAGGGGCATGTTACCGGACTGTGGAGTAATGAGTATCCTAATGTTGTGTAACCGAATAGTCTTTACCATATCGTCATTGCGAGCGAAGCGTGGCAATCCGGCTGTTCGAACGAGCGAGCCTGAGATCGCCACGTCGCGGCCCTACGCAGACTCCGGGCGGCTCCTCCTAAGAAAGCTCGCCTGCAACCGTCATGGCGAGGAGTCTTGTGCGATCCGGTCAACCCCCACCTGACCTCCCCCGATCTTCGGGGGAGGGACCTCTCGCCCAAAGTGTGGGGGAGACAGAGAGGGGGTTGTGCACATCCGGCACTCCTTCGCCTATCGCGCGAGACACGATGCTTTCTTGTTCCCA
>JAKPYU010000171.1 GCA_029568995.1 Candidatus Omnitrophota bacterium | reverse complement strand
CGCCGGTCCGGATCATACTTTCGATACACCGGATGATATTCAGGCCCCCGTTCAGCCATACGATAGCAGGCGTCGCCGTGCAGGCAGGGCGGGCGGCGAGGCGATATTCCTGGGCGAACAGGTCCAGATGATGGATATGGGGGTCCGTGCAGCGTTCGGCCCGGGGGAAGGACCAGCGAAGTGGGAGGTGGGACGAATAGAGGCGGGCGCGCCGAAAGCTGCGGGGAAGGTCATGTTCGAAAATGTCTGGAACATGAGCGAAGCCCGTGCGAAAGGTGCCCCGGTTCGCGCTGATGCAGACGGTCTGTCCATGTCCGCAGAGAGCCTTGATAAACTACAGAGTGTGAACGGCTTGGGCTATGTCGACGACGCAAAACAGCCAGCCGCAACATTGACCGAAAGAGTCTATATTGGTTTTGATATTTCGAGGGATGAACAAGAAACCGGAACGATGGTGGTTAACGGCTACGGGGCCCAACATGGTGCATCAACAACCCTCCGCCAGAAGCCGCAGGATATCCGTGTCCGCAGCTATTTCCCGGAACTCCTGTACACGAATCCCTCCATGGTAACGGATGAGAACGGCAAGGGGCTGATTGCGCTGAATATGGCGGATTCCATTACCACCTGGCGCATGACGGCACTGGCGAATTCCCAGGCGGGCAAGCTCGGCAGCGGGGAAAGCAATATGAAATCGTTCCAGCCATTCTTTATCGACCTGGATCTCCCCATCGCGCTGACCAAGGATGATGAGGTTACCATCCCGGTCGCCGTTCACAATTATCTGCCGGGTCCCCAGACGGTACAGGTTCAGCTGGAAGAGGCGAAATGGTTTGACTTGATGAAAGACTCCACAAAGAAAACCGTTGAAATCGCGCCGAACGATGTGGGCAAAGTCGAGTACCGCATCCGCGCGAAGGACCTCGGCAAGAACCGGATCACCGTGTTCGGCTGGAGCGAAGAGAAAGAAGATGCCGTCGCCCGCGATATTGAGGTTCGCCCCAATGGGGAAGAGCAGTTCGCCACAGTCAACGGGCGTCTTACCGACCAGGTAAGTCATACGCTGGAATTTCCAGCCACGGCCCTGCCGGGAGCCTCAAAGATTCTCCTTCGTGTCTATCCGGGTATTTTCAGCCAGGTAGTCGAAGGCTTGGACAGCATTATGCAGATGCCCTATGGCTGCTTCGAGCAGACTTCCTCCATTACATATCCGAACATCCTGGTTCTCGACTACATGAAACGGACCGAGCAGGTCACACCGGAAATCGAGATGAAAGCGCGGGAATATATCAATCTCGGCTACCAGCGTCTGTTGACCTTCGAGATCGACGGCGGCGGGTTCGAGGTGTTCGGCAATCCCCCGGCGACCCGCGTTCTCACGGCTTACGGCCTGCTGGAATTCTCGGATATGAACAAGGTCTATCCGATAGACGAACGCCTGATTCCGCGCACCCAGGAGTGGCTGGCGGGTGAGCAGAAGCAGGACGGTTCCTGGGAACCCGACAAAACATACTCCCACAGCGAAATGTGGCAGAACATACAGAACAATCCGCCTTTAGTGACCGCGTTTATTGCCTGGGGCATGGGCGAGAGTGGTTACCGTGGCGACGCTCTGAATAAGGCCCGCGATTATCTCAAGAGGGAAATGGCGAATGCCAAGGATTCCTACACGCTGGCAATGATGGCAAATGCCTTTGCCGCCGCCGATCCGAAATGCGCGGAATTGGACGATCTGCTGAAGCGCCTGAAGGCACAGGCGGTCGAAACCCGCGACACGATCAAGTGGCCGTCCGAGGCCAGCCTGTCCTTTGCGCATGGCGAGGTCGCCACCATCGAGACCACCGCCCTGGTCGCGATTGCCATGATTAAACAGGGCGGCTATCCGCAGGATGTCGGCAAGGCGCTCAATTACCTGATTCAGCAGAAAGACCCTAACGGAACCTGGCATTCGACTCACGCCACCGTGCTGGCCCTGAAAGCCATGATCCTTTCGCTCGGCAACGCCACCGAGGAGATGGAAGGCACGGTTGTTGTGAAAGTAGACGGCAAAAGCGCCAACGAGATCAAGATTACACCGGATAATTGCGATGTTGTCCGACTGGTTAATCTCGGCGTGATTGAGAATCCGGGGAATCATCAGATCGAGCTGGAACTGAAAGGCGACGGCAGCATTCTTTACCAGATCGTGGGTTCCTATTTTGTCCCGTGGGGTAAAGAAGGAAAGGTCGAACCGCTGTCCATCGCAGTGAATTACGACCGGACCCAGCTGGAGCGGAACGAGACGGTTACCTGCAAAGTCACCGCTCGAAACAATACCCCGCGCCGTGCGGAGATGGTGATCCTCGATCTCGGTATTCCGCCGGGATTCACGGCGGAGCGCGAGGCGCTGGATAATGCCGTGAAAGCCGAGAAGATCGCCAAGTACACACTCACGGGCAGGCAGGCCACGATTTACCTTCGTTTCCTGGACACGAACTCGGAATTCAGCCTGGACATCCCCATGAAAGCACGGCTCATGATTACCGCCAAAACACCGGAATCGAAGATCTACGAGTATTACAATCCGGAGGTAAACGGGTATGATATGCCGGAGGAACTGAACGTGCGATAGGAATCCGTCCCTGTCGCTCGGGGGATGATGGTTTTCAATGCGGCAGTGCAGAGGTTACGGATCTCTGCACTGCCATTGTGAAATGGAGATAATTATGGTGAAGCAGTGTTTGTTGTCAACTCTTCTTATCTTGCTTTATGCGCAACCGTGTTCTTCCTGTTGGCCGTATGTCCCCCTGAATGAGCTTGTAGCGGATTCGGATCTTGTTGTGGTCGGAACCCTGACAAATGTCAGACTCCTGAATGAACCGAAGAAGGATCATGCCACGCTCAAGTACGAAGCGACGCTTCACATCGAGGAATATCTTGGTGGCAGAAGGAATCCGGGGGCCGAATGCCGATTTCGTTGGAACTACCATCCGGGTCTCAGCGCAAATATTGATCGCAGTAAAGACATCGGCAAGAAGCTAATCTGGCTTCTTAACGAGGAGAAGGATGACAATGGTCTGTCTTATTGGACAGCCGGTCGTCCTGATCGGGATCTTGAGCTGGACCAGTTGGATACGATCAGACGCATGGTCCGCCTGCCCATCTGTTTCATTGTTCTCGACGAAACACACTATTATGATTATGCTGGGCAGCCGGTTAACGCCACACTCACAATCAGTACATTCCAGGATCAACTTGAATTGTCTGACTATCCAAAAGTGGAGGATGGGAATCT
>JAKPYU010000277.1 GCA_029568995.1 Candidatus Omnitrophota bacterium | reverse complement strand
CCGATTGTCGTGGCTCCGTACGACGCGGAACTGTTCGGGCATTGGTGGTATGAGGGACCGGATTTCATTGAGTTTCTTTGCCGGAAGATCCATTTCGACCAGGACGATATGAAAATGATTACGCCCAGCGAGTACCTGGAGAAGAACAAGGCTCTTCAAGTGATCGAGCCGGCGGCCTCCTCGTGGGGAGACAAGGGATACAACGAAGTATGGCTCAATTCCTCCAATGACTGGATCTACCGTCACCTGCACCTGGCGGAGAGCCGTATGATTGAGCTGGCACAGCGGTTCCCGGTTTCCGATGGCGTTCTTTGCAGAGCTTTGAACCAGGCAGCCCGTGAACTGTTGTTGGCGCAGAGCAGCGATTGGGCCTTCATTATGACGACCGGAACGGTGGTTTCGTATGCCATCCGAAGAACCCGGGAGCATATCTATCGTTTCACACGGCTTTACGAACAGGCGATGGCGGGGACGATTGAGGAATCTCTCCTGAACGAATATGAACAGAAAGACAGCATTTTTCAGGAGATCGACTACACCGTGTATGCCTGAAATGTTGATTCCGCGCACCCTTCCCGTCACAATGGAATAAACCGTCCTGCACTCTGGGCGACAACCGTCGATGGATCGAAAGGGATTATGAACATGATGCGGATCGGTACAAGTCGCTGGGATATTCGTCTTTTCCTGCAACCGTTTTTTGTTCTCCTGCTCGGATGGAGCCTTTCGCTTCCGGGGTGGTCCGCCACGACCGACGAGGCCTGGGACGCGCTGCTGAAGAATGACTTGAAGCAGGCAGAGACTCTGTTTGACAAGGCATTGGACGAGAGTGCCGGGGATCTGGATGCGCTGGACGGAATGGCACTGGTGCAGTGGACGCGGGGCAACATGCCGAAGGCTGCCGAGCTGTGGATGGAATTGGCGGCAAAGGGGACGTTGCGCCCCTGGTGGTCGGGATACCTGGCGGCGCTGTCCCTGCCGGAATTGCAGGGGATTCCTGTCAAACAGCGCGAGAGACTGCTGAAGGATCTTACCTCCGAATCCAGCCCGCTTCCGGAAAGTAAGCGGATTGATGCGTGGCGCGAATACCTGGAATGGGCGGAGAAATGGGCCGATCCGGCGCAGGCCAAACGCGCGGCGGAACGCAGCGGCGCTATCTCGGACTGGTGGTTTGTTGTGGGGCCGTTCGGCGCCAACGGCACAATGGACCTGTGGGAACCGTTCTCGCCCGAAACCGACTTATCCCCCAAGTCTTTTCCTGGCTGGATCTCCTCCGTTACTCGCACGGAGATTCCGGCATCCGATCCCGCCGGGATGCTGGACCTCGATTCGCTGATCTACCCCTCACGCGGAACTGCCTACGCATTTACCGCCATTCAGTCGGAAGGTGAAGCGGACGCTCTTTTGACCGTCGAATCCCCCAGTAATTACGTCGTCTGGTGGGACGGCAAGCCGCTCGCGACCCGTTGCATTGAACGGCGCGATTTCCAGACGGAAACCACGGTCCAAGTCCATCTCCGCGCGGGCTTGATCCCGATTCTGGTCAAGAGTTGCCAGCACGGCTCGGACTGGTGGGTCCGCGTGTCTCTCCGTCCCAGGTACAATGGACATAGCCTGAATTGGTCGGTTGCCAAGAAAGACGAGTCTATCCTGAAAGGTCTTGTCTTCTATCCGATAGACAACAAGACGCCGGAGCGCTACCGGCAGCCAATTGTTTTTGCAGTCGATACTAGTTCGTATATAATGCCAGATAACGTCCGGTTGCGCAGCAGGATTCTCTCCGCGATATACGGGTCGCTGATCAATTTTCGAAAAGGAGAATTTCCCTGGGCGGGGCAGAGTCTTGAGCCGGCGTTGAAAGCGAACATTGCGCAGGCATACAGCCTTCTGGGGGATCTGAAGATGCGGGAAGCCGCATACCGCCCACCCTCCCGTTCGCGCCTTCAACGTGAAGCGGAGACTGCCTATCAAAAGGCTATCGAGCTTTATCCGGCTACATTAGGCGCACATGTCGGCCTCATTACTTATCTGCTGGATCGTGAGAATACCGACCAGGCATTGGAATCTCTGAAGAAGGTCGAGCCGATACTCAAAGATGCGGGAATCGAGTACCGTGCGGGTATCGACTACGCTTACGGCCTGTTGTACTACAGAAAGAACTGGATGGATGAATCGCTCGCGGCGCTGCAACGCGCAGCGCAGATATTGCCGCCATCCGCGGAGATCTTCCGCCGAATTGCTCGTATGCAGGACGGTTGGAGAAATCGCGTCGAGGCATTAGAGACACTGAAGAAGGGGCTGGCGGCGTATCCCCATAATGGAGCGTTACTGGAGGAGGCCATTGCGAACGTGAGCGGCGGACCGCTGGATTCCTCCATTTCCGCCGCATTCGAACAGACTCTTCAAATTCATCCGTTTTCTCTCGGAGACCATTTGCGGATGGTCCGAGCACTGCGTTCGGCGGGTATGCAGGAACAGGCGGGTGTGTTATGTGCCAAGATGAGGGAACTCTATCCGTACCGCCCGGAGCCATTAGCGGAATCTGCTGGCTTGCAGGCTGAACAGCCGTCAACCCATCTCCCAAGCCCTGCAATCGACCTCTACCGAAAGGTGCTGGAAATCGCTCCCCAAAACCAGGAAGCCCGCAAAACCCTTCGCCAATTCGGGTATGGCGAGGATGAACTGTTCGAACGATATGATGTCCGCCTGGAAGAACTCGATCTGACTCAAGCGGACCGCTGGAAGGACAGCCGAGCACCGGACATTCTTCTGATTGATGTCATGGTATTGATCCTGGATTCCCAGGGTACGTATCGTCAATACGTTCACCAGGCAGTCAAGATTCTCAATTCCGAAGGACGGCAGCGCTGGGCGGAGACCGTCATTCCGAGAGGCGAGGGTGTCGAGATTCGCCAAGCCCGCTCCATCCTCCCGGATGGGACCGAATGGCCGGTGCAACATGTAGCCGAACTGGGAGAAAAGCAGGCTCTCTCCATGTATGGAGTAGAGCCGGGAACCATTATTGAATACGCCTACCTCGAATCCGTGTCGGGGAATCTCCATCCCGGATACAACCATTACGCGGGCGGCTACTTCTTCGGTGGGATCGACGAACCGATGCTCGTATCGAAACTAACGATTGTCACGCCGGAGGACACGAACTACCTGTTGCAGGTTAAACCGGAGGAGTTTGGAACAAAAGAGCCATTGGGGGACGGCCGCGTTGCCCTGATGTGGGAGAAACGGTTACAGGATGCGGTTCGCGAGGAATCCCACATGCCCCCCGTTTCCGAAGTGGTTCCCTGCCTGCGGTTCAGCACATGGGTCGATTGGCGATTCTTCCTCCAGAACTGGCGCGAACAACTCATGGGGCGCACGGAAGAAGGTCCCGAATTGGATAAGATTGTCGGCCTGTTCGATCCATCCGATCCCGACCTGGTTCGCAAGGTCTATGATTGGATACAGAAAGAAATCGAGCCTACGGCAGGTTCATACACAACGCTCGACACGGCTATCTTGAGAACCGGCTCCGCACGGGAAAAGAGCATGCTCGC
>JAKPYU010000271.1 GCA_029568995.1 Candidatus Omnitrophota bacterium | reverse complement strand
CAGAAGGTCAAGGAATTGTCGGGGCGACACGTCATCCGCGAGATCGGCTACGATCCATGGAACGCAACACAAACGGCGATCACGCTTCAGCAGGCGGGTTTTGAGATGGTCGAGATACGCCAAGGATATGCTACCCTCTCCGCTCCCTGTAAGGAATTTGAACGGCTGATCCTGGGGCATGAGTTGATACATCCCAACAACCTCGTAATGAATTGGTGCGTCTCAAATGCAGTTGTCGATCAGGACGCGAATGCGAACATGAAACCCAACAAGGACAAATCGACCGGACGAATTGACGGCGTATCCGCGACCCTCTGCGCCCTGGCGCGGCTTATCGTTCAGGACGGAGAAGGCGAGTCGATCTACAACAGCATGACGCCGGACTCGGCGTTATTGGAGGCATGATGCCAGAGGAGCAAAAACAGATGAGCGATCTGGGCGCAAGGAAATGCCCTCATTGTGGGGGAATTGGAGAGGTTCGCCACACGCGGAGAATCCAAGGGAAAAGCCGGAGATACAAAAAATGTCTGAAATGCGGGAGAAACTTTATTACCGTCGAGCGCCTCGAAGATATCTCAAAATAGTTTTCCAATACTGGAATCACTCCAAGAAATTTTTCCAATACTGGAATCCCCATCTTTTAGCCTATTGAAATCCCCTCCTTCTCTCGCTACAAGTGCAATCAGGACCCACCGCCATGATTGCACAGGTGCGCAAATACGCCGCTTGGCCGTTCGAGAGAATGGCCGCCGTCATTTCCGGGCAATCGCTCCGTAATCCTTCCACCGAACTACTTGATATGCTGACCGGCGGATCTTCAGATTCCGGCATCAGCGTGACGGCAGATACGGCGATGCGTCTTGCTGCGGTATCCGGTTGTATTCGCATCCTCACAGAATCCCTCGCACAAATCCCCTGCATCGTTTACAAGACACTCTCCGACGATTCCCGCGAGCGGGCAAAGTCGTTCTATCTCTACAATCTCCTTCATCGCAGGCCCAATCCCTTGATGACGGCGAGCCGATTCCAGCGGGTAATGGCCTATAGCCTGGTCTCGCGTGGCAATGCCTATGCTCGAAAAACCCGCAACCCAATCAGCGGGGCCATTACTGCCCTGTGGCCGATCCACCCTGATCGAGTGGAAGTCAAACAGGATGAGACGACCGGTGACATCTTCTATCGCGTGACTACCCGCCAATGGAAACAGGTGGATCTCCCGCGCGACGAGATGTTTCACCTTCGCGGGATCTCTCAGGATGGTCTCGTCGGTCTCAATCCGATCCAGACCCTCATGCGGGAAGCCATCGGCAACGGACTGGCGCAGCAACTCTACAATGCAAAGCTGTTTTCCAATGGGGTCAACCCCTCGGCGATTGTTCATCCCAAGACGAAACTGACGAAGGACGGCGCAGAGGCGCTTAAGGCCCACCTGAAAAAGCAATGGACCGGCAACGAAAACATGCGCGGTCTGATGCTTTTATTTGATGATATCGGTCTTGAACGATTATCTTTCAACCCCGAAGAATCTCAATTTCTCGAACTCTGTAAATTCTCCAAGGAAGAAATCGCTTCCATCTTTCGTGTTCCCCTTCATCTACTGAACGCCCTGGACCGGGCCACTTTCAACAACATCGAGGAACTCGGTCTCGGATTTCTCAAGTATACCCTCCAGCCGTATTTCGATGATTGGGCGCAAGAGATCTCCTATTCGCTACTTTCAGAGCGAGAGCAGGAAATCTACGTGCCCGAATTTCTGACTGCCGCATTCGAGAGGGGATCGGTCGTGACGCGATATCAAGCCTACCAGACCGGAATCAATTCAGGATTCCTCAATCCGAACGAAGTCCGGCGCATGGAAAATCTACCACCTTACGAGGGTGGGAATGAGTTTGTCCTGATGCCAGGGGCCACGACCAAGAACCAACCGGAAAACGATAGCGGGGCGGATAACGCAAAGGTTATCCCAATGAAGAAACGGAAGTGAGACGAATCATGCCGGATCAAATGATCTACCGATATTTCAATCATGTCGAAATCAGGGCGGACGCGGCGGGTGACGGCATGATGATCTCCGGTCTTGCTGCTCCATTCGATATTGAGACTCTTATCGGTAGATCGCCATGGGGATATCGGGAAATCATCCGGCGGGGCGCATTCAAGAAAACAATCAAAGAAGGTGATCCGATTCTGCTCTGGGCGCACAATAATGATTACCCAATGGCCCGGAAATCTACCGGAACCCTCAAGCTCAGAGAATCGGATGAGGGTCTCGAATTTGATGCAACGCTTGGAAAACAATCCTGGTCAGTGGACGCCTACGAGTCCATCCGACGCGGTGACGTGCGCGGGATGTCATTTGGCTTCGATGTCGTCAAAGAAAAATGGCCGGAGGCAATGAAAGAGGAAGCGGATAAATTACCGCTCCGTGAATTGCTGGAAGTTCGATTGATTGAAATCTCTCCCGTTACACGACCCGCCTACCCCACAACGGAAGTCGAAGCGCGGGCAGTAATCGAATCAGCCCGATCTCGCGGGCTGATTATTTTGATGGAATCCATGGCGCATGAATCCACTACCGAGCCGGGAGACCACTCGGAAGCCGGAAGAAATGACAACGCGGAAACCATCACGCGACGCGCAGATGAACGGGCGCGTCAAATACAACTCATGGACTGGAGGCTCAGAAATGGCCTATAAACCGGAAGATCTGAAAGCAAAACAAGATCAACTCCGCCAACTCTGGGAGCAGGCGAAGGAGATCGACAAAAAGGCGCGCGAAGAAAAGCGCAGCCTCACTCAAGAAGAAGAGGCGGCCTGGAATAAGGCGAATACAGACATTTCCGCACTCGAAGCCGAACTCAGACGGATGCACTCCGAGAATGAGCGAGAGCAGAAAGTGGCGGAATTAGATGCCCGATTCTCCAAGGCGGACGCCGCTCCCCCGGACACGACCACGCTCAGCGGCCAGCGCCGAGAAGATTTACCGATGCAGGCGCGAGAGGAATATCGCTCGGCGTTCAATGAATACCTGCGAACCGGAGACAAAGAGAAGTTCGAGCATGAGATCCGAACGACCATGCAGGTTGATTCTCCCCTGTATGGCGGCTACCTGGTCGCCTCGGAACGATTCATTCAGGAGACCATCAAGGCAGCCGATGAAGAAAATGTAGTCGCCGGTCTCATTCGGACGATTCAATGCGGCTACGAGGAAACGCTTGGCGCGCCTTCGCTCGATACCGACATCAGTAATTTCTCTTTCGCCGGTGAAACCACTGAAGCCGAAGAGGATCAAATCAAGGTCGGCAAGCGTGAACTGAAGCCTCGACCTCTCAAGCCGAAAGTCGTTAAGTTGTCGAAGTTCCTGCTTGAATCGCCACGCTACAACACAGAGGCCCTCGTAACAGAGCGTCTCGGTATGGCGCTCGGTCGGACCTTCGAGTATTACTACCAGCTCGGAAGCGGGGCCAATCAACCCCTCGGCCTGTTCACGGCAAACAATAACGGCATCGGCAAAAGTCGAGATGTATCCATCGGGAACACGGCCAGTAGCCCGACATTCGACGGACTCATCAATGCAGAAGGCGCGTTGAAATACGCCTATCGGACAAACGCTAAATATCTGTTCCACATGGACGCAGAGACGAAGTTGCGGCTACTGAAGGATGGCGAGAGCCGATACATCTGGCAGATGGGTAATGTGCAAGCCGGTGTTCCGAATACGATCCTGGGGCGTCCGTATGTTCTGAGTCAGTATTGCCCCCACACATTCACCACCGGCCAGTATGTCGGAATCCTCGGCGATTTCCGCTACTACTGGGCCGCCGTGACGCTCGAATCTCTCCGAATCCAACGACTCGTAGAACTGTACGCCCTGAACGACCTGATTGGTCTCAAGACGGATCGGATCGGCGTGGACGGAATGCCAGTGAATGCGGAAGCGTTTGTCCGCATCAAACTCGGTTAAGGAGGTAAACGCAGATGCAATCTCTGGTTTATGACACAAAGATCGACCGGGCCGCCGCTTCTGCGGTAGCCGGAACAACTACCATCACCGGATCAATTTTCGACATGGCGGATTTTGAGAGCTGCGTTTTCGCAGTTCTCGGTTGCCATGTTGCCGCGTCCGGCAACTACATCAAAGTGGAACAGGGCGCAGAATCGGACCTCTCCGATGCCGCTGATCTCGAAGGGTCAAAGGTTGTTTGCACAGTCGCGGATAACCTCGTTGGCGTTGAGATCAAGAAGCCCACGGATCGTTACCTGCGGGCCTGGTTTTTTCGAGGAACCTCGACGGCGGTTGAAGCCATGATTTGTATTCGCCATGGCGCGAGAAAACTGCCGGTCACAAACAGCGGAGAAGGCGATTGGGAGTTCCACGCTTCCCCGGCTGAAGGCACGGCGTAATCCATAACCGAATGCTCCTATGCCCCGGCGGTCAATAGATCGCCGGGGCTGGAGAAAACTACTTTGCAACGAGGTAAGACCATGAAACGAACGATAGCTATTTGCACAGTCATTTCAATCGCGGTGATTCTTGCCGCCACCTTCGCCCCTGCGCAAGTCGAGGAATATGCCGGGGCAATCGTCCGGGCATGGAATTACCTCTATGTCAAATCCGGTGGAGAACTGCAAATCGAGACCGGGGGAACGTTCACCGCCGAGAGTGGATCAACGGTCAATTTCGACGCGGGTTCTACGCTCAGTCTTGACGATGACGCTGCGCTTGCGTTCGGCGTTGGTGATGCAACCGCAGGGATTAACGCCAGCGCGAGCAATGAGTTTGCCATCGGCCCGATATTGTGTGGATTCGCGGACTACAGGGGACTGCCGAGTCGCATTGTCTGGGACTGGATTCCGGGATCGAGAGGTCTGCCCACTACTGCCGGATTGGTGGCCGCCGGAACGAACGATCCGGATCTCGTTGTTGAAGGAACAAATGCGTCTGCGGATGACGTGATTTTCGCTACTGAACAAGGCGGAATCCAATTACAAACAGATGGAGCCGACGGCGATGAGGTGATTCTCTATCCTTACAAATCAGACGGAGCGGTGGGTTCCTCCACGCCATCTGTCGGAATGGTAGCCAATACAAATTGGCGAAGTGATAAGGAACTCCGATTCGAGACGATCCTGACAACCGGAAAACAGAACAATGTCGGAATCATCTGGACCGGACTGAAACAGACGAATACCGAAGTAATCGCCACGGATAATGAGGGAGTTTATTTCCGCACGGCAAACGATGAAGGAGGGACCTATGACACATACGGCAAATGGGAGTGCATTTTCAATCGGGCTGGAGTGGATTACCGGTATAACTCCGGCGTGTCCTTCGCCAAGGATACCGTGTTTCATCTGGCTATTGATATCGACAAAGACCAACTCCCGCATTTTTACATCAATGGGGCTTTGGTGGCATCGGGAACGACAACCGTTATTACCGGAATCAACCTGTGGCCGACGACCGGAATTGCAACAGACGGCGCGGCTGCGGATATGAACATAACAGTCCAAAGACAACGCCTAAGCCAGAAGTTTTAAGGATTAACGCCATGCGAATCAGAGCAACACGTATCGGCGCGGGGCCTGCCGGAGTTACACATATCGGAGATATCAAAACAGTCTCCGATCAGGAAGGCGTCACGCTCATTCAGAGCGGCGCGTGGGAACAGATCGCGGATGCTTCACCGCAGCCGGAAATGGAAACAACCGAAGCCGACCCGCCGCAAGAAAACACGGATGCAAGGCCGGAACGAAAACGAAGATGGCCGAAGGAATAACCATCATGGGGTGCGGAAAAAAGAAGGGCGGAAAGAAAGGCAAGTAGTCGATGGCCGGGAATATCGTCGTCACTGCATCTACCGGACTGGTTATCACCCTCGCGGAAGCGAAGGCGCAGATGCGCGTTGATTCCGATATGACAGATGAGGACACATTGATTACCAGCCTGATTACCGCCGCACAGAGCAAGTTGGAAAAGCGGTATGGATGGGCGCTGCTCAGGCAGACCCGGATGGAATTGCTCGACGAATTTCCGAGCGGAACAGATCCGATGACCGTTCAATTCCCGCCGGTGGCCGCAATCTCTTCCGTCGAGTATCTGGACGAGGACGGCGCAGAACAGACGTGGACGGCGACGGAATACCAAACGACATTCGCATCTGTCCCCGCGAATACGCTTCTTGTGTTTCCTGAGATCCGCCCGGCATACGGATACGACTACCCGGACATCCGGGAGACCGATATCAATCCAGTGCGCATTCAATACACATGCGGATATGACGGTGCGGCGAATGTGCCGGAAGAGATAAAACACGCCGTCAAGTTACTTGTTTCGCACTGGTACGAGAATCGAGAGGAGTATTTATACGGGCGCGTTGCAAGCGCTGTGGATTTCGCAATCGAGGCGCTGATGGCCGATTTCTGCGATCCCAGAAAGATGGCGGCATGACATGGCAGCCGGACAACTCGACAGGCGAATCACAATCAAGGAGCCGGCAATTACGACCGGCCCATACAACGAGAAGCAAATCACCGGCTGGACGCAAGTCTGCGAGACGTGGGCGGACGTAGAGATAGGGGCTGGAAGCGAGGGATATAGCGAGGGACAGGAAGGGGTGAGCGCATCGGCAACTTTCCTGATTCGGTACAGAACCGGACTCGATGCCACGATGCGAATTACGTATGAGGATGAAGATTACCAAATCCAGTTTATTGAAGAAGTCGGGCGGAGACACATGCTGAGAATATCGGCGGATTACGTAGAGGGATTTTCGGAATGACGCAGTACAGAGATCGCGGAGATTTGGTAATGAGTGTCAATGTCGCCTCTTTGCGCCAGGTGCAGGAGGTCCTTAAAACATTGCCGGACGATCTCTCGAAAAAGGCTTTGCGATCCGCGATGAGGCAAGCGGCGAAGATCGTCAAACAGGAAGCGCAACGACTCGCCCCGATTGATAGTAATCCAAAGAACCCTGACCGGGGAATGCTTCGACGATCCGGGAGGCATTCAGGAGAACGCAGTCGGGACAGGACCGAGATAAAGGCAAAGGTGACATTCGGCGCTCCCCATGCGCATCTTGTCGAGAAAGGGACGAAAGAACGATGGGTCAAATACAAGACCCGTCATCCGAAAGTAGCCCTGAAAAAACAACGGTACACGGGCGCGGCGGAACCACACCCGTTTTTATTCACGGCTGCGCAAAACAAAGCCGATGAAGCCGCGCGCTCCTTGGCGGGGAATATCAAGAAGTATCTTGACAATCGCAATCGAAGGATGGCGACACGAGGCAGG
This sequence comes from Candidatus Omnitrophota bacterium, assembly GCA_029568995.1. GTDB lineage: Bacteria > Hinthialibacterota > Hinthialibacteria > Hinthialibacterales > JAKPRU01 > JAKPRU01. The sequence continues at coordinate 5,827 of JAKPYU010000271.1, read as the reverse complement.
TAATGGCAGACGTATTGATTGATTTCGCGGCACTACTCAATTCCATACAGCCGATTGCTCAGGCTGTGGCGGGCCGGATCTATCCCGCCTGGAATCGAGATCGCGGAAAGGATACCCCGACGATCCTGTATGAAAAGATCGCCGTTGACCGCGACGAGCCGCTTGGAATGGGCGGACGCGGTGGATTGGCGAATTACACGATTGCCCTGGAGGTCCTCGGAAAATCCTATCGCCAGGCGCGAGAGGTTGCGGAGAAAGTACGTATCAACCTGGACTGCAAATCTGAAACCGTCGGAGACACGGAATTTCAACTCATTCGGATCATTGGCGAATCGGACGAGTTTATTGAAGAGACGAATATCTACAAGACAACTTTCGACCTGGAAGTCTGGGCCTCGGAGTCCGCTCCGGTCGCCGTGGCATAGGAGATCGACATGCACAAGAAACTTGGAATTGCAATCTTTACCGCAAGTATTCTGATCTGCGTTGCGCTCTTCGCCTGGTCAACTGAGGTGACGGTGCAGACGCCTCTCGGCGCGTATCCTGGAACCGTTTCCGCCGGAGATCTGGACATTACCTGGACGCAATCGGGAACGGCGGGAATGACCAGCGGCGTCACGTTCAATATCACGGGTGGCGAGATCTTGCTGATTCACAGCGCCACCGCATCGGTCTGGTCGAGTGAAGCGGTAGATGATGTGACGTTCACTCTTCAATCGACAGCCGACAACTTGGGCCGTTTCGGAGATGTGGACTACACGCTGAGTCCGGGTGAATACGCCGCATTCAATTTCAGCGGGATTCAGGGTTGGCGCGTATCCGGCGTTGTGGCCTCTGTTTCCTGTGCAACATCCGCGCTCGAATTTGCAGTTCTCAAGTACAAATAAGGAAGGAAAAACCGATGACGACCAATGCAAAAATCGGATGGAATACAATCCTCTATCGCGGGAACGGTGCATCCCCGGAAGTGTTCACGAGCGTTGGAGAGGCAAAGGACATTGATGGCGCTTCCGTTACCCATGCCTGGCTCGATGCAACGCACAATGAATCCCCGGAGGGATATGTTGAAGAAATCCCCGGACTCAAAAACAAGAAGCAAGTCACCTTCCGAATGAATTACTGTTCGACCGACACGCAGCAACAGGAGCTCATTAACGATGCGGAGAACCAGACTCTTCGGAATTTCCAACTGAAGGAAAATGACACGGCTGGCCGGACTCTTAGTTTCGCGGCTTACGTCGAATACGACATTACACGTCCGACTACTGGAATCCGTGAGATGTCGATCACCCTGAACATTCCAGGCGCATTGACCTGGTCATAACACCGTGGAGGTAATCTGTCATGCCCACAACGATAAAGGAACAAATTCTCTCCGCTAACGACCTGATACGGGTTCCCGAATTTGTACCGGAATGGGACTGCCTTGTCTATGTCAGGGAACTCGACGGGGCCGGGCGAAGCCGCTGCATGGATCTCTTTCGAGATGAACAGCAACGCGATCCCGATATGATGGCGAAGGTGCTTTGTCGAACACTCTGCGATGAAGAGGGTGGATTGCTATTCGCGGAATCCGATGCTCCCGCGCTCTCAAAAAAGAACGGTCTGGTAATCGAGCGGCTCTTTCTCAAATCCCTTGAGGTCAACAAGATCGGCAGCAAGGCCGAGGAGGAAGAAATAAAAAACTCCGAGGGGACGGATGGCGACGATTCCTATTCCGACTCGCCGTCTGTCTCGGAAGATCTGTAAGGGAAATCGAGCGGTTCGGTTCGCGGGAATTGACGGAATGGGCGGCGTATGAGCGACTCGCTTCATTCCCGGCAGAGAGGATGGAATACTACATCGCCGCATTACGAGGTCAGGTAGCCATGATGTTCACCAAAGACAATAGCCTGACGCTCGATGATTTCCTTCTCACCTTCACCCCACAGGACGCGGAACTCAAACAGCAGAGGCGGCTCGCAAGAAAGACCCGCGCCGTATTCGATCAATTAGAGGATGCGGACCAGGCGCGGCGCAGAGCGAGGCAGAGGTAAACGATGGCGCGATCAGCCGGGAAACTTGTTTTCGATATCGTAGCGAATGTTGCGCAGCTTCAGAAAGACATGAAGAAGGCGCAATCCACGATTGATTCTGCCGTGGGCGATATCAGGAAATCATTCAATTCATTGCGCGGAACTGTCATCGGCGGCGCGGCCATTGCCGCCGTAACTGCCATTGGGGTAGCCGCAGTGAAAACGGCAAGGGCGGTATCACAGTCCTTTCAGAACATGGCGCAGAATATGGATAATCTCTCGAAGATGTCACAAAAATACGGAGTCCATATCACGGCGCTATCCTCTTTGAAATATGCGGCGGAATTAGCTGATGTCAGTCTCGAACAACTGGCAGTCGGCATGAAAACACTGGCAACACAAATGAGCGAAGGGGATAAGATATTCAAGCAACTCGGTATCAATCTAAAAGATTCTGAAGGCAAGACAAAATCAACCGCTTCCGTTATGGCGGAGATTGCGGATCGCTTTTCGAGAGCAGAGGATGGGGCTAATAAAACAGCAATCGCCGTCAAACTATTCGGGCGATCCGGCGCTGATCTTATCCCCCTCCTCAACGAGGGGAGGCAGGGAATTGAGAAATACACAAAGGAAGCGGAACGTTTCGGAATTGTTATCAGCGAGCGAACGGGTAAAGCGGCGGAAGAATTTAACGATTCGATTACCAGATTGAAATACGCATTTGAGGGATTGCAGATGACAATAGTTACACCGCAGGCGCTTCTCGCCCTTGCGGATGCAATTACCTATATCTCCGACGCCGTGGCAACCCTGGGTAATATGATTCGACAGGCCGATCTCGGAAAAATTATTGGACGGATCGAAATTATGATGAGGATGCTTCCATTGGTCGGTTCATTTTTCGGGGCATCCTTCGATCTTGGCCGATATTTCAGAAAAGAAATGAAGGGCGCGGCGGGTCGCGGAGAAATTACAGGAACAGTCAGAGATTTAACCCTTCCTGGTATCGGTACGGGAAAAACAGAAACAGATACAGGCAAGCCCCAATGGGCGAATGTCATTGATGAGGCGAAATACGATATGCCTCTATGGATCTCCGCCGCAGAACGCGCACGGATTGAGTTTTCAAAAACACGATCCGAAGTAGAGAAAGCGTTAAAAGTGGAAGCGGATATGGTAAGGGAAGCAATGACCCTCGGAATCCTTGATGAGAAAATCGGCGGCTGGAGATTGGGGGATATTCAGAAGAGAATAGATTCTCTATACAAATCGCCCTTCCCGACACAAGAACAGATCCGGCAAATGAAAGGCCCTTCCTATCTCCAGCGATTCGCCGAAGAAGCCAAAGACACCGCAGGGATGATCGAGCAGGCATTTATCAATACGTTTCAAAACGTAGAGAATGCAATCCGCGATCTCGTAATGACCGGCAAGGCGAATCTCTCCGATCTTGTCCGGGCAATCGGCGCAGACCTCGTACAGATATTCGTGCGCAATGCAATCACCGGACCCGCCGCGTCTTTCCTTGGCGATTTCTTTAAGGCGTCCGGCGGCCCCGTTTTCGCCGGGAATGCTTACATGGTGGGCGAACGAGGGCCGGAACTATTCGTTCCAAGCACAAGCGGAAGAATTGAGCCGAACGGAAGGGCCGGGGGAATCACGGTGCAGATGACGGTTATTACACCGGACGCCAACTCCTTCCGGGAGAACGAGCCGCAGATGCTCAATCGACTATTCGGCGCGATGGCGAGGGCGCAGAGGAGTCTCGGATAATGGCTTTCCACGAGATCGACTTCCCGCGAAAGATTGCGCTCGGTTCCACCGGGGGGCCGGTGTTCTCCACGTCTGTTATTGAGACCTTCGGCGGATATGAACAGCGGAATCAGCGGTGGACCTATCCCCGCCACGAGTACGATGTTTCACAGGCCCTCAAAGATCTCGCCGATACCGAGGAACTCCGAGCTTTCTTCATGGCGCGGCAGGGAAAGACTCACGGCTTTCGATTCCGGGACCACCGCGATTACAAGGCCGTGCAAGAGGCAACCGATCCGGCGGTAGGGGATGGCGTAGAGACTGAGTTTCAACTACAGAAAACGTATTCGGATGGGGGCGGTTCCAGGGTGCGCAAGATTGTCAAGCCCGTCCATGGAACGACGCGAATATACGTCTCCGGCGTTCTTCAGGCAAACGGCTGGACGATAGACGAAACAACGGGCATCGTGACTTTCGACGCCGCTCCAACCGGACCCGTGACGGCTACATTCTGGTTTGACATTCCCGTCCGATTCGACACGGATTCCATGCCTACGGAGATTGTGATTCATGGGGAGAATCTTATGCGCCAATCCTGGAACGCGATCCGGCTGGTGGAGGTACGGGAATGAGATGCTCCGTTATGCCTATAACGTCTCTTCCTGCAAATTCATTCGCAATCGCCGGGAATCACGTTGATTATTTTCCGGTCGATCAGGAGTTCAAGGTTCTGCGATCAACGGGGAACGACGGGACATACACTGTATTTCTTGCGGCTTATTCAGATGCGCTCGGAACTGTAATCAGCGTAAATGAAGCTGTTCCTGATGCAACCGTAGACGGATACATTCTGCTCGAAGGTGCGGGAAAGATATTTACCGCGCTTGAGCAGACAACACTCTCCGTTGCAACTCTCGTGCGCATTACTCGGACGGACGGAACGATCTCTGGATACACAGACCATGACATTGATATCGTCTGGAACGGAACGACGTTCCGGGCGCTCGGCGGGTACGTTCCTTCTGCGATCTCCACTTCCGCCGGTCTCAATGTGGACAACCTGGCAATCGAAGGGCCGTTTACTGTCTATCTCGCCAAAGCGGATCTAATTGCCGGATTATACGATTACTCAACAATCGACGTGTACTTGATTGACTTTTCCGATTTGACAGGCGGGGTGCTGGTTCTGCAATCCGGGAAGATCGGGGAGATCACCGTGAAGGACTACGGTTTCTCCGCACAGTTTCGCTCGAAGGTCGATCTCTTGCAGATGCAAATCGGCGAAGTGACCAGCCCGACATGCAAGGCGGCGCTCGGCGATTCGCGCTGTGGAATTACACTTTCCGAATGGACGGAGACGGGAACCGTTTTGACGGTAGCGAGTGATAAGGGATTCACCGCCGCAATGGACAAGCCGGGCGGTCATTACGTGGCGAAGAACAATAGTCATGCCGAAGATGTAGATGTCGAGGGGGCCGACTGGTTCGCCTATGGTCGATTGACCTGGACTGACGGAAACAATAACGGGCTGAAAATGGAAGTGGCGACGGATGTAGTTCTCGCCGGTGAGTTCGGTTTCACGCTTTTTCTCGACATGCCCTATGACATTGGAATCGGCGATACATTCAGCGTTTATCCCGGATGCCCGCGCATCCTTTCAACTTGTATCAGCAAATTCGACAACGTGGTTAATTTTCGCGGGGAACCGCATGTTCCCGGAGAAACAAAAGCCGGTGATTACGGCTACGTGACGTGAGGTAGAAATGGGATTCTGGGCCGCCGCGCTCGTAGTAGCGAAATGGATTTTTAATGGTAAGGGCTTCTGGGCCTGGCTCACGAGAACCATTTTGACTACTGCTGCCATGTTCGGGCTTGGGAAACTGCTTGCCCGGAGCGGTGGCGCAAAGGCAGAGGATATCTACGTTCAGGGCCAGGGCTACGGTTCGCCGGTCAAGCGGGTATGGGGAACGATGCGTATTGCCGGGAACCTGTTATGGGTATGGTCAAAAGGAATTATCTGCAACAAAAACAAATCTCACCCGAACAACTACTATGCCCGC
>JAKPYU010000268.1 GCA_029568995.1 Candidatus Omnitrophota bacterium | reverse complement strand
CAAGAGAAACCGCCGTATACGCTAAGTACGTACGGTGGTGTGAGAGGGGGGACGGTGCAAGCCTCCCCCCTACTCGATATATGACTACATCTTCCTTAGCCGCTCCACGCATTCAATCAAACTCGCGGCAATGTACTCGTTATCCTCTTCCGTCATGATCGGATGAAGCGAGACGCAGAACAGGCGCTTGCCGATAGATTCCGACAGCGGTAAGGACTGCCCGGCGGTGTATTCGCGAACGAGTTTGCAGAGTTCGTACACCGGCGGATTCGCGACCACACATCCCGCCCCGAATTCCTCGTTCATCATCTTGACAAGTGTGTCCCGCTTCTCTCCCGCCCATTCCTCGCAAACCAGGCAGGTATACAGGTAAAAACTATGCTCACAATCGTCCGGCTCAAACGGCAGCGTAATCTCCGGAATGCCTTCGAGTAATTCATGACGTCGATAGGCCACCTTGCGCCTCGCTGCGATAAATCCGTCCAGCTTCTTGAGTTGAACCGATCCGACCGCCGCCTGGACACTGGTCATCACATTGGAGGTTCCCCAGTCCTCGGTTTCACCGCCGTAAAACCGCACGGAACGGCAGTACCGCTCGATATCGTCGTTATCCGTAGTAATCATGCCGCCCTCGCCGAGGGTGGTGATGTTTTTCATTGTATGGAGAGAGAAGATATTCACGTCTCCCCTCTTACCGATCTTCGTACCCCGGTATCCGCCGCCGCACGCGCGCGCGCAATCGCCGATTACCATCAGGGGGCCATGCTTCTGATGTGGATGGCGTTTCGCCAGTTCCAGAAAATCATCCATCGGCGCGGACAGGCCGTTCATGTGGACCGGGAAAATGGCACGGGTTTTGGGCGTGATTCTCTTTTCGACATCGTTCGGGTCCAGTTGGAATGTTCGCGGGTTGATTTCCCCCCAGACAACCTTTGCACCGACTCCCATTACAGCGAGAGGCGCGGCCATGAAATTGATCGCCGGAACGATCACTTCTTCATCCGGCTCAAGTCTCAGGTACCGCATGACCATGTCGAGACCGGGACCGGCGCTGTTGATCGCCACGGCGTGCTTCGTCCCGACATACTGTGCGAAGGCTTTTTCGAAATCGACAATATGCTGCGCCGAGAAACCGAATCCGACACTGACATCCATCGCGATACGGATGGCGCTGACCGCCGCCTCAACTTCCTCTTCACCGTACATGCCGCCCAGAAGCGGTTCCCCTCTCCAGGGAGGATTGGGTTTTCCCCGCTTCAGGATCTCTTTCCTGCGTGTTGCGTCAATCATGTGAGCCTCCTCTGTGTTCCGGGATCAGGAGCGACGGCTGTGCGCTCAACAACCTCGAAGAATACAACGCTTCCGTGAGGGAAGCAACGTTTGGCTTTTCCATGGGCCGGAACCGAAACCGGCACTATTTCTGCTCTGCCTGCTCCAGCAGTTCCGGCACAACCTGCTCCTGTGACAGTGGCGCATGCGCGGCATCCCATTCTTCTTTGGAGACCAGTTGTTCGATCTTGGCCTCTTTCTTGAGGGACTCCACGTAGGTATTCATAGCATCGACCTGATCCCGCTCTTTCAAAGCGCCTTTGATCTTGTCTTTCACTTCATCGAAGGGTCTTTTTCCTGCTTCTTTGCGATCCACCACCAGGATCAGATGGAATCCAAATTGGCTCTCGACAATATCGCTCATCTGGCCGGGAGGGGTGGTAAAAGCGGCGTCGGCAAACGGTTTGACCATCTGCTCTCGTTGGAAATAGCCCAGATCGCCACCTTTGGCTGCACTGCCGGGGTCTTCCGACATCTGCTTGGCCGCATCCTCAAAGGTAATTTTTTTCTCCTCGATATCTTTCTTGGTGGCAATCAGTTTATCCTTAATCGCCTGTTTCTGTTCATCGGTGGCGTTTTTTTCGAGCTTCAGTAGAATGTGGCTGGCCTTGCATCTTTCCGCTTGCTCGAAGTACTGCGGATTCTTTTCGTAGAATTCTTCGGCGGATGCATCCGAAGGCAATTCGGCTTCTTTCACATTCGCTTCAAGCAGTTTGTCATGCAACAGGCTGTTTCGGATCAAGTCCCGAAGGGCTTTCTCGTCCATCTTCTGTGCGGCAAGCGTCTCCTGGAACTTTTTCTCATCGGGGAATTGTTTCTTGATTTCCTGAATCCTTTCCTCCAGCTCCGCATCCGGTACCTGAACACCCTGTTTGACGGCGGTGGTTGTCAGCAAGGACATGACAATGGATCGCTCCAAAGCCTGCTCGAAGAAATGACGCTCTTTCTCAGCCATCTGAGCGGGGGAGACTCTGCGAGCCATGACCATCGCCATCTGGTCGATCTCGTGCAACACCATGGCCTCGGTAATCTCGGACCCATCCACCTTGGCGATCACTTTCTTTGCCGGGTCCGAGGGAGCCGCGGATTCCTCAGCGGCAAGAAGCCCGGATGGGCAAATCATAGACATCAAGAGTATCGAAAACAGCAAAAATATCGGTGCAGAGTACTTCATGAACGGATTCTCCTTGTGGGGGATAAATGATCTCGCCCCCAGAATCGCACCGCTTCATTTATCAGACCGGATTGAGAGATAGAAGAAGTGGACGCGTTGTGAGGTTGTCTTGCAACGTATCCAGATCCTGTTAAAAAGTCAAGCGATAAGCCTGGAAGAGTCGGTCAGGAGCGCCCTATTGGATTCGGAACCCCACACGGACTGGATTTCCATTCACGAGTTCCCCACCCGGTTCCTCGAACGGAACCTGGAGGCGCTGTACGCCCGGAATCCCCATCTCCTAGAACATCTGTCCGAGATAAATCTGCCGGAAACCGTCCAACTCCGACCGGGCGGCGGTCCGCTCATTCCGTGCCAAATCCGCAGGAATTACGGATGGACGTGGATACACGGAAAGGATGGCGTCGCGGCGGAAAACCGGGGGTTGATCGACCTGGCGCTCAAGAGCTACAAAGATCCCGAAATGGATCTCTTTTGCATACTGGGATTCGGGCTGGGGTATGTCGCGTCCGAAATGCTGGAGTGGTTCCCCCAAAAGGTCGATCCGTTCCGCCACGCACGCGGAATGGTGATTTTCGAGTCCGATCCCGCGCTGTTCCTGGCCGCGCTGACACTCAACGACTGGCGCGGGATCATCGAGCGGAAATACGTTTTCTTTTGTGTTGGGGATGATCTGAAGACCCAGTGGGAGACCCTTTGCCGGGAACACCTTCTTTGTTCCTGTAATAAGGCCGCTTTTCTGTTCGGGTATCCTGTGCGGGACGCCGTAAAGAAAAACGATTACCTGGCGCTCGCAGGCCGTGTTCAGAAAACCTGGGATGAGGCGCGACCATTGCCACACCAGCATCGAAGCCGTCTTCTGGCTCGCACGCATGACTCAAAGATCCATAAGGTGTGGACCTGGTATAACCCCATAGAACGGGCCATTCCGCACATCGCAAGCGGTCTCATGGATGCGATGGAGCGGCGCGGAATGACCTGCAAGACTCTTCAGGTGGAAAGTGGCCGGTATTATCCCCCCTGGCACAAGTTCCATGATATCGCAGGTTTCGATCCCAACCTGATTGTCCAGCTCAATCGGCCAACCTCGCTTCTGTTCCCCGAGAACTGGGCGCACGAGATCCCCATACCCCGTGTCGTCTGGTATGTGGACAGCCCCCGGAATTTCTGGCAGAAACACCCGGCTTTCTATTTCACGAAACACGACCGTGTGTTTGTCTGGGATGAAACCTACATCCCGTTCCTGCACGAATGCGGCGCAGAGGAGGTCCACGTATTGCCCTACGCGGCGGATGTGCAGCCGCCCGGCGAGGTCTGCGAACGATTTCGTTGCCCGATCTCCTTTGTGGGGCAGGTGATGGACCAGGGCGATACGAGAATGCAGCTCACAAAGGAAGAGAGAAATTACCTGGATGGGATTGTCGAGGAAAAATTGTCCCGCCTGGAAGATGAATTCACCGAGATTCTGAAGCGCAATCCGCCGCCATCTTCGGTGAATTATGAGGCGCTGTCCGAAAAGATCCTTGTGGACTATTACCTGTATGTGGAGGCCAATTCGCGCCACCGGATTCGCGTGCTGGAAAGCCTGGTTCCGTATGGACTGCGTCTGTATGGCCCGGAAGCGTGGCTGACCGTGCTGCCGGAACAATCCGCCTTGCGGGATTGTTTCTGCGGGCCGGTGGATCATCGGACGGAATTTCCGTCCCTGATGCGTTCCTCCCTTATCAACCTGAACATTCACAGTCTTCATGCGGTTGCGAGTCTCAATATGCGCGATTATGACGTTCCCCTCCAGGACAGTTTTCTGCTGACCGACTGGGTGCTGGGAGCGGATCGTTGGTTCGAGCCGGAACGGGAATTGGTCTTTTACCGCTCCCTGGAGGATCTCCATGCGCGGATTGATGAGTTTTTGAGCCATCCCGAACAGCGCGAACCGATCATCCAGGCCGGAAAACAGCGCGTTCTGGTCGATCACACCTACGACCGCCGCCTGGACGACCTGCTGCACATCCTGTCCCGCTCGTTCGCAACCTGAGCTTGAAGAACCTCTCACCGCATGGGATGATTTTCGATTGTTGTGGCATCGACCATCCTCCTTGTTTGCAAGGATCTGGTTTCAGAGGTTCCCAAGATGCGGTTGACTCGAATCCGATTCTCTTTTCTGCCCGTCGTCTTTCTGTTGTGCTTCATCCTGATTTTGTGCTCTTGTCCGTTCGCCGACACAGCCGATGATTTCAGATCACAGCTCCGGGAATGCCCAAACCAGATCCTGTTTGAAACCTACCGCGACAACAATTGGGAGATCTTCCGGATGAACGCCGATGGGACCGGCATGGTGAATCTGACCAATACCAAAGACGCTCATGAGATGTTTCCCAAGGCTTCTCCCGATGGAACGAAAATCTGCTTTGTCAGCGATGAGATGGTCAAGGGCGAAAAGATCCGCTCCGTTTATTACATGAACGCTGATGGAACCGGCAGAACCAAAGTTGTCGATAACGGGCGCGAATCGTGCTGGGGTGCGGATAGCCAAACCATCGTCTATCTGGGAAGCAAATATGTGGGTTTTAATGTCTACGATTATGTGACAAAAGGGATCTACTTTTACGATCTCCACACAAAGGAACATCGGCCGCATCCCAATCCGGCCATCGAACACCTGTATAATCCCTGCGTGTCTTCCAATGGGCGCTGGGTGGTCGCAACGGTCCACGGTGGAATGGGCTTCCGACATGCCATCATTGCTCTGGGAGCTGATAACGACACGGTAATTGACTTGCAGATCCACGGCTGCCGTCCCGACCTGACCGCCGATGGCCGGAAAATAACCTGGGGCAAAAGCGATACCGAAATCTGTACCGGCGATATCGACCTGAATTCCGCTGCACCCGCAATCATCAATATCGCGACCCCCATTGCCAGTCCCGATTTGCATACGTACCACGCCGACTGGTCCCCCGACGGGAAATACATTGCATACAGCCTTGGGCCTGGCGGAAAAGTGCAGGCGAACGGCCCCGGGACCAATCGTGGCATTGCGGAATTGGTCGGCGTTCGGGCACAGTGGGATATCTGGATCGCCTCCGCTACCGGCGACTTCCCCCCGATTCCACTCACCACCGACGGCATGAGCAATAAAGAACCCGATTGGATCATTCCTCAACCGAAAGGCGGTTCTGCGAATTGATCCACCGGATTCGAACTCATAATTCGATTGGAATCCTCCTGATAGTTTATCTGTCACTCTCTTGTGGGCAGACCGGACAAACTCCAGGTTCGGAAGATGTGCTTGGCGAAATAACTACAAAAAACGGTGCGGTTATGATTGCCCTCGCCGGTGGAACATTCCGTATGGGAAACAACTCCGGCGCGCCCGATGAGTCGCCCGTCCATGAGGTCACCATCGCACCGTTCTGGATGGACAAGCATGAAGTGACCCAGGAGCGATACGAGACCCTGATGATGTCGAATCCCTCCCATTTCAAGGGACCTCAGAATCCCATTGAGCAGGTCCGGTGGTCCGAGGCGGCGGATTACTGTAACGCCCGGTCGGTCGAGGAGGGACTTAAGCCGTGCTATGATGAAGTGACTTACGAGTGCAATTTTGATTCGAACGGCTACCGCCTTCCGACGGAGGCCGAATGGGAATTTGCCTGCCGCGCGGGGACAACTACACAATACGATTTCGGAAGCGATCCACGGATTCTGGGAAGATACGGCCATTCCTCGGAGAACTCCGGCGACAAGACGCACCCGGTCGGGTCACTCAATCCGAATCGCTGGGGATTCTACGACCTGTATGGAAATGTCTCCGAATGGTGCAACGACCGCTATGCCCCGGATTATTACGTTTCCAGTCCGGGGGAGAATCCGCGTGGGCCGACGGAAGGAAACACCCGTGTCCTTCGCGGCGGCTCCTGGGCATCAAGCGCAGAAAACTGCCGGGCGAGTTCGCGCCTGTTTGACGATCCCGGCATTGCCGATGCCTGTTTTGCGAAAGACACTTATGGATTCCGGTGTGTCCGATCTGTGTTCCCTCAATGAAGAGGACCGGAATCGCCTTGCGGTAGATCAACACGCTTCACAAGTGAATCGAGAATAACTTCCGATGCTGTTTCATACCTGGATTTTCTTCATATTCTTCCTGATCGTGTATCCCGTGTATCTCGCGATCAAGGATACGCGCCTTGCCGCTCCCTGGCTGCTTCTTGCTTCCTACGTTTTTTATGCGTGGTGGAATCCGCTTTACTTGATCTTAATTGTGTATTCCACGCTTCTTGATTTCTGGGTTGTGCAACGCATGGAAAAGAGCGAGCGCAAGAAACTCTGGCTTCTGTTCAGTGTGGTCAATAATCTTTTTCTTCTGGGCTTTTTCAAGTATGGCGGATTTGTTGCGGAGAATCTCAATTGGCTTCTGGAAGCCTGTTCACTCGGCTACCGGCTTCCAGCACCGGATGTTCTGCTTCCGGTTGGGATTTCCTTTTATACATTTCAGTCGATGAGTTACACAATCGACTACTATCGTGGTCTGATTCCGCGCGAGCCGAGTTTCATTCGGTTTTCCACCTTTGTTACCTTTTTCCCGCAACTGGTTGCCGGTCCGATTGAGCGGGCGAAGAGTCTTCTCCCCCAGTTCACGGTCACGCCGAAGATACACAAACAGGACATCGCGGATGGTCTCTCTCTTTTTATTGTGGGTTTATTCAAAAAGCTTGCCATGGCGGATTACCTGGCCATGTATGTGGACCCGATTTATGCCGTTCCCGGGAACCATTCCGGGCTGACGCTTTTCCTGGCGACTTTCGCATTCGGCTGGCAGATCTATTTTGATTTCAGCGGATACACGGACATGGCGCGTGGGATCGGACGGATGATGGGTTACCGTCTGATGCTGAACTTCAATAATCCGTATCTCGCCACAGGACTTGGGGATTTCTGGAACCGATGGCATATCAGCCTGTCCACCTGGTTTAAGGATTATGTCTATATTCCGCTTGGTGGGAATCGGAACGGCACCGCCGCGATGTACCGGAATGTGCTTCTCACGATGGTGATTTCCGGTCTCTGGCACGGCGCGGGATGGACGTTTGTGATCTGGGGCGCACTGCATGCGCTGGGGCGAGTGTTCACGCTTCGCCTGGAACGAAGCCCCTATTACCGGGACCGTGTTCCCAAGTTTCTCAAACAGCTCTTTATTTTTCTGTTTGTAACCTTTACATGGATCTTCTTTCGGGCGACTTCTCTGGACGATGCGCTTCTTATCACCGGGAGGATTTTCACCGGGAGTGTCGCAGATCCCCGTTTTCCCCTGGCGGCTCTTGCCATGATTGCGGCGCTCTGGACGTATGCATTTCTCTATGAGTCTCCGTATCGCTTTCTCATTCAAAATCGGCCCGTCAAGGTCTTTCTCGTGATCCTGATGGTCCTTTATATCGCCGTCGCGGCTCCGTCCGGCGAGCAGGCATTCATCTACTTTCAGTTTTGAGGTTTTCATGGTTGATGAGTGAATCAAGAGGACATAGCCAGCCGATCTCACAAGGAACTGTCAAGCACCGGATGGATTTCCTGGACACCCCATACGGTTCGAATGATATCCGGTTATCTCTGCGTGAGTGGCTGCTGGTATGGTTTATTCTCACGCTGGCATTTGTGCTGCCTCCGATAATCTTCGAGCGATTGGAGACCTTCACGCCTTCATCCGACTACCGTATTCCAGAGCCGTACAGTCGCGACTATCACCTGTTCAGTCGCCTGGCATTGGATGCCGCAAAAAAAGGCGCCGTTCTGGTTCTGGGAGATTCCGTAATATGGGGACAGTACGTTCCCCAGAACGAAACCCTGTCGGCATTTCTGACACAGGAATCGGGCGGGCGTGAATTCGCAAATCTGGGCGTCAATGGAATGCACCCCGCTGCGCTTGCCGGGCTGCTTCGATACCATGGAGCCGCCATTCGCAACCAGGATGTCATTTTGCATTGCAATCTTCTTTGGATGAGCTCACCCGAACGGGACTTGCAGGTGCGGAAGGATATTCCGTTCAATCACCCCGACCTGGTCCCCCAGTTCTTTCCTTCCATTCCTTCTTATCGAGAGAGTTTCTCCCATCGCGTAGGAGTCGTGATCAGGCGGATCTTGCCCTTCTATGCGTGGGTATCGCACGTCCGCATCACCCGCATGGATAACATGGATTTCGCGAATTGGACCTTACAGAATCCGTACGGCAATCCGCTCACGCTGCTTTCTTCGTCCAGGAGTCCTGTGGATGATACAAGGCCCGACCCGGTTCCCTGGACCCAAAAGAACATCGCTTTGCAGAACATGGAATGGGTTCAGCCGGCCGATTCGATTCAGTGGCAGGGCTTTCAAAAAGCGACCCGCACACTCCTGGATCGAGGCAACCGATTGCTTGTCCTGGTCGGTCCGTTCAATGTCCATATACTGACGGAGGAAAGTCGGGCGCAATATGAACGTGCGCTGACCGATGTCCGGGATTGGCTGGAAGCGCAAGAACTTACCTGCTTGTCCCCGCCGCCCCTGGAAAGCGAATACTATGCGGATGCCAGCCACCCGGTCGCGGAGGGATATCGAATTCTATCGGATGAGGTCCTTGCGTCCGACCTTGTTCAATCATTCGTGATGACACAATAAAAAACCCGCAGAGCGGACAAATCGCTTGTCCGCCCGCGGGCATTTTTCTCGAAGAAGACCCCAAGAATCAGTAGATCTGCTCGATGATATAATTGATATCGTTCATGTCGAATTTCGCGCCCGGCTTCTTGGACATCTTCTCAACGACGCCACGCATCTCTTGCTTGCTCATCGTCTTGTGTGCAGTATCCACCCGGTCAATTGTATGGCACTGGGAGCAGAGTTCTTTGTAGTTGGCATGCCCCTCTGCCACATCCTTGCTTTTTTCCGCTGTCGAACAGCCAGTGAGCAACAGCACACCCAGGGTTACGCACGCCACCGATAAGACAATTCCTCTCAGCAATGTCATAATCTGGTTCCTCCGCAACGCGAATTTTGTATATTTTTTCCCACGGAACCTGTACGTAAGCACAGGAAAATGAGGGAAATAGTTCACCACACCTGTGAGCAGAATACCCGGCTGAGCCTGTCGTTCGGACATCTCAGTCCCCAAAGCAGCCCAATCATAGCACATCCTTTCGCCAATGAAACCCCTCTGGAAACAAAATTTTCCATACCCCTCTCCATACATCCGGGAATCATGAAGGTCTTCTCAGTTCTGCAAATGCATTCTGAATTGAATCATGGAATAACGGAATAATGTAAACCATTGTAAATCAAGTGCTTATATAGCATATCCATAAGCGAATCCGCGTATTCGACACCTTGATAATTTTCTCCTGAGAGAATATACATGGTTCCAATTTATTCTCGGTTCGGAGAGGTGATCTATGGGTATCAGAAGAGGTTGCTCCCTCGTTGTTTGCGCTTTGTTCCTGTTTTTTTCCTGGGCATGCTCGTCGGGAGGATCTGTGCGGGAGGTCGATCCGCGTGCACGGGCCGAATACCGGCAGACTGCTCCGATTCGGGTGGTTGAGACGGGCGTTGGGTATGCGAACTCAACCGTAAACACTGTGGTCTTTCGTCACCATGCCCTTGTGACCAGAGGCTCCGCGCAGTTCTTCTCCTATTACGACGACCAGGGATATATTGCGGTCGGTCGAAGGGACTTGCGTGATGACTCCTTCGAGATCCATAGGATTCCTGGGGACTATCGTATCTATGATGCCCACAACTGCATTTCTCTGGGAATTGACCCTGACGGATACCTGCACATTTCCTATGATCACCACGGCGATCCGCTGCGCTATCGACGTTCACTTGAGCCGCTGAGTGTTTCCGCCTGGTCCGACCCAATGCCGATGACCGGCGTATTGGAGGACCGAGTCACTTACCCCTATTTCATCATGTCCCCCTCGAACTCAAATGATTGGGAGTTTCAGGGCGGACTTCATTTCCTGTACCGGCATGGCTTGTCGGGCAATGGGGATATCTGCCTGAAATCCTGCGATGCGGGAACGCGATCCTGGTCCGATAAAGCGCTGAGTTTCGTGAAAGGAACGGAACAGAATCCCTGGCCCGCCAATGCCTATTGGAACCATCCGGCATTCGATTCACAGGGCCGAATGCACCTGTCCTGGGTGTGGCGTGTCAACCGTGGCGCTCCACCGGGCGGGATCATCAACAATATCAACATGGGATACGCCTGCACACCGGATATGGGAACGACCTGGTTGACATCGCGGGGGCTTTCGCTTCCATTGCCCATTACCCCGGTGAACGGGGAGACCATCTGGGCGATCTCTCCCGGCAGTAACCTGATCAACCAGTGCAGCAGCGCGATTGACTCAAAGGATCGTCTGCACATCGTCGCTTACGCCGATGATCCCGATGGCGTTCCTCAGTACTTTCACATCTGGTTCGACGGGCGCTGGTGGCAGTTTCAATTCATTACCCGAAGAACCGAGCCGTTCGGCCTTGCCGGGGGCGGGGCCTTCGGGGCGCTGCAGATTCCGTTCAGTCGGCCTCAGATTGTCATAGACCGGAAGGACCGTGTTTATGTGATCTATCGAGGCGATCTCACAAAGGACCGCATGGTTGCCCAGCGACTCGATCCGCCGGATTACCAGGCTCCCGGAACCGTCGTTCAATTGTGGGATCGGGATCTCGTTCACGCCGAGCCGGTGCTGGATTTTGTGCGCTGGAAACGAGATGGGGTCTTGTCCATGTTGATCCAGAAGAACTTCCAGCCGAATCGGAAGGATGCAGCCGAGATTGCCCCGGAGCCGGTGTATCTGGTGGATTGGGAGTTGTGAAATTCGTTCGGGGCGGGACGCCCCCGCTCCGGCGTCACTAATCAGCGATTCGGCAGTGAAACCCGGACGATCACGATGTCGCGATCCCGGTCGCAGCCCAGCGCCAGAACCTCGCCGGAGGCATCGCACACCACACTCTGCCCGCCATAGGTGTAGCCGCTCCAGGGACCATGCGTGATACAGCCGACAAGGTCCGTTCCGACCACGGGAGCGCCGATCACTCGCGCGGCTTTGGAAACCGTGTTCTGCAGATTCCTTCCATGCTCCGGCCATTCGTCTTTCTTGGCAGCCCAACCGTAGGGAACAATCACCAAATCCGGTTTCGCCTCTTTCATGCGGATCAGATGTTCTTCAATGAACGTATCCGCGCAGATCAGTATTCCGATTCGTCCGAAACGTGTTTCCACCGCCCGGATCGTGTTGCCGGGTGTATAGGGAGGCTTCATCAGCTCCGTGAGAATGTTGATTTTCCGGTGCTTGAGAAGAAGCGACCCATCCCGGTCGATCAGAACCGCTGAGTCATACAGCAGATCCCCATCTTTTTCCCCTAGGCCCACCGCGATCATCATGTTGTACCGAGAAGCGAGATCGCCGAGACGGTCGCTGTCTTCACCGGGAATGGGATAGGCCAGCTGATGCGCTTCCGGGTTCACCCACCCCAAAAGGCACATCTCCGGAAAACAGGCAATCTCCGCACCCGCGTGCCTCGCCTCTCGAAGTGCATTCTCGATGCGCACAAAATCCCCTTCTCGGTCCCC
>JAKPYU010000266.1 GCA_029568995.1 Candidatus Omnitrophota bacterium | reverse complement strand
TCGGCAAGATGAGATCGAGCGGGTGGTCCAGATCCTGTGCAGGCGAACCAAGAATAATCCCGTCCTGATCGGTGAGGCCGGTGTGGGAAAAACCGCCATCGCGGAAGGATTGGCCCAGCAGATCGAACAACGGATTGTCCCCGATTTGCTCATGGGCCGACGGTTGATCACACTCGACTTGGGCGGGCTGGTTGCCGGAACGAAGTATCGCGGGCAGTTCGAAGAGCGCTTGAAAGCCGTCCTGGAGGAGATCCGACGGTCCGGCAATATCATCCTGTTTGTCGATGAATTGCACACGCTGGTCGGTGCCGGGGCTGCGGAGGGGTCCATGGATGCCTCCAATATGCTGAAACCCGCGCTAGCACGAGGCGAACTTCAGTGCATCGGGGCCACCACGCTGGATGAATACCGGAAATACATCGAAAAAGACAAAGCCCTTGAACGGCGCTTCCAGACGGTGATGGTCGATCCGCCGACAGTCGAGCAAACGGTGCGAATCCTGGAGGGACTGCGAGACAAGTACGAAGCGCATCACCGGGTGAAAATCACCGATCCGGCTCTGCGAGCGGCCTCGGAGCTTTCTGCGCGTTATGTCACGGATCGTCACCTGCCGGACAAGGCCATTGACCTGGTCGATGAAGCCGGGTCCCGCGCACGTCTCCAGGCCACGACACGCCCACGGGAATTGCGAGAAATCGACGAGGAAATCAATCGTGTCGTCAAGGAAATCGAAGCCTCCACCGTGGCGGAGGAATTCGAGAAATGCCTGGACCTGAAACGCAAGCGGGAAATGCTGCGGGAACGCGAAGCCCAGATTACACGCGAGTGGGAAACATCCCGTAACCAGGCGGGGATCGCCACCGTGGATGAAGAGGATATTGCCTACATTGTTTCCAAATGGACCGGCATTCCGATGGTTCGAATCGAGGAGGCCGAATCCGCGCGACTGCTTCGCATGGAAGAGGAGCTGCACAAGAAGGTTGTGTCGCAGGAACAGGCGATCAAGACAGTCGCCACGGCTATCCGTCGGTCACGCGCCGGGCTGGCCGATCAGCAGCGTCCTATCGGCTCGTTCCTGTTTCTGGGACCCACCGGAACCGGCAAGACGCACATGGCGAAAATCCTGGCGGAATTCCTGTTTGGCAGCCAGGAGGCGCTGGTTACCGTAGATATGTCGGAATATATGGAGAAATTCGCTGCCTCCCGCCTGGTCGGCGCACCGCCGGGATATATCGGTCACGACGAGGGTGGGCAGCTGACGGAAAAAGTCCGACGCAAGCCGTATTGTGTTGTTTGCCTGGATGAAATCGAAAAGGCCCATCCCGATGTGTACAACATGCTTCTCCAGGTGCTCGAAGAAGGACGCCTGACGGACTCTACCGGATACAAAGTGGATTTTCGGCACACCGTGCTCATCATGACGTCCAACATCGGC
>JAKPYU010000264.1 GCA_029568995.1 Candidatus Omnitrophota bacterium | reverse complement strand
TGAAGGCGCTAAGCGCTTCCAATTATACAAGATAGGTTTTGAAAAACCGGAAATAGGTGAGGAATCATGACGCAGAAAATGCAATCCGATCGGCGCGACTTCATGAAAACGTCCGGTCTGCTGGCGACGGCGATTTCGCTTGGCGCGGCTCCGGCCATCACAGCCAATGCCCAGGATAGTGGGAACCTGGTCAAGGTCGGCTGGATCGGCACGGGTGGGCGCGGCAATCACCTGATGCGCAAAGTGGTGAAACTGCCCAATGTGAAAGTCACGGCCCTTTGCGATCTCTGGCCGCCCAACCTGGAGGCAGGTAAAGGCTATTGCGCCAATCCGGATGTGCAGACCTTCCAGCGCCATGAGGAAATGCTGGAGAAAGCCGACATCGACTGCGTTGTAGTCACCAGTCCGCTTCACTGGCATGGCCGCCATTCCATGGCCGCGATGAAAGCCGGGAAGAATGTTTTCTGCGAAAAAACCATGGCAGTCACCATCCAGGAAGCCAACGAGTTGGTGCAGGTTTCACGGGACACGGGCAAGTTTCTTCAGGTGGGATTGCAGCGCCGTTACAGCCCGATTTACCGTAAGGCAGTCCACATGATTTACAATGAAGGTCTTCTGGGCCGAATCACCCTGATCCGCTGCCAATGGAACCGGAATTATATCTGGCGTCGTCCACATATCGGGATGGATTTCCCCGCCGGAAAGGAATACGACCTCGTTCGTCAATACTATCCCGACTTTGAACACTGGGCGAACTGGCGGATGTATTGGGAGTACTCTGGCGGTCTCATGACGGAACTGGGAAGCCATCAGCTGGACGTCGCCAGCTGGGTGCTCGGCTGTCACCCGTCGGCCGTGGTCGGTGTCGGCGGAAAAGACTACTGGCTGGACGACCGGGAAGTATTCGACAATGTGAATGTGATCTACGAATTTAAAATCGAGCCGAACGAACAAAACCGCATGGCCTTCTTTTCCTCCGAGCCGCCGGATTTGCCGATCCGCTACCAGGGCGAGGAAGCCCTGGCCCGTCTGAAAACTCAGCCTTTTGTCGCCAAGGTGGTGTATACCTCCATTGGGGCAAACGCCCACGATGGAGCCTCGGAACAGATCATGGGCGACCGAGGGACGATTCTCCTGACAACAACCAAGGGACTTTTCTTCGAGGAGGCATCAGCGCCCAAACTGGCCTGGGGAGACAAGGCCATGTCGAAGGCCGAACTGGCCGCACGGGCGGCTGCAGTAATCACCTCCGGCGCAACCCACGATCTGAGCATGGAACCCCAGGAAGACCAGGGCGAGCCGTTTGCGCGTCCCATGGTCGGAATGGATTTCGAAGACATCGAACTGTCCGACTTCTTCGATTGCGTCCGTTCCGGACGGCAGCCTTACTGCGATGTCGTGAAAGGTCGCAACGACGCAGTCATGGTCATTTCCGCCAATACCGCCATGATGGAAAATAGACGGATCGAGTTGGGACACGAACTGTATATATGATCGGGCAACAAAATCCGCGATGCGGGGTGAAATGGTGAGAGATTCGGAAAGGCATCGTCGCACTTGAGTCGGGGCGATGCCTTTTAATTTTGCGTGGGTGGGGTCGGGAGGTAGGGTGGGTTCAAGCCCGTCTGCGGGCCAATCCACCAATAGGGTTGAACGTTTGCGATACTAGAAATTCATGCCAGAGGAATAGAGAATGAACAAGATGCGAATTTCCTTGGGACTAGCGATTGCGGCGGTGCTGTTGATTCCCTCCTGGGGCCAGGCACAACCGAAACGCCAGGCGCCCCGCGCCTGCCCGCCGTTCTTTCTGCGGGACAGCATGGGCAATGAAATCGATCCGTTCAAATGGGAACAGGAACTGGAGGACTGGAAAAAGATGATGGGGGATTTCGGCGACGGAGCGCCCACGGATCCCAACGTGTATGGCATGTCCATTCCTCCTTACAGTCCGCGACGGACCTGCGGTGAATGCCACAAATACAGCAAAATCACCGCCGGGTATCATTTCCGCATGGGGTCCGATGTTCTCCATGACGATTATGGGGCGAACAAGGATGACCCCTGGAGCATTTCGGACGGGACCTGTGGAAAGTTTAGCCGGATGTATTTCCTCCACTTCCCTCCCAAGCATTTCAACGGAGCGAAGACCATCGACATGGGACTGTATACCTGGGCATCCCGATGCGGGACCTGCCATCCGGGCGGCGGCCCCCTGGAGTTCGACCGCAACGGACATCGGTTGGATGATTACGATCCGCGTGGCGCGGAATCCTCCGACGGGGACTATTACGGCGCTCACTGGGATCTGAGCGGCGCGCTTGAGGCGGATTGCCTGTTCTGCCACCTGGAAACCTATTCTTATCAAGAGCGTTACGAACAAATCCAGGCGCTCAATTTCCGCTGGGCACCCACTGCAGGCGCGGCTCTTGGCAAAGTGAACGGTTCGATTGCGGCCTATCTGGGGAGTTTGGAAAATCCCGATGTGGAGACCCTTCCCCTGCCCACCGTCGAATACAACAAATCCCTGTTCCTTCCGGATGGCAGGGTGCAGCTCCCCATCAAGAGACCCTCCGACCGCAACTGCCTGCTCTGCCACGATCTCTCCTTCACGGAAAAACATGGAACCACGTTCGGCGATACCTACAGTGTCGATGTGCACAGTAAGCGGGGCATTCGCTGCATCGACTGTCATCCCGGCGGCCTGCATCACAACTTCGCGAAGGGTGATTCGCATGAGCTGAGCGTGCGAGACGATCTGGACGGAACCGCACACACCTGCGAGGAATGCCATACAGTCGGCCACTTGGGCGCACCGGAAATGGTTCACAAAGGCTTGCCGCCGATTCACCTGGAAAAGATCGGCTGCGAAGTCTGCCATGTTCCCACCCTGCATGTAGCCGCAATCGGCATGGTGGATGCGTCTTTGGGCAGACCGATCACCATCATTTCCTCCGAAGGACCGTGGTTCGGCTATCGTGAGGAAGAGATGACCCTGGTTCCGCTGCGTTGGGCGGAAATTCGGGATGTGATCGAGAAACTGGTCCAAGAGGCTTCCGCCTCCGAGAAAGAAGGGCTGAAAGACGCAAACGGCGATGGGCTGCCGGATTTCGACACGGAAGAGGAAATCCTGAAGGCCCTTCAAGCGCTGTACCAGATCAAGGAATTCCAGGAACGACAATTGATTTATATGATCAAAACCAAGGTCCAGACCTTTGCCACGGCGTTCGAGGCGTTTCTGGTCTATGAACTCCAACCGAATCACACCTCTCTGACGTATGAAGTGTTTCGAGATGTTCCGGAAATGCCGAAGTGGCGTCCGAAATACGGCGAAGTTGTTGCCGAGTGGCGACCGGTGTACGCCACCGATGAAAGCGGCAAGATCCGGGCATACAACAACCAGACCGCTGTCTGGTGGGGACACAAAGAAGGCGACATCATCGTTCCTCTATTCCTGAGAGAAATTTCGGAATCGGTCGACGCTGCCGTTGTGGAGGCAAATCCCAAGGTTCCGGTGGATGTGAAACTACGCAACGCCTTTCTCGACAAGGATTTCGCCAAAGACAATGACGGGGACGGGAAACCGGAAATCAATACGGAAGCCGAAATCGCGAACTTTTCCGCTTTGCTCCGCAAGCATCTGACCGGAAAGCGATTTGAGAAACCCAATCCGGTCCTGGTCAGCGGTTCGAAGGTGTACGAGGCGGCCGAGGACGGTACGGTGAAATCCTATGAGCACCCGCAGGCCAAGCCGGTATTGTGGTCCGTCAGCCACAATGTCGCCCCGCGCGGTGAGACGCTCGGCGCGGGAGACCGCTGCGAAGAGTGCCATTCTCCGGATTCGTACTTCTTCTTCGGCAAAGTCCTTCTCGATCCCTACAGCACGGACGCCGAACCGAAACCGGTCAAAATCGCCATGGCCCAGATGATGGGGTATCCCGAC
>JAKPYU010000253.1 GCA_029568995.1 Candidatus Omnitrophota bacterium | reverse complement strand
TCGGCAAGCGGTGGTGAGGGTATAATAAAGGGCCTGGTATCCGGCGATCTTGTCCGGTCCCGTTTCTTCCTTCCAGAACCGTCGGCGGTTGCGGCGGACATACCAGTTGGAGAGATCCTCCCAGAGATTCTCAATGGCAATGACCGCCTTACGGACCTCGTAATTCTCCACCGAGGCCCGAATGAGGGCGGCGGCAGAATTGACCCGTGAGATCAGCCATCGATCCAGAAGCCGGGAGTTCTCGCGGGGTGCGCAGTCGTAGACCAGACCAGGCTTATCTTCCTGCGCATACAGTACAAAGAAGCTATAGACATTCCAGAATTGCAGGAATTTCCGTTTGATCTCGCGGCTGGGACCATAGCCGAATCGCAGCGGTTCCGTGGTAGCCTGTCCCAGGTACATCCATCGGACCACATCCGGCCCCATTTTCTCGACAGCCTCATCGAACCAGATGGCATTCCCCCAGGATTTGTGCATTTCCCGGCCATCCTCGGCCAGCACCTTTTCATGGGTCATTACGCATTTATACGGGGCTGTCTTTTCCAGGGCGACCGACATGAACAGGAGCGAATAGAACCAGCAGCGCAGCTGCGCCCGCATTTCCAGGATCATCTCGACCGGGAACCACTCTTTCCAATAGGCGGGGTCCTCGAAGTATTTCATTGTGGAAAACGGCACGATACCCGCATCCAGCCAGCAATCGCCCACATCGGTGATTCGTCCGACCGGCTGACCGCATTTTTCGCAGCGGATTTTTACTGCGTCGATCCATGGACGGTGGAGTTCCGGCAGTTCGAATGGCTCGGTGGCGCGTTCCCGCAACTCATTGAGCGACCCGATTACATTCAGATGTCCACAGGCCTTGCAGGAATAGAACGGCAGCGGCAATCCCCAGTATCGTTTCCGCGAGATGCACCAGTCTCCCATGTTCATCAGCCAGTCATCCATGCGTTTCTGCATGTGGGAGGGAATCCAGCGCACCCTGGAGTTGGCCTCACGCATCTGGGGACGGATTTCCTCGCTGGAAATGAACCATTCATCGACCAGGCGGAAAATGAGTTCCTCACCGCAGCGCCAACAGCTGGGATATCGGTGGGTGTAGGACTCGGTTTTGAACCAGATCCCCTTTCGCTTGAGATCCGTAAAGATGGCCTGCTGCAGATCCTGCACTCGTTTGCCCGTAAATTCCCCGAATCCCTCCAGGTAGGTCCCGGTTTCATCTACCGGTTGGATGACTTGCAGGTTCTCCACCCCGGAGAGTTCGAAGTCCTCCTGGCCGCAGCCGGGGGCGATATGCACAATCCCGGTTCCTTCCTGGCTCCCGACCATGTCCCAGGCGATCACGCGATGGTCGATCTGTTTTGCGGCGTCCAGGTCATCAAACGGCCCGCTGTAATGCAATCCGAGAAGATCCCTACCGAAGCACTTCCCGAGAACCTGGTAGTCTTTGCCTTCCGTACCGACACGCTGGACGGTTTCCGCTCCGACGATGAGGATCTGTTCGCCTGCCTGGATTCGCAGATACTCCAGTTCGGGATGCACAGCCGCCGCGACATTGGCCAACAGGGTCCAGGGAGTGGTTGTCCAGACCAGGAGACTTTCTCCGGGACGTTCCTTGAGAGGAAAGCGGACATAGACCGCCTTATGGGTCATCTCGTAATAAGTTTCCAGCATTTCATGTTGCGACAGGGAAGTTTCGCATCGCGAGCACCAGGGCATGGCCCGATGTCCCAGGTACAGCCAATCCCGCTCATGGCAGACCTTGAGAAAATGCCAGATCGACTCAACATTGGTGTCGCTCATGGTGTAATACGAGTTTGGCCAGTCCATCCACTGTCCCAGGGAGATGGACTGTTGAGTCTGGACCTGGCTGAACTTGTTGACTCGTTCCCGGCATTTCCGGCTGAATTTGTCGAGGCCGTAATTCTCGATTTCCCGCTTGGAGTTCAGGCCAAGGTCTTTCTCGACCTCCACCTCCACCCACAGTCCCTGGCAGTCAAAGCCGTTCTGGTAACGCTGGTGGAAGCCCTGCATGGCGTAATAACGCTGATAGAGGTCCTTCAGGGTCCTTCCCCAACCATGATGAACTCCCATAGGGTTATTGGCCGTAATCGGGCCGTCCAGGAAGGAAAACCGTGGCCCGCGCCGGTTCTTATCGACCAGGGCCTGGAAGCATTTGTTTTCATCCCAGAATGCCAGGATGTGTTTGTAGATGGCAATAAAATCCAGTTCTCCAACCGGACGAAACATGATCTTTCTCCGTTTTTGACGAGTTATTTGAGAATTCGCCAGCCAATTGATCTATGCAGGCTTCAGACGCCGAATTTTTCAGATTAGCACAGCTATGCCATGGGCGGTATGCCGGTTGGAGAATTGGGAATTACGAATTAAGAAATAAAGGGGCGGAGAACGTGCGTTTTCGGGCGCAAGATGCCCCCGCTCCCGTGGGTAATCCGAATCGCTTTTCTTGACAAACATCTCATTCATCGTAAAGTATCGTGGAAAAATGTGTTCCGTTCGCAGTTCTGCTCAATACCAGATGAAGCCTTCTGTGGTCTGCTCTTTGGGTTGCCAGGGAAATAGCTTCACGAAGAGGATGAGACCATGTCGCACAAGAGATGTCATTTATGCGGTCAAGGATGCAACATCGACGATTTCGATGTGACGTGTGAGGCGTGCCGGGACCGAGAGCTGGATGTTCTTCTGGCTTCGTACGGCATGATTCACTGCTCCGGGTCGGATTTTTGCGCGGTGAACCGGATCTACAACGACCTGGACCCGGTGGGAGGTATTCGCGCAGATCCCGTGATGCTGCGGTCCTGGATCAACAAAGGATACCTGGAGTTGAACGCGATGGGCTGTGTTGGTGTGCCCAAGTGTCTGGCGACGTATTTGGAGCAGCAGGGATACAGTATCACGCGGGCCTTCAAGGCCACGTTGAATCGAGTGAAGTCCGAAACGCTGGAGAAGTATCGACGCGGCCTGGCGAAGCCGGTTGAAGAGGTGCAAGAGAAGACCCATCAGCGGATGGTATTCGCCGAAAAAACTCATGGGTAAACCCGGTTCCCGGGCCACCCATATCGTGCAGAGGGAATCCGAGATGACGACGACCGGGTACGAAGAAAAGCGCGAATTCATTCGGGAAGACGTTTCCATTCCGTTTATTTACAGCCTGGATGAAGGGAACAGCCTGCTGGACGGGGAATGGAGAGAGGCTGTCACACTCGATATCGGACCTGTACTCGTGGGGGGGATTGGATTCAACACCACACTGGACGATTTTCAGGAAGGTCAGCCGATTCGCGTGGCCCTGTTCATGGATCTGAAGCTCAAGGAAGTCTGGGAACGCGAACAGGAGAATTTTCCGATCATATACAACGCCAAGGTTCTCCGGGTGTCCGACAGAGGGGACCACAAGCGGGTGGCGCTGGTGTTTGGAGGGATGATTTCGGAGGTGGAGGAATAGCAAGACCGGCAGGCCCCTCACCCCAACCCTCTCCCGGTGGGAGAGGGAGAAGATTTTGCGCAGGTGGTCAGGCCTATTCGATCCCATCGCAAGTCCAATCAGTCTTTGTTCTCGCCTTCTTTTGCCTCTTCCCATAAGCGGTCCATTTCCTGCAAGGTCGATCCCTGCAAAGTCTTGCCCTGCTCTTTGAGTTTCCGCTCGATGTAATTGAAGCGAGAGGAGAACTTGTCGACGGTCATGGATGCGCACTGTTCCGCATCAATCTCCAGAAGACGGCAGACATTCACCAGGGCGAAGAAGAGATCGCCCAATTCCGACTGGACCGCCTTTCGATTGTTCTGTCCGTACGCCTGGCGGAATTCGCGCCACTCCTCCTCGAACTTGGCAAGGACTTCCTCGAATTGCTCCCAGTCGAAACCGACGTAAGCCGCCCGGTCCTGCATTCGCTGCGCCCGCATCAGCGCGGGAAGAGTCTTCGGAATGCCGTCCAGGATTGAATTCCGATCTTCTTTTTCGTTCTGTTTGTCGCTCTCCCAACGCCGCAGGACATCCTCGGCGGTCTCAGCGGTGGCATCTCCGAACACGTGGGGATGACGACGGCGCATCTTGCTGCAGATCTTGTCCAGAACATCCGAGATCGTGAACCGATTCTCTTCCGAGGCGATCTGCGCGTGAAACACGATCTGAAGCATCACATCGCCCAACTCGTCCGCCATGGAATCGTCATCTTTTGCGGTGACCGATTCGGAGAACTCGTAGGATTCCTCGATCAGGTATTTCACCAGCGAATCATGGGTTTGTTTGAGGTCCCAGGGGCAGCCGCGTTCCCCTCTCAGCCGCGCCATAATTTTCAGAAGTTCGACAAATTTGTCGGCTGGATACGAATCTTTCATTGAAAACCTCTCAAGGTGGGGTGACAATTCTTCGAAACTATAGGATACGCGGTAATCCCGCTATGGCAGGTGGTTTATGATGCGAAAGGTTCTCAACAAGGCTCGACGAACGGTCCCGATCCTGTTCGCGATGATCGTGGCGGGCCTGTGCGTCCATGCATACGCCGATGAGATCAGCCTGGTAAACGGGACGAAACAGACCACGGACAAAATCGTGGGCTTCCGGCAAGGAAAACTGATTACGCTCCTGAATGGTCAGGCGGGGAACGAGGTCGCGATTGCCACATCGAAACTGACTGCCTTTCAGATTGACGCTCCCCCGCAGGCTGGGCAGTCGGTCACGAAAGCGGATACCGCATCGTTTCGGTGGGATCCGGCGGAATCGACCCGGGATCTGATTACGTTTACCAACGGGGAACAGCGCCGGGGATTAGTCCTGGGGTATCAGGACCGGAAGTTGATGATCGTTCTGGATGGGCAGCCGACGGCATTCGCGCCGACTGCCATTCAGGAATTTGAGGTTCAGCGCGATCCGGCACAACTGCCGGTCGGATTGGATACCCGGATGAAGCCCCCGGCGGGGATCGCCGAAATGGTGCAGCGGGCCACCGGTGTTGACATCGAAGCAGATACCCGCGATCTAGGCGAGGAACGCAAGCTGGTGGTTGTCGCCGAAAAGGGGATGTCCATCCCCACGCTGATGATGGGAGCGATCAGTTCATCGTTTTACAGCCAGCGGGGATGCTACATCAAAGGACTGGTTCGGAACGACTCCGTCGGAACGAGCCAGGACAGGCAGAACCTGACCCGCATTCGAGGCTATGACTTTGTCATCGAACTGTTCGATGCAGACAATCAGTTCATTACCTCGCAGAGATTCTATGTCTTTCGATTCCCGGTCGGGCGGCCCGTGCCCTTTACGGTGCATCTGCCATACCTGACATGGGAACGAGTCGCCAAGGTGGAAGTGAAGAGGCGATTTTAACATCACCGGGAGAAAAAGGATGAAGTATGAATGTTGAATGATGAAAATGAAGAGGCAAACACGGGTACACGAGTACCTGCACACAGACAACCTCATACCGAACCCCCTCATACAAGCACATGCCAAGGACCCTCACCCTGACCCTCCCGGCGGGAGTGGGAGAAGAATCCGTCATTCCGGCGAAAGCCGGAATCCAGCCCGTGACCTTCAATCCCACCAAGAATCCATCTGGTTAATTTGGGCAAGTTGGTTTATCCTCAGGGCGCGTTTTATTCAAAACGGACCGGGAGGCAATGAACCATGCGATCCCTGCTCATTATCATCCTTGGAGGATTTCTCGTGCTGACTACCCTGCAAACATACGGTTACCAGGCTGAGGTCTCGGTTAATGCAAGCCAGGACCTGGGACAGATCAACCCCGATATCTACGGGCATTTTATCGAGCATCTCGGACGATGTATCAACCAGGGGATCTGGGCGGAGATTCTTCGGAATCGCAAGTTTTGGGGTGACGACAACCAGGATTACGGCGTACCGATTCCCTGGCGGGCTGAGGGAAAAACCGAGGGAGTGAGTTACCTGCACGACAACACGGTCTTCTATTCCGGCGGACAGTCTCAACGGGTTCGAATCGAGCGCGAAGGTGTGCGCGCCGGTGTCCGGCAGGATGAGATCGACCTGCGCGGCGGATTGAAGTATCACGTGCGCCTGGTTGCTCAACAGTGGGATCTGAAATCGCCGGTCTGCATTGAGATCGCAAAAGGGGGTGAGACGCTGGCGAAGGTGGAAATACCGCTTGCCTCCGGGGACTGGGACGACTATTCCGCCACACTGGAACTCAAAGAAACGGTTACCGGGGCGTCCTTCAAAATCACCGCCGTGGGGCCGGGGACGCTGTGGATCGGTGCGGTGTCGCTGATGCCGGACGATGCCATGGAGGGGATGCGGCGGGACGTGATCGAGGCGATCCGCCGTGTCCGCCCGGCGAATGTCCGCTGGCCGGGCGGGAATTTCGTCTCGGGATATCGCTGGAAAGATGGTATCGGAGAACAAGACAAGAGACCCACACGCATGGATCGGGCCTGGAATGCTATCGAGCCGAATGATTTCGGTATTGACGAATTTATGACATTCTGCCGACTTGTGGATACAAAGCCCTATGCAGTTGTGAACACCGGCGATGGAACGGCGCAAGAGGCGGCGGAACTTGTGCAATATTGCAACGGCTCTTCCTCGACGACTTACGGTGCACTGCGAGTACAAAACGGGCATCCCGAACCGTACAATGTGGATCTGTGGGGAATCGGGAACGAGATGTACGGCAACTGGCAGATCGGCCATGTGGATGCGGAAACTTACGCGCGACGGCATAGCGACTTCGCTAAGGCCATGCTGGCCGAAGCCCCGAAACTCACCCTGGTCGCGGTGGGTGAGGGAGATCCACGCTGGGATGAACCCATGTTTCGTATCGCCGGGGAATATTTCGACCTGTATTCCTATCACCATTACACGGGGGATATTCAGAATCCGAAGCAGTATTCCGAAACGGAGGCCGAACAACGCCGCTATTGGCACATTGTCGGAATGCCGATCTGGTTAGAAAGCAAATTCACCGAACTGGACACCTTCGTAGAGAAGAATAAGCCCAAGAATAAAACGATCGGGCTGGCGTTTGATGAATGGAATGTCTGGCTGCCGGAGACGGCCCCGGGGATCGAGCAGGATTACAGGCTCCGGGAGGCGATCTACGCGGCAGGCGTGTTTCATGCGCTCCATCGACATAACGAGACATTCCCCATGGCAAACCTGGCTCAGCTGGTGAATGTGCTTGGCGCGATCAAGACGACACAGACGGATGTTGCGTCAACACCGCTTGCCCTGGCGTTTGAGCTGTACACATCATCCTTCGGGACAAAGCGCGTCCAATGCCAGGCAACCTGCCCGACTCACTCGGGACCGGAACGGGAGGTTCCCCTGCTGGACGCATCCTCGGCGCTGACCGAAGACGGCAAGACCCTGACCCTCGCGCTGGTGAACCGGCATCCCGAAGAATCGGTGGAAGTCACATTGGCGCTCAAGGAATGGAAGGTGCAACCGCAGGCGGAAAGAATCTCGATTGTCGGGAAGAGTTATCTTGCCGCAAATGTCCCCGGCCAGCCGGAGCAGGTAGAGATTCAGAAAGAAGAGGTCGAGTTGGATCAATCGAAGCCGGTAGTGGAGGTCCCGGCGCACGGGATTGTGATTTACCGGATCAGGGGACGGTAGGATTGTGGATTGTGGATTGTGGATTGTGGATTGCGGATTGTGGATTGCGGATTGCGGATTGCGGATTGCGGATCAGAGGATCTGCATTTCCAGGCTGTCTCGGAGTGTGTCCTTTGGAAGAGGCTTTCGGGGGACGGAGACCTGCAGCGTTTCGCTTTGAAGTCGCCACATACAGGAACAGCGGTCTCCCTCCAGCCGCGCGAAGGCATCCCACTGCGCCTGGCTTCCCTCATCACGATCCTGCATTCGCAGGCAGAAGGCAACACAGGCTTCATTCATTTTCGAGAAGTCAAACGATTCCCTGGAGCCGGAATGGAGAATGATGTCCACGCAGGCACATTTGTCGTCCCGGTGGACCTCAATGGATGTTCGCCGATCGGCAAAACTCGCACAGAGTAAGTAGATCGAGATGACAATGTCCCGGTCTTTCAGAGTAATCCGATCCCCCGATGACCAGGTCTCCGGCAACTCGACGGCCTCGATATCGCCGCCGAACTGGAATCGAAGACGGAAATCCTCGGCGGAAATGGTCGCATTTTGAAGAAGATCCAGGTTGGGATGCGTGTCTCCACCCTCGGTGGCAAAGGCGAGGGCAGCCAGAAGACTGCCGTCCTTCTGGACCGCAGCAATGTGAGCGGATGAATAGTCGTGCCCATCATGCAGGAATCGGACGTGCAGGTATCCGGTCTTTTCCGGAGTGCCCCAATAGGCCAGAACATTCCGGCGCTGATCCCACATCACAGCGTAGTTCACGGACCCCAGGGTGAATCGCCTGCCCAGGAAGGTCGTGCCGATCACGGCGTTTCTCTGGCCGTCGCTCAATGGGTCCGCGCGGGTGAAGGTCTCGAGTACGGATTTCTCACTCTCCAATGACGCGAACAGGGGAATCCATTCATCGGGGCAGGAGAGCGGAACACGATACCCGTCCAAGCCAAGAGGAATCGCTTCATTCTGATAGTAGGGAACGGCGTTTCGGGTTCCGGCCTGGATAAACGCCATAGTTTTGGGCCGTTTTCGGAGGTCGGTTTCATAGCAACGGCTGTGCGGACCGGCCCACTGGCGGGTCGGCGGATGGAAATGGGTGGCGATATGTTTCCAGGCAAGGTCGTGGATCTCCCGCATGAAGGTGCGGGATTGCTCGTCCTTTGCATCCGCGAGCAGCCTGGAAAGCTCGGTCACTGCAACGGCGGTGTAAGTGGGGCTGTTGTACTCGTTGAACGAACCGTGGTAGGTGATGTATTCATGGACTCGCCGGGTGCGGTCCCTGGCATAGTCCAGTAGATCCGTCATCCCGAACGTCTCGGCGGCAACGAGGGTGACATAAGTCCCCATGAGGGCAATGTTGGTGTAGCTCGGCGCTACATTGCGCCGTTCAATGGACCGTGCGGCATGGACAATTGCCTGCTGCAGGATGTCCGGCAAGTCGCCCGGCATACGGTCATGGTGATCCCGGTAGGCGGCCAGCAACTGGACACCGCAGAAATCCGCCCAGTTCCAGTCCGGAGGCGACATTCTCTCCAGGGGTTCCTCAAGATACCAGGACCAGATTCCGTAGGTTTTCGATTCCGGGTCCTGGTCTTGAAGAGAAGCAACGCGGCGCAGAATCCCTGCGGCACGTTCCAAGGATTCCGCATTTCCGCTGTCCAGGAGGGCGACTGCATAGGCCAGCGACTCCCGTGTTGGGTGCATGGCCCCCCCACGCACGGTGGTGTGATATCCCACCTTGTACGCTTCTGAGGACAGCATACGCTCATTCGGATCATACTGGTTTTCGTATTCCTCCAAGACTTGACGCAGGGCGTCCTGTTGTATGGGGGAGAGATTTGGCATTGCATGCTCCTTTGTCGGCAACTTTAGGGATGTACGGCGGGAACGGAAGGGACGAAAGGGACAGAAATCTGAAAAGGGAGATGGGGAAGAAACAAGAGGAACGGACAAACACAGACGGACACGGACAGACAGGGACAGAGTGGACGGACAGACACGGGATCCGAAATCCCGTGGGGTCTCGTTTACAAGAAGGCGAAAAGCAGACAGGATTTGAGAGAATAAGATCGAATGATTCCCATGATCGGAAATGGAAACGTCGATTTCAAGTCCGCGTATTGGAATTCTGAAAGGAGAACACAATGGTGAACGACGGGGTTTCGCGAAGAGATTTTCTTCAAACATCCATGGCAGGCGCATCGGCGCTGACCCTGGGCGTGACTGGAGCATCCAGAGTGCTGGGTGCGAATAACGAGGTAGTACTCGGATTTATCGGTGTGGGAGGCCGTGGCGAACGGCTGCTGAAGGGCCTGCTTGATATGAAAGGCGTCCGTGTCAGCGCCATCTGCGACTTGAGACAGGAGAGGGTTGACGAGAAAAAGGAAATCGCCGCGCAGTGGAAACCGAAAGGGTATCTCGATTTCCGTCAAATGCTGGATAAGGAAAAATTCGACGGGGTGATCGTCGCGACCGAGGTCGGCAATCATGCCAAGTGCGTTGTGCCGGTACTCGAAGCCGGTCT
>JAKPYU010000252.1 GCA_029568995.1 Candidatus Omnitrophota bacterium | reverse complement strand
GGACGGGACGGAAACGACCCTGACGGCAGGGACGGACTACCTCGCCGAGACGAACGGGGATGATTGCGGCTTCATTGTCCTCCCGTATGGCGCCTCCTGGCCGTCGGGAACCCTCTATCCATCGAAACCGATCAAAATTCGATTCGTCTGCGGATGGACCTCGGCGGCGCTCGTTCCCCGCAAGGTTCGGGCGGCAGGGCTCCTGATATGCTCTGACCTTTATGTAAACCGGGAAGGGCAAGTCCAGACGGCCGTTATTTTCAAGGAAAACCCGGCCGTCATGAATCTTTTGGCGAGCGCCAGGATTCCGTGGGAGTTTGACTGATGCTGACCACCGGCGACCTCACCGAGAGTATTACGATCCAGGCCCCCACTTTCGCAGCGGACGGGCGAGGGGGATTCAACACCTCGTGGACGGACATCGCAACCGTCTGGGCGAAGGCGTGGACCGTTTCTTCCGTCGAGGGCGTCGCCGGGATGCAGACGTCTTTGAAGCGAATACAGAAATTCGGCATCCGATTCCGGCGGGTCATGAAAAGCGGGTGGCGGGTTAAGTGGAAGAATCAGTATTTCAATATCACCGGCATCGACCCGGAAAACTATGAATGGATGTATCTGACCTGCGAGGGGGTGGAGTAGATGGACGCCCTCCTCTCCGCCCTCGCAACGAAATTCGCCGGGTCCGACCTGTCCAACTATGTCGGGGGGAGGATCTTTGAGGGCGAGGCGCCGCAGGGAACCGAGAGGCCGTATGTCGCTTATGATTTTTACTCAACACCGGACGACACGTTCACGGAGCAGCTGGACGAGGTGCATTTCACCTTCCATCTGTTTTCGGACTCGAAATCATCGGTGGAGGCGTCAACGATGTACGGATACCTGACCGCCCTCCTGGATGACGCGGTTCTTACGGTCTCGGGATATGCCTGCATCTGGTGCAAGCGCAACGGCATGGCGACGGGGATTGATGAGGCGCCCACGGCGGCCGGGACAACGGGGATCCGTCATTGGACCGTGGATTATTCGGTGATGCTACAAAAAAGTTGAGAGGAGAAAGAGGAGAAATGATTTCGATTGTCATTCCGGTTTACGGCCAGCTTGAGATTTTCCGGGAATGCATCACGGCGATCCGGAAAACGGCCCCAGAAGGGGTTGAAATCGTCGTGATCGACAACGGATCGACCCCGCCCGTCGGGAAGATTTATACGGGGTTCATTCCGTGCCAAGTCATCCGGAACGAAAAGAATGAGGGATTTCCGAAGGCTGTGAATCAGGGGATTGCCGCCGCCTCCGGGGATATCATCGTTCTCCTGAATTCCGATGTCATCGTTTCGCCCGGGTGGATCGAACGAATCGCGGCCCCCCTGGATGAATTCTCGATTATCGGACCGGTGACGAATTATTCATCCGGAATCCAAAGGATCCTCCCGGGGCTTTATGAAAACGAGGCCGAATATTACAAGATCGTCGAAGAGGTCTGGGAGAATTTCGGCGCCGAGGTCCAGGAAGTCAACTGGATTATCGGCTTTATGATGGTTTTCCGGAAGTCGCTCTGGGAAGAGCTGGGGCCGTTCGACGAATCGTTGTGGCCGTGCTCCGGAGAAGAAATCGACTTCTGCATGAGGGCGCGGACGGCCGGCCATAGGGTCGGGATTGCCCTCGGGTGTTATGTCCACCATGAGGGAAGCCAGACCTTCAAGGCAATGCAGAATTCCGGGGAAGTGAACTACAAGGAAGTGATTGCGGAGTCCGGGAAACATCTCCGGGAAAAATGGGGAAACGATATCTGGGCGCGTCAGGTTGTCGAGGACGGCCTGATTTTTACAGGGGAACGTGCAATGCCATTGAGCCCCGCCATGCCACAGGATGTCATGCGGGAACACTTGGAGCGATATGAATGTGCCGCGCTTATGGTTTCCGGCAAAATGGTTCTCGATGTTGCCTGTGGTGCCGGATACGGTTCCGATATGTTGGCGGAGAAGGCGGGGTTCGTCATCGGCGGGGATGTGTCGCAGGAAACGATTGATTACTGTCGGGATCATTATAAAAGGCCGAACCTGAAATTCGCCGTCTTTGATGTCAGGGAAATCCCACACCCGGATAATTTTTTCGATGTAGTCGTGAGCTTTGAGACCATTGAGCATATTCCGGACGGCGGCAACCTTCTCTCCGAGGCGGCAAGGGTCCTTTCCCCGGACGGCCGCCTTATCATTTCAACCCCCCTCGGTGGGCCGTGCGGAAATCCCTACCATGTTTCGTATTATCAGCGGGGGACGTTCGGGGCGCTGCTCGAAAATTATTTTGAAAACGTCACGGTTTTCTATCAAAGGAACGGACTG
>JAKPYU010000249.1 GCA_029568995.1 Candidatus Omnitrophota bacterium | reverse complement strand
GGCCTCGATGTCTGGATCTGGTATCCCGCGCTGGACGAGGACTACTCTAATCCCGCCACAGTGGAATTCGCACTGGGGGAATGGGGGAATGTCTTTGAGAGGCTCCCACGAATCGACTGCGTATTTGTCCCCGGCGGCGATCCGGGTCACACCCGTCCGGGAATCCTGATGGCCCTGTTGGAAAAA
This sequence comes from Candidatus Omnitrophota bacterium, assembly GCA_029568995.1. Lineage (GTDB taxonomy): Bacteria > Hinthialibacterota > Hinthialibacteria > Hinthialibacterales > JAKPRU01 > JAKPRU01. The sequence continues at coordinate 816 of JAKPYU010000249.1, read as the reverse complement.
CAGACCGAGGTTCTCCACCGGACTCATCCCAAGGCCCAGATGTGGATGTCCCCCCAGAGTTTTAACGAGGAATGGACAGACGAATTTCTGGAATACATGAATAAGGAGCAACCCGATTGGCTGTCCGGCATTGTTTTCGGTCCGCAGAATCGAATCAGCCTGCCGGATCTTCGAGCCAGGATCCCGAAGAAATACCCCATCCGTCGATATCCCGATATTACTCACAGCGTTCGGAACCAATATGTTGTGCATGATTGGGATGTGGCGTACTCGCTGACCGAGGACCGGGAGGTCATCAACCCGCGTCCTGTCGCCGAATCGAAGATCTTTCGAATCTGGAAGGATCAGGCAATCGGATTTCTCACCTATTCCGAAGGCTGCAATGATGATGTCAACAAGTTTGTCTGGAGCGGCCTTGGTTGGGATTCGAGTACCCCCGTGATCGACATCCTGCGCCGATATTCGCGATATTTCATCGGACCGATGTATGAGGACAATTTCGCCCAGGGGCTTCTGGCATTGGAGCGGAATTGGGAAGACCCCCTTCTGACCAATGAGTCGGTATACGGCACGCTGAGACAATTCCAGGCGATGGAGCAAGCCGCACACCCGCAGGATCTTCTCAACTGGCGATTCCAGCAGGCATTATTCCGGGCCTATTATGACGGTTATGAGCGACGAAGACTGATCTACGAGACGGAACTGGAGCAACAGGCAATGGAAGCGCTGCGTGGGCTTGTCGGGCCGCTCGGTTCCCTGGCCGCAATGGATCGCGCGGAGGAGATCCTGGATCGTGCCGTGACAGATCGTGTTGCC
>JAKPYU010000232.1 GCA_029568995.1 Candidatus Omnitrophota bacterium | reverse complement strand
AACGCTGCCCGCAGATAGGCCGGATTCGTCTCGATGCACAGCAAGCCTTTCGCCTGGCCCGGACACGATTCATCGAGCCATTTCGCCGCCTCCATCGCCGTGTATCCAAGCCCGACACCGAGCAACACAACCAGCGAGCGGCCCTGTCCGAATATTGAGCGAATCCGGTTCAGGCAATTCAAAATTTCCCGATCCAATTGCTGAGGCGCGTGGATCGTCGTTCCATGATCCTGAAAGGCAAACAGCCCGCGCTCCAGCGGCAGGATTTCCATCTTGTCCAGGTGTGCGCTATGGATGGACTCAGCGGTTCTTGGGAAAAAAGTCCGCAGGACACTCAGATTCAGATCCAGGAGGTTTGTGGGGAATGCGGATAGGGGAATCCAGTTCATGTTCATGGACAGTGTTCGATTACGCCACAGGCTGGAAAGCCCGTGCCGGCTCTTCTCCCTCTCCCTCCGGGAGAGGGTTGGGGTGAGGGAGAATGGCGCACCGGGCTCCGGCAGACCATGAAGATGTCGGAAGCAAGGTGCTGTCCCTCTCGCCACTGACCGGATTTGACATTATGCTAACTGGAAACAGAAGGGTAGTGCATTCCGGAAAGGAGAGCGTTCTCATGAGAGCGGCTCGAACATATTCATGCGCCTTACTGGCGATCCTGCTTTCGTCGGCAATCTCCGGTCTATGCCAACCGGTTTTGGGTCCTTACTTGCAGAACATCAAATCGGACGGTGTCACTATTATGTGGGAGACCCCTTCTCCAAGTGTGGGGAAAGTTGTTTACGGAGAAGAGGAACTTTCCCTCGCGGTGGCGGAAGCCCAGCCCCGGATGATTCATGAGGTCACCTTGACCGGCCTGAAACCGGGGACCGCCTATCGGTATCGCTGCGCCTGGGAGGACCAACTCTCCCCGTCGGCCCAATTTCAAACCGCTCCGGCGGAAGGGACCCGGCAATGCCGGATTATTCTGTATGGCGATTCCCGCAGCAATCCGGATGTTCACAAGCGTATTACCACGTTGATCGCACGGGAGTCCCCGGACCTGGTCCTCCATGCGGGCGATCTGGTCACCAGCGGAAGCGCGCGGGAGCAGTGGAAACCCGAGTTCTTCGATCCGATTTCCCCTTTTGCCGCCTCGATGACCTGGTTCACCGTTCCCGGAAATCACGAAGAGGAATCGGAGAACTACTACAACTATGTCTCCCTTCCGGGGAATGAAATGTGGTGGTCCACGGACTACGCCAATGTGCATATCGTCGGCCTGGACAGCTGTCTGCCGGGAGGAGAAGACAGCGAACAATATCAATGGCTGGTCCAGGATCTCCGGAAGAATCGGCAGGAATGGACCATTGTGCTGTTCCACCATCCGCTGTTCAACGCACATCCGACCCGGCCCATGCCGGACTTCAAATGGGCCTGGCAAAGCCTGTTCCAGGAATACGGTGTGGATCTGGCGGTGTCGGGCCACGATCACCACTATCACCGGACCTATCCCGTCGGGGCGGTTTTGCGGGAGCCACAGCGCGGGGTGATGCATATCACCACGGGTGGCGGCGGCGCTCCGCTCTACCCGGTTGCGGACCGGCCGTATTCCGCATACCAGAGATCCTGCCATCATTTTGTCGTGCTGGATATCGGTGGAGACCGGATCGTGGGACGAGTGATCGACATTGAGGGAAAGGGCATCGACTCGTTCATTCTGGACAAGCAATCCCTGGTGTCGCCCGAAGAGTATGTGTCCTATGAGGCGCTGGTGCTGGATCGGGACGTGCAGAAGACAGTCGATGAGATTTTCCCGGTTCTGGCAGGCCGTCGTGGCTGTGAGACAGAGGTACACCTGCAAACCAAAACCCAGTTCCAGGTTCCGATTGTCGTTACGGGGCGATGGTCGGGGAACAACCAGTGGCAGATTACCCCCGCCGATTTCCGTCTTCCGGTTGCACCCGGCGAAAACCTCGATGTGCGTATGACCGCACAGGCGGAACGGGAGAATGTCTATCCGTTGCCGACCATGGAACTGGAAATGAGTGTCGCAACCAACCTGAAGAATCTGGGATTTCGAAACCGGGACCTTCGGGTTCACCCGCTCAAAGTCGCCCTGGAGGAAGAACTCAAGCCGAAAGGAACTCGTCACGCGCCGGTGATTGACGGACGTCTGGACGAAAAGGACTGGAGCAAGGGAACGGTGGTCGATCGGTTTCTCGTCGATGAAGGAACCGCGTTTCAGCAGAAAAAAAGCCAGGTCCTGTTCATGGCGAATGATGAAAAGATCTTCATCGGAGCGCACTTGGAGCAAGATCCCGCCCAGCTCCGGAATCCGGAGGAAACAGGCCGGGATTATGAACGGATGGACCGCATGGAGAACATCGCTGTCTATATCTGGAACGGGGAGCGTTTCTATCAGTTCTTCATCAGTGCAGCCGGAGATATCCTGGATATGCGCGGAAGCGATCTCAGTTGGAACTGCGAGGCCATTGCGATGACCTCAATCGATCCGACAGGCTGGACCGTGGAGGTGTCGATTCCGCTGGCCGAAATGATGCGCGAGGCTCCTTCACGCGCGGACTGGCGCATTAACGTCACTCGGATGGATGGGGTCACTGGACAACGGGGCGAATGGATCCCGATCTTCTCCGGAACCGGTCTCGATCCTTCCCAGTTTGCCAGGCTGAATCTGTAGGGCCGCGATCTTGCCGCTGTTACTCCGAAGTGGCAATATGGTAAAATCTATGTACGAACTATTCCCAAGGAGGATCGGTTATGCCTGCGATTATTGACGTGGCGAAATGCGATGGATGTGAAGACTGCGTGGACTCCTGCCCCACCGGAGCAATTGCGGTCAATGATGGGAAAGCCAAAGTGGATGCGGACGAGTGCTCGGACTGTGAAGTCTGTGTGGATACTTGTCCCAACCAGGCGATTTCCATGAAGCAATAACAGAGAACCAACCTCCCACAAGGGCAAAATCGGGGAACATCCGCAAGGCTGTTCCCCGGTTCTCATTTTCCTTCATGGTGCATATACCATTCGTAGTCCTCGTACGGCCACGGATACTCGGTTACCGCGCCGTCTTTGATCTCGATGACCTTGGTGGCTACCCGCCTCAGAAAGCGCCGGTCGTGCGATACGAAAACGACCGTTCCGGTGTAAGCCTCCATCGCTTCCGACAGGACTTCTTTGGAGATCAGATCCAGGTGATTGGTCGGCTCGTCCAGCAGAAGCAGGTTGAACTCGCTGCACAGTAGTTTCGCCAACCCAAGCCGTGTTTTCTCTCCGCCGGAAAGGACACGGACCGGCTTGAGTACCTCATCGCCTGAGAACAGGAACGCTCCCAGAAGCCCCCGCACATTCGCGCGCGTCTCCGGCGATGATCCATCCTCCATTTCCTCCAGGATGGTCTGGCGACCCACGAGGTTGTCGGCGTGGTCCTGGGCCATGTAAGCCGGAAAGACATTGTGGCCAATTTCCACGCTGCCCGTGGTCGGCTCTTCACGCTGGTTCAAAATCCGCATCATGGTGGATTTCCCTGCGCCGTTCAGACCGACGAGCGCAACGCGGTCTCCGCGCTGAATGGTGAATTGCGCATTCGAGAATACAACGTTGGAATCGTAGGCCTTGCTGAGATTCTGAGTCCGCAGAACATCCTTTCCACTCCGTGGGGGCTGAGGGAACCGGACTTCCAGTCGACGGCGGTATACCGGGACGTCGATGGTCTCCATTTTCTCCAGCATCTTGATTCGGCTCTGGACTTGCTTGGCCCGCTTCTTATCTGCGCGGTATCGGTTGATGAACCGCTCGACGAGTTCGATGCGCTTTTCCTGGTGTTTGGCGGTGGCCTCCAGTTGTTCCCGGCGCAGGTCTTTCTCTCGCTCGTAAAAGGTGTAATTCCCCCTGTATTCGATCAACTGTCCCCGCTCGATCTCGGTTGTGCGGGGAGTAACCCGGTCCAGGAACACCCGATCATGGCAAACGAGCACAACCGCGCCCGGATAATTCAGGAGAAACGACTCCAGCCATTCGATATTCTCCAGGTCGAGATAATTAGTTGGCTCGTCGAGCAGAAGGGTATCGGGACGGCGGAGCAGAAGACGGGCCAGCTCAATACGTACCTGCCAGCCACCGCTCCAGATATCGGTCAGGTCATGCCATCGCTTCTTGGGAAATCCCAAACCGGAGAGAATCCGGGCTGCTTCCGTCTCCAGGTCGTAACCGCCGATTCGGTCGAAATTCTCCTGCATGTCCCCGTATCGACGAAGCAGCCTGTCCATTTTGTCTTTGTCTTCGATGGGACAGGCCAGTTTCTCTTCGAGCGCGTGAAGTTCCTCCCCGGCAGCCAGGATTTCCTCATGCCCACTGAGCACATGATCCCATAGCCGTTCCCCTTTGGTTTGCATCACGTTCTGGGGGAGATACCCTACGGTCTGGTTCCTGGGCTTGATGATTTCCCCTTCGGAGGGCAGAAGGACTCCGCAGGCAACCTTCAACAGCGTGCTTTTGCCTTCGCCGTTCGGACCGACCAGCGCCACCCGGTCGCCGTCACCGACATTCCAGTTGACTCTGTCCAGGATCCTCCGGTCGCCGTAGGCCAACGTGACACCCGCCAGGGCAAGCATTGAAACCTCCGAAATTCGAATCACCAACGTTCAAAGGAAAAGGGCTGCCGCCCGCTGGCGCGATCCGCAGCCCTTTCGCCCGTGCG
>JAKPYU010000218.1 GCA_029568995.1 Candidatus Omnitrophota bacterium | reverse complement strand
GATTCTGGTTTGAGTTCTCATTGATCTTCACCTCGTACAGGGATTGCATTCATTCTCGACTCATCCTTATCGCGAAAACGGTCCGGCAAATCCGCCGGAATTACCCTTGATGGGACGGAGCTCTCTCGCTGCCAGGCATTCAGGATCTGACGTTCGATCTCAGTGAATGTGCGTGCGGTGAGAACGCGATTCTGTTCCTGCGCCCCCAGCAGATAGGCAAGGACCTGGTTCTGCTGATTCACGGTCTCGCTCAGATCCTTGATTCCAGCCGATGCCTCGGACAAACCCAGATTCTCAATCTCCGCACGGACCGTATTCTGAATATCGGACGGCGACAGCGATGCCACGCTTGCACCCACCTGCATTTCCCAGGAGCCGACCCGAATCGAGAATCCCTTCACCGCAATAACGGCGCACAGAAAACACGCCGCCGCCACCGCGGGTATGTACCACCGCCACAGATTCCCGGTCTTCGGAGGAACACCGAGGGGGATTGTGGCGCTCTCATCCCGATCCAGAATCCGGGCGATCCCACTGTAATCCTTCTCCATTTCCCGACAGGCCGGGCATTGAGACAGGTGTTCGAACAGAGTCTGTTCCTCTTCGGGTGTCGCTTCCCCGTAAATCCGTCGCACCACAATTTCCGCTGCGTTTTCGCAATCCATGGGCGTTGTTCCTTTCCTGATTTCACACAAAGGACGAAAGATCCACTCCCTGTCTCCGGAAGTACCGACGCAGTTTTGCAAAAGACCGGTACATCCTGGTTTTCACCGTGCTCACCGGGCAATCCAGCACACCGGCGATTTCCTCGAATGTAATGTGTTCATAGTGTTTCAGGATGAGGATGGTTCTCTCGTCCTCATCGAGGAATCTCATCGCATTGGACAAGAGACGAACGACCTCCTGTTCCCAGACTTCCCTGCGGGCATGTTCGTCCACCTGTTCCAGCCGTGCTTCCAGCTCCTCCCGCTCGACCTGCTGCTCCCGGGACTTGCGTCGGCACACCAGGTCCACCGCCAGGTTGTGCGCCATTCGATACAGCCAGGGCGTGAACTTCTTGCCGGGCTGGTAGGTCTCCCTGGCTCGGAACAGCCGGAAGAACAGTTCCTGTCGGAGATCTCGCGACCACTCGGCATTGCCGGTAAAACGCTGGAAATACCCCAGGACAGCCCGGTCCCACCGTTGGACAAGGGTCTCGAACGCCGAGCGGGACCCCTCGCTCGCGAGTTTCATCAGGTCTTCATCCGAAAGGATTTCCGCTGCGTTCGGCAAGTCCGATTCTCTTTCTCCGGCAAATCAGGTTCTCAATTCAATAATACGAGGGAGAGACGGGTCTGGTCGCAGAATTTTTGTGGTTGAGGAGGTGAACAGGGTGGACAAGAAAAGAACAAAGACAGCCCACTGTCCTTCCGAGCGCGACTCCGGCGGGGCCGGTGATTTGGGTGAAGAAAGTATGGCATATCATGGCATAGGCGAAGGACTGTAAGACTCGCACAGATTCCTCCCCCGAAGATCGGGGGAGGTCAGGTGGGGGTTGACCGGATAGCACAAGACTCCTTGCCATGAC
>JAKPYU010000214.1 GCA_029568995.1 Candidatus Omnitrophota bacterium | reverse complement strand
ACCTCCCCCGATCTTCGGGGGAGGAACCTCTCCCCCAAAGTTTGGGGGAGACACAGAGGGGGTTGTGCGTATCTTCACTCCTTCGCCCATCGCGCGAGACACGGTGCTTTCTTGATCCCAATCACCGGCTCCGCCGGAGTCGCGCTCGCGATGACGGGATGGGGGCACGGCCTTGCTGGAGAGATGTTCCCGTTCACAGAAATCCGTGTTCCGCAAGAAATTCTTTACTCAATTCTCCCTTGGAATCCGCATGAAGCATTCGCTCCACATAACGCGCCAGCATGTCTACCTCAAGATTGACACGATCTCCCACACGGCGGTACTTGAGAACAGTCTGCTCAAACGTGTACGGAATTACAGCGACAGTGAACCGGTTCCCCGACAGAGCGGCTACGGTCAGGCTGATCCCATCAATAGAGATCGAGCCTTTCTCGGCTATATAGCGGAATAATTCGGGAGGAAACTCTACGATAAGATCATGGAAATCGCCGACCTGACGAAGCTGGGTAATTGTTCCAAGCCCATCCACATGCCCGAACACCAGGTGACCGCCGAGTTTATCGCCCAGCCGCAGCGAGGTCTCGATATTGACCGGCGCACCCGGCTGCAATAGCGAAAGACTCGAACGGGACAAGGTTTCTTTCGATACATCTACGGTGAATCCATTACCGGACAGCTCGGTCACCGTAAGACAGACTCCATTCACCGCAACACTGTCGGAAATCTCTACATCCCGCATGGGTTCGGGACAGGTCACCTCCACCCGTATCCCGGCGGGGCGATGCTCGATCCGCTTGATTCGACCGATCGCTCGAATAATTCCGGTAAACATGACTGTCAAACTCCGCTCCTGAGAAAGCTCGCCTGCAACCGTCACGCCGAGGAGTCTTGTGCTATCCAGTCAACCCCCACCTGACCTCCCCCGATCTTCGGGGGAGGGACCTCTCCCCCAAAGTTTGGGGGAGACACAGAGGGGGTTGTGCGTACCTTTACTCCTTCGCCTGCGGTGTGTGCGGCCATGCTTTGTTCATCCAATCACCGGCTCCGCTGGAGTGCCGCTCGTGCTCAGGGCAGATCCGCAAGACGCCCGCGTACCAGGATATCTCTTTCGATTCTTTCCACGGTCATTTCTTTGAACGGCAACGCATTCTCTATGCAGTCTGCGCCGAGACCCCCGAAGAGGGAAGGCGCGTCCCTGCCCCCGATCAGCATGGGGGCAATGAAAAGGAACATCTCGTCTACAAGCCCCGCTTCCAGGAAAGACGTTGCAACCTCCTGCCCCCCTTCCACCAACAGAGATTGAATGTTCTCCCCGGCGAAGTACTGCAAGAGATCCTCCAATGCAGAGGCACAATTCTCAAGAGGCCATTGTGTGACTTTCACAGGCATGTCCCTGTCGCCGGGAACGACATCGCGGCCCACGATGATTTCGAGAGGCGCGGCGTGGATGTCTCGAATACAATCCAAATTCGACAGGAGGCGGCCCCGGCGGTCCAGGACAATCCGGCGCGGCTGACGGAATTCGTGTGGCAAAAGGTCCGTAGGCCGCGCGGTAAGACGGGGGCGATCTTTCAATACCGTTCCGGAGCCGACCAGCACGGCATCGACTTCGGCGCGAAGATCATGAACGATCTTCCGAGAGGCCTCGCAGGAGATCCAGCGGGAATCCCCGGTTCGCGTGGCAATCTTGCCGTCCAGGCTCATCGCCATTTTCAGAATTACCCAAGGGCGGCCCCGTTTGTACACGGAGAAAAAGAATCGGTTCAACTGCCGACATTGCCGCTCACAAACACCGACATCGACCGCAACGCCCCGATTGCGCAAGGTTAAAACTCCCCTGCCTGACACTTCCGGGAAAGGGTCCTGTGTCCCGACAACGACCCGTCGAATACCGGCCTGCAAGATGGCGTCCACGCAGGGCGGCGTCTTTCCGTGATGGCAACAGGGTTCCAGGTTGACATATAGCGTTGCCCCCCGTGTGGCGGAACCGGCATCACGCAGCGCGAAGATTTCCGCATGAGGTTCGCCCGCACGCGGATGGAATCCCTCGCCGACAATGGAGGAGATCCCGCCCTGTTCGGCGACAATCACCGCACCGACACGCGGATTGGGCGCGGCAAGGTACTTGCCTCGCTCCGCAAGGTCCAATGCGCGAAGCATGAATGGTTCGTCCGGGGGATGTGCAAGGTTCATGGAAACGGTCGGAGCGAAATCCGATTGTCAGGAAGACATTTGTTTTACGCCGACAAGCCCCATCTCATCGGCGAAACGGTTCAGATCGTCCAGAACAACGGCCAGCGGCCGCTCATCTTTGATTTCAACAACGAACGGTCCGTTAAACCCCTCTTCGATCAGCGCCGTGAAAACCTGTTCCCAGGGCAGATCGCCCGTTCCGGGGAAGAGGTGGTTATCCGAGTGCCCGGTGTTGTCGCTTGCCTGGACCGCTTTCAGACAGCTCCCCAGGTATCGGATACAGGAGGGCAGTTGGCCGTTTACGTAAGCATGTCCAAGATCCAGGCTGATCCCGACATTATCGGCACAAAGCGCCTCAATGCGCGCGACGAGTTCGACGGGATCGTCGCAGAACAACGGGCGCGGGTGATTTTCCAGGGCGATGGACAGGTCGCGATCGGATGCGTACCGGGAGAGATCCCGCAGGCTGGACATCAGAGCAGGCCAGCGCAAGGGGGTTTCCTTGGGACTGCATTCCACTCCGCTGGGATGAAATGTCACCAGACCGACGCCCAATAAGGTCGCCGCGTCCAGAACTCGAAAACTGAATTCCACCGATTCCCTTCGCTGCAACGGGTCCGGCGAAGAGAGATCAATGCCGATTTTCGGAGCGTGGAGTGTCACCCGGCGAATCCGGTTTCGTCGGAGCGCCAACCCGGCCTCCTGGACCGAGTCGGGGTTACGGAGATCCAAATGGCGCTGACTCGCAAAAATCTCCAGGGAATCGAATCCCGCTCGGGAAACCGTGTGGACATGCTGCAGAAAGCGTTCCTGCAGCCACAAATAGGATGAGATCGAAAGGTGCATGACTGTCCTTAGTATGGGTCTTGAAAATCTGCCGTTGCGCATTGCTGTTCCGCATCCGGCAGATGCCAAACGACCGGTCAGGACAGTTTATCGGGGCGCAAGATGTTGTCAAGTTATTGACCGCCAAATCGGGATAGCATTCCCGTTCGAGTCGTGCTTAAAGAATGTTTCTTTCATGCCGATACTTGTTACGAATTGATGAATGGCCCGGAGAGCCGCATCAACCGAGGAAGAAGAAACATGGCCGCACAAGGGATCGGCGCCTGTCACAAAGTCGTCCCACTGGAGGATTCCAGGGCAATGACCCGGAGATCCTCCATACCAACCGATCAGTCGTTCGAGCAGCGGCTGATTCAGGCGGAAGATCGGTTTTCCGGCGAAGTTGTTCCTCTGCCGCTTACCGTCCAAGCGAAACACATTGCATCCGCCGCATCCTTCCCTTCATTCCCCCATGCGTTGGTTGAAGATCAACCGGACTGTGAAATTGATGAGTTTCTTGATCGTATCGAAAACAGAATCAAGGACTTAGAATACAGTATCCTATCGTTGAGCCGTCAGGTTTCCGCCCTTCTGCGCTGTCTTTAATCCTGAAATATCCCCCAATCGTGACAACTTTTTACAAATCTTTCTCATTTTACATATTGTCAGTCCGGCATAAAATCTGTTACTATACAGCGTTCGATATTTTGGGAGACATTGTTCTCATTTTGAGAACAGTAGGATCTTCAAGGGAAGAGACAGTCACCTGGTGGTATTCTCACGTCCGGTGAGTGTGGAGGATTCGGATGTGAGATTGCCTGCGGCGAGGAGGTTGATTTGGCAGGCTGAACCGGGGCTACGCGAGGAGTCCTGTCATTCGGCAGATGGGGGAATCCATTGGGAAGCCCTGATTTGTCGTACAATATAGTCAGCGGTCATGACGCCGTGCTGTGGGTTTGTGTGTTTGTCGTGTTGATGTTTATGGCGGCGGTGGTTGGCGGAGGGCTGTCATGAAGGAGTTTTGTGGGATGGTGAAATCGGGGATTGGAATCGGTTTTGGATTTTCGTAGAATACTCGGGCAATACCCTAACCGATTCCAATTCGTTCTAAAGAATAACGAGCAAGGATAACATCCAAGTCCGCGCCGACTGGGAGAATTGAGGTGCGGAACGGATTAATCAACTTCTGAAAGAAAGGAGAAAAGGGGGACACCTAGTATTTTCGACGGTTCGTTCGACTGCTGAGATTCGAGCAGGGAGGACCGATCGAGAAAGGAGAATTGGAAGTTTGTCTCCCTGAGAAGGCAAGTCATTATGTCGGCAGTCGCAGCAGTGGCATTCCAGACAACAAAGAAGCGCCACTCCGAAGAGGAAACGCGGAATCGCGCGGTGGTGAGAGAGACGTTAGTGGATCGCTGGTCCGTCAGTGAGGACATCGCGGAGGGATTCGCGAAGAAACATGCGTTCCTGGTTCCAACGGATGTGGTCCGATTTGTGGAGGAATTGGCCCAGCATCACCGGAACCTTCATTTGTCTCATCACGGTCACCCGATCGATTCGCCGGTTCTGACACGCGCCATGGAGCTGTGCTTGCAGCGCCTGTCCAGAACGCGCAAAGGTCTTTCCGAGAAACAATTGAGCTACTTCCTGCAATTCGCCCGGGATCAGATTGCCAGTCAAGTAACATTGAATGCGGATCCCGGAACCCCCAGCGAGCGGGAGCATCTCCTGAAGCCGCTGATCGAGGTGATTGTTTGCGAGGACGATCAGATGATGCGGGATCGCCTTCTTTTCATCTACAGGCTTTTTGTGGACAACGGTCTGCGCCTGGCCAAGAGCCGTGTCCTGAAAGCCTGCATTTCGGAAAAGAAGTTATTCCCCCGCAAACGAGCGGTTGAGGATACCCTGGAAACCCTTCGCGGCGCTTATGAGGCATTGGGATTTCTTGATGGCGAGTTTTTCGTAGCGCCCGAATACCTGGCGGGGCGAATCTAGTCGGCCCGCATATAGGAGCGAACAAGAGACGGGAGGAATTGATTTTCCTCCCGTTTCGTTTTTCCGTGCTGATATAAATGACCCTCACCCCAACCCTCTCCCGGTGGGAGAGGGAGCATTTGGCCGAGTTTTGCAATGCCTCGGGCTGTTTGACCCTTGCCGGAAGGGATGCAATTGTTAATCTGGTGGCATGATGGAGAAGCGCCCGTTTCAGGTTTATCTGGACACCATCGCCCGGTGCAACCTGCGTTGCCGGATGTGTCTTGTGGCCTACGAAAAAGAGCGCTATGCCCGAAAGCCGCCACAGATTGCAGAGCGGCTTCGCAGTTTACCCAAAACCATGTCGCGGGACCTCTTTCAGCGGATCGCCGCCGATGTGTTTCCACGCACGAATACCTTGTATCTCTCCTGTGGATTTGAGCCGTTGATGAACCGGGATTTCCCCTGGTTCCTGGACGAGACGGCTGCGTATCGGATTCCTAACGTTGGATTTACGACAAACGGGGTTCTTCTTGATGAGGCTATGGCCCGCAAGTGTGTCGAAATCCGGGTGCATGAAATCTCCCTGTCTTTAGATGCCTCAAAAAAAGAGACTTACGAAAGCATTCGGCCCGGTTCCAGTTGGGAACGTGTATTGGGGAATATTCGGGGACTGGCTGCATTACGGAAGTCGGAGAATTCATCCTTTCCCCGGATTCGCCTGAATTATGTTCTGATGAAGCGGAATATCGAACAGGTGGTTGATTTTGTTGATCTTGCAGCCGATCTCGGAGCGGATATTCTGGATTTTCGGCATGTGGTGGTGTTTGATGTAGCAGAGGAGATGCGGCAGGAAAGTCTTCTGGACAGCCGGGAACGGAGCAACCAGTGGCTATTGAAGGCGAAAGAGCGGGCCGACCGGCTGGGATTGCAGGTTCCTTATCTGCCGCTGTTTCCCCGGTGGCCGTTGAAAGAGGATCTGCGACGGTGGTGGGATCAATACAAGAAACGATGGCGCGGGGAACCCCGGTGTCGTTCTCCGTGGGAAATGCTTGTGATTACACCTCTGGGATTTGTCGGGCCATGTGTCGGGTGGCAGCGGAATGCACCGCTTGGGAACCTTGCGACGCAGGCGCTGGATGAGATTCTGGACAGCCCGGAGATGCAGACGCTTCGGGCCGGTTTATTGGGACAGGGGCCGACGGCGGATTCCTGCAGACAATGCCCGACCATATCCTGTCGGTCCACTCAGAAGTCGGCATTCAGCGAGATTGAAATGGATATCCTGGATCGAATCTGGCTGGAGACTTATCGGAATTATTACGGCTGGGAGATTGAAGACTGCGGATGACCGTGGGGTCATGGCTTCGTATACGGGAAAGAGGTAGAGAATTCCAGTGTCCTGTAACTGAATAGCCTTGACCTATATTGTCATTCCGAACGAATGTGAGGAATCTCGGCAAACGATGAGATCGCCACGTCGCAGCCCTTCGCGGACTCAGGGCTGCTCCTCGCGATGAAGGGACGGGGCACGGACGGACAGGGACGGACAAGCACAGACGAAAATGGGACGGGGGAGGGTGACTCCTCCTGCTATCCGGTCAACCCCCACCTGACCTCCCCCGATCTTCGGGGGAGGGACCGCTCGCCCAAAGTTTGGGGGAGACACAGAGGGGGTTGTGTCTATCTTCACTCTTTCGCCTGCGGTGTGTGCGACCATGCTTTCTTTTCCCAATCACCGGCTCCGCCGGAGGGAGGCTCGCGATGACGCGACGGGGACGAATGTTCTGTAAAGGCAGTTCAGTTTGACGGTGAAAGGTCTGTTCCATGTTGCATGAGACTATCCCGCGCGTGGTGGTGGGTGTGCTGTTGCTGTTTTTCGGCTGGCATCTGTATCGCCTGGGAATCAAAGCCGTCGGTTTCTATTTCGGCTTTCTGATCGGGGCCTCGGTCTGGGGACTGGTATTGACATTGACCGAAGGGAAAGTGGACCTGCCTCGCGGGCAGATCGCCGACTTGGCAGCGGGCGTTGTTCTGGGGTTCATCGGCGCTTACCTGTCGTTCCGGTTGTATCAATCGCTCTTGTGGGCAGCGGCGATCGGGGGTTGTTTGTACCTGGCCTACGCGACGCCACATTTCGAGTTACTCTACAATTTGATGGGGCAGGTCGGGATTCTAACGACGCTGCAGGAGCGTCTGGGCGAATTCCTTCCGGGGGCCATTGCGCTGATCCTGGCAGCGGTGGTTCTGCTGATGCACCGTCACATTGTGATGATTGCCACGGCGGGGACCGGCGCGCACCTGGTGTCATCGGTCACACCGTATCCCATCCTGTTTTTTCCGTTGTTCCTGATCGGCCTTGGGGTGCAGGCGGTTGTGCG
>JAKPYU010000202.1 GCA_029568995.1 Candidatus Omnitrophota bacterium | reverse complement strand
CCCTCCCCGTAAACAGGGAGGGAGCGGAAGCCGTCATTCCGGTGCACGCCGGAATCCAGCGTCTGCCATCTGAACTATGATTATCAAGATTACACGATGACCATGATATGAAATCAAGGTAATCCTTTAATCACGCGAACCATGGTTCAGACAATCCAATTACGGTTCAAACCTCACCCTTTCGGGATCACCGGAAGGAGAATGTGCGATGGATGGTCCCTGTCGTGATAAATCATCTGATCGGCTTTGCGTAAATCGACTTCCTGCGCGAATGGATGCCCGGTATTCGGGTTGCGGTCGTGGCGCGGGAAATTGCTGCTGGAAATCTCTACACGCACTCTGTGGCCCGGTAGAAATACATTACTGGTTACCCAGACGTCAATGTCATACTGGTAGATTTTGCCCGGCTCAATTAACGTGGGATTCTCTAACGACTCGCGGCACCGCGCGCGGATAATCCCATCGCACAGGTTGATCGCGCGCCCGTCGGGATGCACATCGACTAATTTCGCGGTCCAGTCGGTGTCTTTCGCGCTGCTGGAGGCATACAGAACCACTTTCACCGGCCCGGTAACTTCCATTTCCTCTTTCAGTTCGGGGCCGGTATAAACCAGGACATCCGCTCGCTCTTCGGCCTTGCGCTGATCGGTGGGACCGGCAGGCCCGACCAGGTTGTTTCCGCCCAGGGTCGGAACCGGATCGTCCGGGTGGTAGACATACTTGTCCGGCGGTTCGGCACCAAGCGGCTTTGTACTCAAAACGCCATCGCCCTTCAAGGTGTTCGCAGAGCCGTTACTGTGGAAGTAATAGGGGACATACTGCGCTCGTGCAAGCGGCCATTCCTGTTCATCCCGCCATTCGTTGCGCCCCATGACAAAAATCCGAAACGGCGCAAGGTTCTCCATGCCGGTGTCTTTGCCTTTCAGCCAATGCTCAAACCATTTTTCCTGAAGATCCCCCATATCAATGACGGATTCTTTACCGAAATCCATCTGCCCCACCTTGCCGTCCTTGCTGATTCCATGTGTCCAGGGTCCCATGATAATATGAGCATGTTTTCTAGCAATCTCCGATTTCGCAAGATTCCGAACGGCGTTGACGTACTGGAGGTTGCTTCGGGAGAAGATGTCATACCACCCGGCGATATTCAGCATTGGAGCGGTGATATCCGCCAGGTTGTTCCTGGCGCTGCGCTCCGCCCAATAGTCATCAAAATAGGTGTGGGTTACCCAATCGCGAAGGAATTGGACTTTCCGCCCGGTGACTTTTTCATCCCAGGTAAAAAGCGGCAGAACCCGGTGCGCCTCGGCCCAGTCAATCTGAGGAATCTTTTCATCTTTCTTAACGGAGACCATTGCGCCCCAGGTAAACGACAGGGACAGGTTGAACGCGCCGCCGTCATACGTGGCATCGCCGTACGGATCGATCAGCGGAACCACGGGGAACATCGCTTTCACACATTCCGAGCCGGGAGCGGAAATCCATTGAGTGAATCCCAGGTACGATCCGCTGTAGGTCCCGATCTCGCCGTTCGACCAGGGCTGTTCCAGAATCCACTTGTACGTATCGTGCCCATCGTTCCGGTCGTACTTGAACGGCTCCCACTCGCCCTCGGAGCTGCCTTTGCCCCGGCAATCCTGGTTGACAACGACATACCCTTTGGGGGCATAGCGCAACCCATCGCCCTGTTTTTCATCACCCTTTCCGTAAGGCGACCGCATCAGAACAACCGGGAATTTGCCGTCCGCTTTCGGGCGGAATATGTTCGCGGCAAGTTTCACCCCATCCCGCATGGGGATCATCACATCTTTCTCGAACTGGACCTCATACTCGGCCTGAACGGGAAGAGAGACCAGAATCCACGCGGCGAGAAGAATCAATCCTGTGAGAATCTTATGTGGTTTCACTCGACGGCTTCCTTTCGATGTTGAGATGTCCGCGATCATAGCACATTCAAAGTCGCAGGGGCACGTTGCAGCAGGCCCTGGGGGATGCCTTTTTGACCAATGAATTACCGAGAAATCGGATTGGACACGGATTACACGGAAGAGGACTGCATCGACAATTATCAACAGCCGGTTGCCTCCATATAAAGGACCGGATCACAGGCTGGAAGCCTGTGCCACCCGAACGGACCCTCACCCCAACCCTCTCCCGGTGGGAGAGGGAGAGCCAGGAAGAGGTCGGCGGCGTCTTGCCGTTGAATCGGGGTAGCGGAATCAACCGTTCGACAGAAGCGGCACTCCGAGCAGCCCCTCAATAATCAGATTCGTGGCGTCCTCCTCACTGAGTCCCCGGCTCATCAGAGTGTCCAACTGTTTGGAGTCCACGCTTCCGATGGCGGCTTCGTGGGTGACATGCGCCTTGGGGTGATAGACCTCCACAATCGGCACGGCTTTCGCCACCGCGTTACCCTGTACAATTTCCTTGCAGTCGACGTGTCCGCGTGCATAGGCGGCGTGGGCAGTCAGAGTATTGTAGATTTCCGCCCGTGCGGTGTCCTGAAGAGCGATATTGGTAGTGAGCACGCCGCGAGCATAGTCGCCAACCAGGTGTGCGGTCTCCCGAATCGAGATCCGGTCGTCCTTGATCCCGCTGACGCGAGCAGTGACCTCGGAGACGCTTTTCGCCTTGCCGGTAACTTCAACATCAATTTCAATCTCGCCGACTCGTCCCCGAATCAGCTCAAAATCGGTCTGGTAGCGTGCTCCTTCGCACACCTCTACCTTGGATTTCGGAACGACGACCACGCCGCCTTCTCCGCCGTGGACGTGGCGTTCGAAATAGGCATATTGTGCACCGGGACCGATTTTGAGCACTGCATCCATCTCATGCCGGATCTGGCGGGCAAACGGGAATGTACAATGCGCGAAGACCCCGGCGCGGGCGTTCTTTTCCAGCTCGATATCCAGGATGATCTCCTGCAGGCCCGTTTCGGGAATCATGCCGAAACAGATCTGCACCGGCTTTTCAATCACCGTGTCCTTTGTGACAAGGATTTTGGCGTTGATGCCGTTCTTGGTTTCTTTGGCATCCACCTCCAGGCCCGGCACCAGGTGAACGCCGAGAATCTTGTTGTGGTGGATTTCGATATGGGCGATACTGGAATCCTGGCGCAGGCTGTGAGGATTCACCCCGATGGATTCGTACAGAGTTTCAATCAGGCTGCTATTGGACACGGGAACCCTCCGCAACGAGTTTCTCCAAATTCGGATGGATACAGGGGATACATTTGTTTTCGAAATAGCGGGCGATTTTGTCCGTGGCTCCTTTATCGACCAGATGTCCGCAGCACAGGAGAAACGCATGTTCCGCCTGGCGAAGAACGGTGAGGCTGTGCGTGATGAGAATCACCGTGACTTTGTTCTGGCGGAGTCTCTGCAATGCCTGAAAGATCCGTTCGAGTGCTTCGACATCAATCCCGCTGTCCGGTTCGTCCATCAGAACGAGTTTTGGCTCCATCGCGAGGATTCCCGCCAGCTCGATGCGTTTGCGTTCTCCGCCGGAGAGAGTTTTGTCCACGGCGCGGTGGATGTATTCATCCGGCTCCAGGCCGACATCATCCAGGACCGCGCGGACACGATCCTCGCTCTTGTCTTTCGCTCCGGACTGAATGAACCGTCGAACGGAAAGCCCCTCGAATCGTGCCGGTTCCTGCCAGGCCAGGGTGATGCCTCGCCGGGCACGTTCGTAGACGGGAAGTCCCTTGATGGATGCTCCCTCGAACAGGATATCTCCATCGAAATCGGTATAGCCGGAGATTCCCATGATGAGGTTGGCCGTGGTGGATTTTCCCGCGCCGTTCAGGCCGATCAGCGCGTGGATGTGCCCTTCCCAGAAGTCCACGGATAATTCGTGGAGAATCTGTTTGCCGCCGAGACTCAGATTTACGTTCTGCAGTTGTAGAATCGTCATTCGATTCCCTCCCGATCCCTATCGGATCACGATCATAAGGATACACGAGTTGCGGGGATTTCAAACAGATTGGTGGGACGGGAACTCCCCTTGTCGGTCAAGACAGCCTCCGTGAGGGAGAATTCCGCAAGGATGGGGAGATACGCAGTGGGGGTTGATTTGACTGGACTTACCAACCGCGAGGGGCAGGAGAGTCTCCCGCCCTTCGCGGTGCGATCTTGTCGGGAATCACTCTCTCTTCTCGTACTCTTCCGCCTGCTTTACCCCCGCGGCCAGGTCGGAGATGTCCCAGATGTGAAGGACGTTATCGCCTTCTACGGTCATGAAGCGCTTTCCATCGGGCAAGAACATTTGGGCTATATCGGAACAGCCAGGATACGTACGCAATAGTTCACCAGTGTTGGCGTCGAAGATCATTTGAGGATTGGCGTCTTTCACGTATCCAACAAGAGCCAATTTCCCGTCGGGGGATATCGCAACAGACCCGACGGCCTGAGCATTCTGGGCGACATAATAAGTACGTATTACCTCTCCGGTAGCCGTATTGTGCAATCTGATGGTTCCACCTGCATTTGCCACGAATCGCTTTCCATCGGCCTGCAATGATACTCCCATGCAACCGATGGTATAGAGAACTCTGTCATTTTCCAGGTCGATTAGCCCGGCATGAGATCCATATGCCGCCAACAAACGCTTGCCATCCGGCAAGAATCCGAGCCAAACCAATTCAGTTATTCCTGGAAATCTCCACCGGCGATTTTCTATACCTGTTTCCATGTCCCAAGACACAAGAAGGCCTTCATTATCCCCAGTCAGCAGAGTCCTTCCATCCGGCGAAAAGGCCATCGCAATCCAACGATACGGATTGATCCCGCCCGTCACCTCCACATTGTATCCTAATTTGAAAACCTCCCTGTTGGATTCCAAATTCCAAATATTGAGGGAGACCCAAAAACCACCAAAGACAGGATATGCGGCTGCAACAGTATTGCCCACTGGTGAAAACCTGAGAGATTGGGACGAGGCATTGTCTTCAATCGTTTGTACTTGTCTGCCGGTTCTTGCGTTCCACAAAGTCAAAAAAGACCCGCCGGTCATGAGATAATTCCCGTCCGGTGAGAAAGCAACTGCACGATTCTGAAAGTGTGGGACAGCAACCTCAATCGTCAACACAGGTTTGTCCTGGGCCGACAGAAAATCGCAGGGAAGTAGAATGGATACGCAAACAAGAATCGGTATCGCGAGTGAATATGTGCGGTTTATGGTCAAAGAGAGCATGGGATTCCTCCTGTAATGAATTTGTCCACGAGCTCATTGCTCGTAGATGTATAGAAATGTTGGATTCTCATCCACGTCAGGAATTGTCCAAGATGTTTTTCCGTTGGAGTAACCGTTGTCGTCGATGTAGCTTCCCACAGGCTGATAAGTCGCAGTCCCGTCGCTGATTGTCAATTTGTAACGCTGGATATCGTAACCATCGTAATCCCCTTCGACAACGAAGCAGAAACTCCCCGGAGTCGGTTCATAATAGTTGAAATCGTATGAGAACTGCCAGATTGCACCCCAGAGCTCGCCGTTGCTTTTCTTCCAGCCACACCAAGCTGTGTTTGAAGGATATGTACCCGATTGTGTCTTCAGTGGTGACCATACAGTTCCTTCCGCTCCCAATCCCGGACACGTTCCGGTAGCACAGCTGATCTCCCTCGCGACAAAACGGATTGCCCGGCTGGCTCCAGGAAAATCATCCCTATCATGAAATCCGACATCCGCATCATCTCTCGGATGGTGGAAATATAAACTATATTTCCAGTTGATGCCCGGCACGCACATTGTGGAGTTTAGGAGACATGACCGTATGTAGTACACAGCCTGTGACGTTTCGCTTGCACCGATACAAGGGGCATAACCGTTGTCTTCCGTTGGGCTGTATCCGTATTCCGTAACGGCCACATTTGGAATCCAACCTCTGGCGGTGCATGATTCAACCAGACAGGCGGCCCGGTATTTCCATTCGGTATACGTGCCATATTGGGGATGATTGTATCTTGTCCATTCATCCTCCGAGGAGTAGTGATTCATATACCCATGAATCGCGACTGTGTCAGGGAGATAATCATAAGTTCCCTTGGTATCGTCCAGGGCTTCGTATGTTGCTGCATCAATGAATCCGCAGAGGAAGGCCCGTGCGCCTGTTCCAATATCGTTTGGATTAGTAATCCACTTCTGAAAGTCTTTGTGATAGGAAAGACTTCCCCCGCTGATGATTTCCAATTGAGGCCAGTGTTCTTTGATTTCATCTCGCGCGGCAACGTAGTATGCAGCGAAACTTTGGCCTCCGTTATAGTCCTGCCCTGCAGTGGACCATTTCATTTCGCCGTCTTCTTCATTGCCAAGTTCAACGGCAATAACCGTGTTGGATATGGTTCCGTCGATGTAATCGCTGACGGCGTTCAGGCAATTGTAAACGTGAGTTGCATAGCTGGCAGCGGTAGGATACGTCGTTTGTGAACCGGAAGAGTATTTATCGCCAGCTCCGATAAGATAGATGACCTTCATTCCGTTCTCGTAAGCATGTTGCACAAAATCATCGCGATCCGGGCCACCCCCAAAAAGCCGAATGCAATACAACCGGTCGGCCTTCATATTCTTTTGGCGGTCGTCCATCGTCCAGTTCGGATGTTCCCCGATATAGTCCGCCGCATTTCCCGCATCCGCCCCGAAGGTCGGCATGGAATAGGTGACGACCAATTTCGGCCTGTATCCCGTAGTGCCGTGTTCACTGAAACAAACACCCAAATCCCCGTTTGTGGAGCCTTCCATGTCTATCAGGAATCCCTTGTTTCCGACGTCGCCCAGTCCCCCT
>JAKPYU010000194.1 GCA_029568995.1 Candidatus Omnitrophota bacterium | reverse complement strand
GATTGATTTTCTGAATATTCAGAAGAAACGAAAAGAGAAAGAAACCAGAATGAACTAATTCACCCTTGACAGCCTTCAACATAAAAGGGGCGCACGGCTGTGCGCCCCACGGCTGTGCGCCCCACGGCCGTGCGCCCTCGTTGTCCTCTCTCCCTCCCGGAAAAACCTCCAAATGCTCCCTCTCCCACCGGGAGAGGGTTGGGGTGAGGGTCTTCACATTTCCCATCATTCCCACAAACGCCGGAATTTCGTCCGCTTTGCGGCGGTGCAAATCCGGGCTAAAATCCTGCATAATTGCGCTCATAATCTAATATGGAGGCATCATGAGAACTCATCATCTGAAGACCCTGGCCTTTATCGCCATCCTGTTCTTGCCTGTTGTTCAACCAATCTGCACTGAACCGGCTCGTTCCGGTTTTCAAGCGGAGATCGATCCGGTCGTTAATCCGTGGACGAATCTCCATTTCGAACGGGACCCGAACGATTTTGCATTTGCGGTCGTAGCTGACCGCGCCGGTGGACGCCGTCCCGGTATTTTCGGACAAGCGGTGGAAAGGCTGAATCTTCTGCGCCCGGAATTTGTGATGTGCGTCGGCGATCTGATCGATGGCGCATCTCAGGAGGTCGCGGAATTGGATCAGCAATGGGATGAATTCGACGGCCTGGTTCACCGTCTCAACCGCCCATTCTTCTACACCGTCGGCAATCACGATATCAAAGATGTGACAATGGAAGCCGTGTGGGCAAAACGATTGGGCCGCAAGTATTACTCCTTCACCTATCAGGATGTCCTCTTCCTTGTACTCTGCAGCCAGGACCCGCCGGGGCGGACAATCGGGGACGAGCAAATCGAGCACTTTCGAGAGGTTCTCGCGCAGAACAAAGACACCCGATGGACCTTTGTGTTCCTTCACCATCCCCTTTGGACTTATGACCAGGCGACCGGCTGGAAACAGATAGAGGAATTGCTTGCCGATCGTCCCTATACGGTCTTCGCCGGTCATACACACACGTACGAAGAATCCATTCGGGAGGGCCGGAAGTTCTACATTCTCGGAACAACCGGCGGGGGAAGCGGGTTGCGGGGACCGGACTATGGTGAGTTCGATCACTTTCTGTGGGTTGATATGGGAAAAAAAGGACCAGAGATCGGAAACATCCTTTTGGATGGAATCCGATTGGAGCAGTAGATCCAAGCCGAAGGGAAAGAGGTTGAGAATCCCGGATTACGGACCAACGACGCGAACCAGGTCGCCGTCGCTCTTCACGCCGTTCGTGAGGTTGTAGATTTTTCCTTTGCTCTTGGCCTGCCCGGAATCATGTTTCATGTTCGGGCCGGGGCTCCAGAAATAACCCGCTGTCGGAGAACCATAATTGGGATCGCGCCACTCTTTCATTGTGCAATTTCGAACCCGCGCGAGCAATGCAGGATCCTCCTCCAGACGTCCCCCCGGGCATGGATCGACATGGAATTCCCCGTGCGTATAGCTGAGAGCATCCGGCTGGGTTTTCGCCATGCCCAGCTGGAAAATATCCTGCGGAACAGAAGCAATATAAGCAACAGGAGTTGTGACAAATTTGTTCTGCCAGTTCGGATGCCCGCCGACATGCGGGGGATAGACATTCCAATCAAGACGATACATATCATAGGCTCTCTCAAATGCCAGCATGTCAGCCTCGGTCCGAGCCAATCGCGCTCGCATTTGCGCATTCAGAAAGTTGGGAACCGCGATGGCGGCAAGAATCCCGATAATCGCAACAACAATAAGGAGCTCGATCAGCGTAAAAGCCTTCAATTTTGCCATTGATTGACCTCAGAAATGCCGGATATGTCCAATTCCATCCTTCCTTTTCCCCGGTATTTAAGTCGATGTGGAATGGGAAATGCAGCGGGATTTATCCGGTATCAAACCGGACATCCGATTCAGCTGGAACCATCGAGTTCTATCATAAACAAGAAGAACAGCATTGGGAATATCAGTGGCCTTTTTGAGCCGTCCAAAACAGTGAGAGACTCCCATTGGGGAGAAAAGATCGCCACCAGGCAAGAGAGTGCGAGGCTCCCGAAACCTTCTCAAAAGGTCCAGAATTTCCCTCCCCAAGTTGGCAGAGGGTCAAGGTGGGATCGCCTGGAATTTCCCTCCCCCGAAGATCGGGGGAGGTCAGGTGGGGGTTGATAACCTAGTCCTTGTACTAGCCCACTACTTCAAAGACCTCAGCCCTGCTGAATCTCACGGATCAGATTACGGTCCGCATCATACAGGCGAACCTTCAGGCTCATCTGTCCCGGAAGCGCGTGCGTTCCGCATCCATGGCATGGGTCATACGCTCGGAACGCCATCTCCACGTAGTTGAGAAGGCCGTCATTCACCTGGCCGTTTGTTATCCACTTCTTCGCCGCCTTATCGACCGACATGGAAATCCGTGCGGAATTGTTCTGTGTGGCAACAATCAAATTGGCGTGCGTAATGACACCCCGCTCATCGGTCTGATAATGGTGAATGAGGGTTCCGCGCGGGGCCTCCACCACACCGATTCCCTCCTGGGGAGTGGTCTTGGGAATACGACGGACTTCCTTGCTCAGGATTTCCGGATCAGCAGCCAGTTCCTTCATCCGCTCCGCGGCGTACAGCATCTCAATCAGCCGCGCCCAGTGATTGGCCAGTGTGTGATGAACCGGCTTTCCTCCCAGGGTCTTGTAGAACTCATCATAGGCTTCCTGCGCTTTGGGAGTGGCCATTCCATCCGAGGCATTCAGTCTGGCCAGAGGAGCAACACTGAACACCCCGCTGTCAGGCCCTTCGTTGAATCCCTTCCAGCCGACATCTTTCAGGAAACAGAACTTGATATAACTCCACGGTTCCACGTGCTCACCGATATGTTGCAGATACTCAGCGATGGGGAACTTCACCTTTTCCTTCCCATCCGGTGCGACCACTCTCAGTGTGCCATCGTAGAAATTGACCTTGTTGTTGCCGTCCACCAGGCCCATATAGTGGGTTTTATGGGTGTAAGCATCGGAGGTGATCAAGTCAACATACTCCGGATTCCCAAGCACGACTTTTCGGAACACATCCAGAGTCATGAGACCGAATTCGATTGCCTGGTCAGCCGCGGCAGCAAACCGGGCCTGGTCTTCGGGGCGCATCGGTTTCGAAATCCCGCCGGGTAAACCAAAGACCGGGTGAATCACTTTTCCTGCCATCAGGGTAATCAGGTCGCGCAGTTCTTTCCGCATCCCGATGACCTTCTTACCGATCTCCAATCCGTACTTGCCGAGAACACCGAGAATGTTGCGGTCGGATTTCGGGGCAGTGGGACCGACCAGAAAATCGGGACCGCCAAGGAAATAGAAATGCAGGGCGTGGTCCTCACAGACAAAGGTGTTGTAAACCAGTTCGCGGATCTTCTTGGCCGCAGGTGGAGGCTCCACACGGTACAGGCTGTCCAATGTTTTGGTGCCGGCCATGTGGTGTGCCATTGGACAGACGCCGCAAATGCGGGATGTGATTTGCGGCATATCCTCCGCCGGTCGCCCCTGCGCGAATTTCTCGAATCCGCGCAATTCGGGGACCTGGAAGTAGGCATGATCCACATTCCCTGCATCGTTGAGAATAATATCAATGACTCCATGTCCTTCGAGCCGCGTAATAGGCTTGACGGTAATGTGCCGATTCATGATCGTGCTCCCTCTTTCTGGAATACCTTTCCCTGGAAAAGCGATCCGGGCAAGCTGTAGCGATAAAACGTCCCGGCAGGATCCACGATTCGATCCGCCATCCGAGCGATCTCGGCGTCGGTTTCCGCCTCGAAAAGGGAGGCAATTCCCGACAGGGCCTTCGCGCCGTAATCTTTCACCTGGTCGGTCGGTCCCAGGCAGCCCGTACAGGGCATGTTGCCGTTGATACAGGCCGCCCCGCAGCCGCTGCGGGTGGCGGGTCCGAGGCACAGAAGCCCTTGAGCCAGCAGGCATGTCTCCAGATCGATTTCCGTTTCGTGAGGTCTCTTGAATTCCTTAATGAGCATATTCTCCGGCTTGGTGTCTTTTCTGGGACAATCCAGGCACAGCGAATGTTTCGGTCCCAGAACAGAACCCTTGGGTGGCAGCTGATTGGTGAGAAAGGCCGTTACCCCCTCCACAATCAAGGCGACCGGAGGCGGACAACCCGGGAGGTAATAATCCACCGGTATCGTCTGGTCCAGTGTCAGGACCCTCTCATTCAGAACCGGCAGAGTCAAAACGCCTTCGGGAACCTTGATCTCTCCCTGGGGACACACTTTCTCAGGATTGACTGAACTCGGAGTCTCGGAATAACTGCATTCCAAAATGGACTCTCGCGTGCACAGATTGCCCATTCCGGGCACTCCACCCAGGTGAGCACAACTTCCGAACGCGACAATGTATTTGGATTTTTCACGCAGAATCTCGACAATCTCACGGTCTTCCGAGTTGCGTATTGCGCCGTTGATGAAGGTCACCACCATCTCCCCGTCCTGCATATCTTCCACATCGGAGCGCTTGAAATCCATTGCGACCGGCCACACGGCAATATCGACCGCTTCCACGACCGGAAGGATATTCTCCGCGAGGTCCACTACGGCCTCATCACAACCGCCACAGGAAGCACACCAGTAAAAACCGACTTTGGGTTTGCTCATGATCCTGCCTCCTGTCCGATGGAAGAAACGGTTTCCCAGCCCTCTCCCGGCATTCGACCGGCTTGAGGAATGGGGGGAAGGTTCAACGGGCCAAGCCGTCGAATGTCCTCTGTCATTTCGTTAATCACTCTCTGAACCTTGTCGCCCTCGGACGCGGAAATCCACTCCAGGCGGACACGTTCCTCCTCAATTCCCATCATCTTGAGAAGGCGTTTCAGTAACGTATACCGGCGCAAGGCTTTGTGGTTGCCCGCCTGATAATGGCAGTCTCCGGGATGGCAGCCGCCGATGAGGACGCCATCGGCCCCCTTTCGGAACGCCTCCAGAATAAACTGGGGATCGAGTCTTCCGGAGCACATCACGCGCAACACCCGGACATTCGGTGCGTAAGTCAGGCGAGAGGTACCGGCCAGATCCGCAGCGGTATAGGTACACCAATTGCAGAAAAAGCCGACGATTCTCGGTTCGAATCCATTACCGGTTGATGGTTGGGAGACCTCAGACATAGTTCATTATTCCCTCAATTTCTTCGTAGATCTGTTCGTCGGTAAACATCTGTTGTTGAGCCACTCCCGAAGGACAGGAGGCGACACAGGTTCCGCATCCCTTGCACAGGGCTTCATTGACCACGGAAAGCCCTGTTGCCTTATCCAGTGAAATCGCGTGGAACGGACAGGCCGAAATACAGGTCTGACAGCCGGAACAGTTCTCGCGAACGTGCGCCGCATTGGGTTCCAACGCCACATGGCCTTTATCGATCAATGCCATGACTTCCGCGGCGGCGGCTCCCGCCTGAGCCACGCAATCGGGAATGTCTTTCGGACCCTGGCAGGCCCCGGCAATGAATATCCCATCTGTGAAGGTGGACACCGGCGCCAGCTTCGGGTGTCGTTCCAGCATCCAGCCGCCTTTGCTGCAACTGATATTGAACAACCGTTGAATGCTGCTGACATCCGGCTGCGGTTCAAGACCAACGGAAAGGACCACCATGTCAACGGGAATCCGGCGGGCAACACCGACAAGGGTGTCCTCCACGCGCAGAACCAATTTCCCTTCCTCTTCGGGAGTCATCGCCCAATCCGTCACCTCGGCCACCCGCCCCCGAATGACCTGCACCTGCTCGCTCATCACCTTATCGTAAAATTCTTCATATCCCTTTCCGGCCGCACGCATGTCGATGTAGAAATTGAAGACCTCCGCCTCGGTCCGCTCCTTGATCAGGTGAGCCAGCTTGAGGGAGTACATGCAGCAAACACGGGAGCAATAAGGATTCGTCTTCTGATCACGGGAACCGACGCAGTGGATAATGCCCACCGACTTCGGCTTTGTGCCGTCCTTGAGTACAATCTGGCCCTGGGTCGGCCCTGCCGCGTTCACCAGTCTTTCCACTTCGAGTCCGGTATACACATTGGGGTATCTCCCGTAACCGTATTCCGGAATCCGGGATGCATCGAACGGCTGATATCCGGTGGCCAGGATGATCGCCCCCACATCGACGTCCAGGAATTCTTCCTTCTGATTGAAGTCGATCGCGTTCCGGTCGCAGGAATCCACGCAGGGCATTTTGCAGGTTCCCTTTTTGAGCTGAATGCATGTCTCCGGATCGATTAGAACCACGGAGGGAGTGGCCTGCGGAAACGGCATGTAAACCGGTTTCCGTTTGCTCAATCCCACATTGAACTCATCCGGGAACCGGGGCTGCTTATATACACAGGCATCCACGCAGGCATTGCAGCCAACGCATTTGTCTTCAATGACATAGCGGGGCTTCCGTTTGATCTGAACCCGGAAATTCCCTGTGTAGCCTTCCACGTTGACAACTTCGGAGAAGGTCAGAAGAGTGATATTGGGGTGAACGGCAACACTGGACATTTTGGGAGTGAGAATACAGGCGGCGCAGTCCAGCGTGGGAAAGGTCTTGTCAAACTGGGCCATGTGCCCGCCGATAGTCGGCTCCCGCTCGACCAGGTAGACTTTCTTATCGGAGTTGGCGATAGTGAGAGCAGCCTGAATGCCCGCAATGCCGCCGCCGACCACGAGAACATCGGCTTTCACGGGAACCTGGCGCACTTCGAGGGCATCATGCCTGGCCACACGCCTCACAGCGGCAGCGACTAGCGCTTTCGCCTTGGGCGTGCTGGATTGCATGTCTTTCGTAACCCAACTCACCTGCTCCCGGATGTTCGCCATCTGGACATAGAAAGGATTCAATCCGGCTTCGCCGGCCGCACGACGAAAGGTGACTTCGTGCATCAGCGGAGAACAGGAAGCAACCACGATCCGATTCAGATTGTTTTCGCGTATGTGCGCCTTAATCAACTCCTGGCCGGGGTCGGAACACAGGAATTGATAGTCGGTTGCATAGGCCACATGCGGCAGTGTCTTGGCAAACTCCACCACTTCGGAAATATTCACTTTTGCCGCAATGTTAATTCCGCAATGGCAGATAAATACCCCGATTCGAATGGATCCATTACCTTGGGATGCAGTCACGGAAATGGAACCTCCTTTATATGGCGAGTTGCTGGGGCATCGGCACAAGGGAACGATGCAATCCCAATGTATGTTGGCTCAGTCCGAACGCGACTCCCATCAACTGGCTGAAATAGATGGGCGTCACGTGAATCCTCTCCTCGTACTGACGGTTCATGGAACCCTGGTAGCATTCCAGGTTGAATTGGCAAAGCGGGCAGGCCGTTGTCATAACCTGAGCGCCACGTTTCTGCGCTTCCTTGAGAAGGATGTAATTCAATCGAACCCCGACGTTCTCGATGGTCCCGGTCAAGGCTCCGCCACAGCACCGGGTTTTCAGAGGCCAATCCACCGGAGCCGCCCCAAGGGCCTTGGCAAGCCTGTCCATAGACATCGGATTGTGCTGGTCATCGAACGTGGAATACGGTCTCACCATCTGGCAGCCGTAATAGGCGGCAACCGGAAGATCGCCGAGCGAATGCTTGACATGTCCCGATATGTGTTCCAGGCCGATGTCGTTCACCAGGACATCCAGAGGATGCCGAATGGCCACTTTTCCTTCGTAGTGCAGCCCGGCGGCTTCCAGGATTCTCGTCAGTTTCTTTCCGACTTCGGCGTATTCCTGCATATATCTCTGAGTTTTCATCAGGACCAGGTAACAGGCGTTGCAGGGAACGACCAATGTCACATCGTCATTGCCACTCCCCTGGGCTTCGGCCAGGGCCAGATTCCGCGCGGCCAAGGCAAAGGCTTTCATTTCATCAACGGCCATATAGGCGGTCGCTCCGCAGCAATTCCAGTCGTCGAGTTCCTGAAGCGGTAGATGCAAGGCTCCAAAAACCGCCAGGAGGGACTCTTCGTACGCTCTGCCTGTTCCTTTTAACGAACATCCGGGATAGTAAAGGTACTTCATGGAACTTACTCCCTCTCACCCATCGGTGTACGGTTTTCTTTTTGTTCCGCTCGTTCCACGGCCTCAAGGAGACGTTGAAGACCGGTGCGATCTTTGATGGATTCAGTCTTGAGACCCATTCGACCCGTTCGCCACAGGTTGAATCCCAAAAGGCCCTGCATGATCATCTTGAACGGATTGCTCTTCAGATACATCCGCACGATCAGCCAGCTCTCCGTGTTTCGGCCGTATTTCCAGACGGAACGGAAAAATTCCCGTGCCAGGACCGGAGTGGGAAACCGCTTGGGGTATACCTTGTCCTTGATGGCACGCTGTTTCAATGCGTACATCACGTCGGTGATTTTGATTTCCTTGGGGCACTCCACCGTGCAGGAGTAGCAGGACGCACACAACCAGATCGTCTGGCTTCGAAGGACGTCCTCCTTAAATCCGGCGCGTGTCATGGCAATCACCCGCCGGGGCGTGAAATCCATGTAAATGCTCAGGGGACACGTTCCACTGCATTTCCCGCATTGGATGCAACTGAAAAGGTTATCGCAGCCCGGCGTCGATGCGATCTCCTTCGCAAAATTGCCGTCCAGCTCCGCTTGGTATTTAATCCGCCGCTGAATACCTTGTTGAAACATATTCGGTCTCCTGCGCCTGTAATGGCCTCATACGATAATCACGTCTGCCTGGGCAACTTGTCCAATCCGCGGGGCAATGCCCCGGGAGTCTGCCGCCCGCAGGCCGATCCATGCCGAATCGAAGTCACACAAAAAACATCCGGGTCGTTTTTCCTGCAACCACCCGGCTGATTTTCACACCCGAGAATGACCCGATTCTCATCGAAAAGTAAGATACCCGCCGCAATCCGGCATGTCAACGGATTTGGTCCCTTTCGAGTGAAGCTCCGGGAGGGCGAGGTCCCTGAGCCTGTCTCAAAAGTCTCTGGATTTTCCTCCCCCGAAGATCGGGGGAGGTCAGGTGGGGGTTGAATTCGTTGAACCACCCTCTCTATACACCATTCCCTGACTCGGAGAGGGCAATTTCGGACCTTTTCAGACAGTCTCTCCTGCCGAGCCGATTCTCTTTCTATCTACGGCTCGGCAGGACCTCGCCCTCCCAGACTTGACTCCATTGGGTAGGAAACCCGCCCGGTCTCTGATAAAGTGGGGTCCGGGGCAATTCGGCCCGCTGAGACGTGACGCCGGGGTGAATGGACATGTTCCGGAAACGATTCCGCCTGGGATTCACTCTGATCGAACTGCTGATCGTGGTCGCGATCATCGGTATCCTGGCCGCCATCGCGGTCCCCAACTTCCTGAATGCCCAGGTTCGGGCCAAGGTCTCGCGCAACTACTCCGATTTCAAGGCCATGTCCGTGGCGATGTTCGCCTTCCACATCGACCACAACGAATTCCCGCGCGATCCGAACGATGATCCTCCGGGCAAATCCTGGCTGGTCAATGTCACCATGACCGCGCTGACCACGCCGCTCGCCTACCTTTCGAGTATTCCCCAGGACCCTTTCTCCACCGCGACGGGCAAAGTCGGAAACTGGGGCAGCGAGTGCTGTCAGAAAGGGACTTACATTTATGCCGTGGAGCAGAACCCGACCACGCGGATCTCCGGGATCATGTTCAAAGGCACGTTCTCCTTCGGAAGCATCGGCCCGGATGGCGACTGGAATCTCGGCCAGAATTACAAAACCTCACGATACGACGTCAGCAACGGTGTCACATCCAACGGCGACGTCGTCATGTTCTTTCCCGGTGAAGACAACACCGAGGATCCCGGATCGACGCCGTGGTGAGGGCGGCTGATTGACACGGCAGCCTGTGCGACATCCCGGCATCCAACGGGGGCAGAATGAAGCCAATGCGCAAATTGTGCGTTTGGGATACCTGAGAGCGTTGAAATTGACGTTTCTGACGCTGAAATTTTGTTCAACAACTTCCTTGACATGGCGGGAGAAGAGCGAGATACTGTTTCTCGTCAAGAGTTTGGACTTGCGTGACCAAACCGGAGCATGAAACGTCGGGGGCAAAGGTCCCCAGGACTTCAATTGGGTAGATGCCGCTCAGCGAGATCGCGAGCACAAAAATGTCAGCATAACTATGATTTACGCCTATGTCCTCAACCGTGGACTAGCCGGAGCTCACAGGCCTTCTGGATGGGCTATCAAGCGAGGAGATCTATCCCGGTCAGCTTAACAAGCTTTGATGAAGAGACTACCACGATGCAACACACTGAGGTATCACGGGTTACGGGAGGTGCAAGACTGGCGGCAATTGTGTATTGCACGGACGGGAACCCGAGACTCTTCATCTCATGCTCATCAGTCTTATCTATGTTGGATGCGAAGAGAAAGACACAATCATGGCAATAGAGGACGAGATTCGGGCACTGGCAGCCAAGTACGCATCCAAACTCAAGGCGAATGTTCACGCACGAGTCTTCGAAATGAAGGCTGACGACACATCACACTACTTAATCTATCGTGTCCTCGGTGTCACCGATCAGGAGGGCGAGCTGATCGACATTTACCAGAACAAGGGCCGATTCCTCTATAAGTACGCGGGGTCTTTTCTGGAAGAAGCAGCCAAGTTGTGTTACAAGCGGAAATTCCCCGACTCACACTCGCTGCGCATCCCAAACACTGAGGGTAGCAGGCCAAAGACATTTGAAATCGACTGCGTTGTCGGCACCGACGCCCTGGAGATCAAATGGAAGGACGCCACAACTGACGGCGATCACATCACCAAAGAGCACACTCGGCTAAAAGCCGTGAAGAATGCCGGATATCAGCCTATTCGCGTGATGTTTTACTATCCAAATCGTGATCAAGCCATTCGCATCCAAAAGACCCTCCAAACACTGTACGAAGGCCTCGGGGGGAAGTACTATTCTGCCGACACTGCATGGGAGTACATAGAGATCACAACGGGAGTCGACTTGAAAGCCATTCTCGAGGAATTGGCAGCGGAGAATACAAGAGCCAATGGACATTGAGGTCCGTAATTGTGACTGCCTAGAAGTATTGCGCGACTTGCCGTCTGCGCAGGTGGACCTGGTGTATCTCGACCCACCATTCTTCACACAACGCGAGCATCGTCTGAGAACGAGGGATAGGACCAAGGAGTTCTCCTTCAATGACAAGTGGGGTTCAGCGACCGAATACGCCGCATTCCTCGATGCGCGTCTCAGAGAGCTACGACGGATTCTCAAGTCTAGCGGATCACTATTCTTCCATTGCGACAAGACAGCTTCACACGTCGCGCGTTTATTACTGGATGACATTTTCGGAGTGGATAATTTTCAAGCCGAGATTATTTGGCATTACAAGAGGTGGTCCAATAGTGCCAAAGGCCTCTTGCCTGCGCACCAGTCAATTCTCTTCTACTCCAAAAGAGAACACTACAAATTCCACACCATACTCACGGACTATTCTCCTACGACGAACGTTGATCAGATTCTTCAAAAGCGCGGTAGAGATGCCGCGAACAAGTCAGCCTACGCGCGAGATGAGAATGGCGATATTGTTTTTTCCGGCGTCAAGCGCGGAGTTCCCCTCAGCGACGTTTGGACGATCCCCTTCCTCAATCCCAAAGCCAAAGAGCGAACTGGATACCCAACGCAAAAGCCGATCCTTTTGCTTGAAAGAATCATCCAGCTGGTCACAGATCCGGGCGACCTCGTTCTCGATCCCTTCTGTGGTAGCGGAACCTCACTGGTTGCAGCGAAGTTGCTTGGGCGTAAGGCAATCGGAATCGACGTTTCAGCAGACGCTTGCGCTCTATCCCGAAGGCGCATTGACGAACCAGTTCGGACGGATTCTCAATTGATGAAAGTCGGCGAAGATTCATACAGAAATGCAGACACGGAGGCGCTGGCTCTGCTGCACGGAATTCCCCACATACCGGTTCACCGCAACAACGGGATCGATGCTTTCTTGAAGGCCACATTCGGCGGCGTCCCGATCCCGGTCAGAATCCAGAAGCACGGCGAGACCCTTGCTGATGCCGCATCTGCCCTTCACAAGGCCAGTTCCACCAAGAATGCGAAGCGAATGATTTTGATCGCAACAGAGGATGTGCCAACTCTGTGGGACCATGGGACAATTCCCGCCGAAATTGTCGTCCTAGACTCAGCCGCGCTCATCATTAAGAGGCTGATTTCCGAGATGACTTCGGAGGAAAAGGCATCCAA
Organism: Candidatus Omnitrophota bacterium; assembly: GCA_029568995.1. Taxonomy (GTDB): domain Bacteria; phylum Hinthialibacterota; class Hinthialibacteria; order Hinthialibacterales; family JAKPRU01; genus JAKPRU01. Next base: position 25,122 of record JAKPYU010000194.1, on the reverse strand, counting down.
CAAGCAGCTTCACGCTTACGGGTAAGCCGCGACCTTAACAGTCATTGAAAGAGAGGTATTCGATGGAGAATAAACGGGCACATCTGGAGATGATTCAGTGTGTTGTGAACAGGTTGTCTAATGATTCATTCCTTCTTAAGGGATGGTCCGTCATACTTATTTCTGCCCTTTTTGCCTTAGCTGTTGGTAATAGTAAAACGTGTTTCATATATCTCGCGTACTTCCCCGCTATCGCCTTTTGGATACTTGACGCGTACTTCCTATGGCAGGAAAAGCTCTTCCGGGCCCTCTACGATTATGTGAGGGCACTACAAGAGAAAGATGTCGACTTTTCGATGGATACGTCAGTAGTCAGAGAGCAAGTAAAACCCTGGAGGGACGTTCCTTTTTCGCTGACGCTACTGATATTTCACGGTACTGTCGTCGGTTCTATTATCGTCGTCACGTTCTTAGCGACATTTACAAATAATGGAGGTATGTAACATGGCACGCGGGGTTTTCTTCAGTTTTCATTATGAGCGCGACATTTGGCGAGCCAGCCAAGTCCGAAACAGCTGGGTAACTAAACCCAACAGGGAAGCAGCTGGATTCTGGGATGCTGCATCTTGGGAAGAAGTGAAGAAGAAAGGCGATGAAGCGATAAAACGATGGATACGGACACAGTTGGAAGGAACATCCGTTACGGTCGTTCTCATTGGGACTGAGACAGCGGAGCGAGAATACGTCCGGTACGAGATAGAGCAGAGTTGGGAAAAGCATAACGGACTCATAGGGGTCTACATCGACAATATGAAGGACAAAGAAGGAAGAAGAGAGAAAAGAGGCGAAGATCCATTCGTTAAAATGGGATACGAAAAGATCAGAACTTATGATTGGGTCCAGAGCGACGGCTACAATAATCTCGGCGACTGGATTGAAGATTCATACCAACGTGCCCAAAATAGAAGATAAACACTGATAACTGGTCGCTCCAGCTGACACCACTCGGCTTGGCAACAGGCTGACACATGGCAATTCTCAAGACACTGGCCTTGTTCGCGGTAGCCACAGCAGCCGCCGTATTCCTGATGATCTGGGCCTTGGATGCCTTTGGATTTCGCAGTCCGATTTTCGCCTTTCTGGCAAATTGGCTCGCCATGTCATGGGTTGTCGTTGTCGGGCAAACCGTTCATTTCTCCTTTCCCTCAAGATACTACGACATCAGAGACTTCGAACGAACAGGTCGGATTTACGAACGTTTGGGCATTCGTGTTTTCAAAAAGCTCGTGCGTCGCGGGCCGCTCTCGATACTCAGCCCCACCTTACGAGTTCCAAGGAACAAGGGGGGTCCCGCGTTGCGCGATCTCGATCATGAAATGCGGAAGGCCGAAACAGGCCACATGCTCATCTTCATGCTGATGTTGCTGTTCATCGGCTATGCTTTGCTGAGAGGGTGGTTTGATGCCGCTGCATGGATACTGGCGTTCAATATCATGATGAACGGCTACCCGGTAATGCTTCAAAGGTATAACCGCATCAGGTTGCAGGACATTATCGAGAGGCAGGGGGTTTGACCCATACCAACGACAGTCACGAAGGCCTGTCCTACCAGCCTTTAGTAGGTCAGGCGTCTCTGCCTGGCAAACCGCAGCGTTCCCAATACTATTGATATATCACCGTTTCAGATGGCTCGGGCTTAAACTCAAAAACAGCGTCATTCACCGGGTCCAAGGACACCCGGGATACCTCAAGAGCGCAATGTCCGCTGACCTTCATTGTTGTACCATCCTCACTTAACCGATAAAACTGCCACCAGATTTTCGATGGGATGTGGCCGATGCCATCCGGGAAGCGATCGCACGGCACTTCCATCCATTCCCGCGTGATCATCAGAAAACCACCGAGATTTGCCTGGTCAAATTTGATCTTCGCAGAGGGCAGGCAACCTCGGGCGCGATCCAAATACAGATCGCATGTCTCCGTCCGGGTAATCCCCAAGAGTGTTTGTATGGATGTCTTCGGATATTCAATCCGATAACCGATCTTATCCGCTATTTCCACGGTTCTCTCGACGGACTTCGCCATTAGATCGATTGCATCCGTCAGGAGCCTCTCGGTACCAAATGAGAAGATGTTGAACGGAGTGTCAATCATGTGAGGTGCATTATGAGAGATCTTCCCGGAAGTAAGCGCGGTCACGATCCCGCGCAAAGAAAACAGGGACATAATCGCATTGCGCTGGATAGACGCATAAGGGCGCGCCACTTTGTCATCGACTCCGATAATCATTTTGCCTCGTTCGATCATCTGGACGCCACCATAAATTACGGAGGCACTGTATGGCTCCCGCGTCTGGACTTTCTGTTCGTCCCAGGCAGAATAAGGAAAATGGACGGAATCCCAACGAACCTTTTTCCCATGCTGCCAATAGTGGATTCTATGTTCTGTGCCCAAATAAAGACTTCCCTCATCAGGTTCCCACGGGGTCATCACCGGCCTTTCCGAGGGGGCCGGAACCACCTTTCCCGATTCCGGGACTGTGCGATACAGTTTCATCACATATTCGAGTTCCACATCCAATCCAATCAGTGACTCTGTCTCACGAAGAGTCAACAGCTGCGGATCGGATTTAACGAACGAGGAACCACCAAACAGAATCGCAAAGCAGACCGCACCCACACCGACGAACAAAAGACACGCCAGAACAACAACCGCTTTTTTGCCCAAACGCAGTCTCATGCTCAACATCGCAATAACCTCCCATTCGAAAGAGCGTATATGGCACACTATGTTACGCTTATTCTCATTTGAACCGAACCAATGCAAAGTGATTAAGACAAACACAACTCTGCAAACAGAATGATATCGCAATTTGTATGCAGCGTCATCCAACCGAGAGAACCGCACGACAAGTCGCTGTTCGCCCAGTTTCCTGGCAAGCAGGCATAACTCATTCCTGCAATGTCAAATCCCCCTCTCAATGCAGCATCCAGCTCTCCACCGGCACAACATTCCCCGGCATATAGATACGCCCGTCTGTCGGAACACAGTTGACCGGATTAAGCGCGATATCGTAGGCGTTTGCGGTCTGTACCCGGACAAACGTTTCGCTGCGGGATGTGCCGGGCAGCACCTCAAACACCAGCTCAACCGCCGATAGACCTCCGTCAATCCCTTCCGCCCCGATCCAGTTGAATCGCCACGGTGAAAACGAACTGGGATACTGAACCGGATTGTACTCGAACATGGAGTGCGCCGTCTGTAAGCCCACCGAGGCCGGCTCCAGTAGCCGAAGCACCGTTGACTCGTACGAAACGACTAAGTCCAGGTTCCCCAGCGCCTGTGCACCCGTTAATTGAACAAGAACACGGATCGTCGCTCCCGGCTCCGTGTCAACATCGGATAATGTCAAAAGAAGATCCGTTCCGGCAAACGGCTCCGTTCTATCAGCAAGCGGTGTCTTGGGACTTGCAGACTTGGCCGGTCCCACAATGGAAGCCTGGCGCTCGATTGCCTCCACGTCCAGATTCCCCGTTTCGGGATCGTGGATCTCGCCCGTTCCCAGGGTCACCCGTCGCGGAACCGGATTGTTGATATTCAGGGTATAGACCTCGGAACTGCTGTCGCGATTGGAAGTGAGCAGAATATGATCCCCACTCGTATTCCAGACCGGCTCGTCGTCAGTGGCCTCATTCGCGGTGAGACGGTTGACATTACCGCCGCTCATATCCATTACATAAATGTCCGCATTGCCGTCTCGGTCGGATACAAATGCGATCAGAGTACCATCCGGTGACCACGCAGGACTCCAATTGTTGCCCTGGCCCTGTGTGAGATTCTGCAGATTCTCCCCGTTTGAGTCCATCAGCCAGATATCCGGTGTACCCGCACGGTTTGAAGCAAATGCGATTCGTGTTCCGTCGGGGGATACGGCGGGATTGCGATCCACCGCGACGTCGTTTGTCAGTCGTTGCGGTGCGCTTCCCCCCGACTTGATGACCGCCTTAATCATCACGGGGCGAATCTGTACATTCACCCAGCCTCGCGTCAGCGTATAAAGCCACCACCGATATTCCTCCCCGCCCGTAGTCATGCCAAGATGCGGGCTGTAGTTCTGCTGGAAGAATACCGCAATCACATATTCCTGGGGGACCTCCAAATTCCCGACATCGACTATATGCCAGCCCGTTCCCGCCGGTTCCGTAGATCCCTCCGCAAGAGGGAGAAATGCGGGCTGGGCACCCTCCATGGCGAATATTTTCCATGTGAACGGAACGGGATTTGCCTGAATGTAGATATGGATCTCGGAAATCCGTCCTGCATCGGAATTGATTTTCACTCCCAGTGCATCGCCCCTCATTCCGGAGCAGAGCGCTTCGGCAACCGTTTCGTCAATCGCGCCGGAGTTGTAGGAAATTTCGGTATCCGCGCCGCCGTCACCGCCGAATCCCTCTTTGTAGATTTCAGGATTCCCGTCACGCTCGGAGACATACACCATTTGCGATCCGTCCGCGGTCCAGTCGGGATCGTAATCCGCCGCCGGATTCGAGACGGCCTGTACCGGCACAAATGTGTCGAACGGCAGCAGCCAGATATCCGCGTTCCCGCTGCGATCCGATACGAACAACATCCGGTCGCCCGTCGGAGAAACACTTGGGCTTGTATCCTGCGCAGAATTCCGCGTAATGCGCGTGGAACGCTGCGCCACTGCGTTCATCAGGAAAATGTCCGTATCGCCGTTTCTCTCCTCCGTGTAGAGAAACGGATCGGGCTTGGAACTGAGGACCGCCGGTCCGAACTCGGAGGTATTTCCATTCGGATAAATAATCACTCCATGGAGATTGACTCCTGCTGGAATGGTGCCGAGCACGACGAATTTGTTACCGAACAAATACGACGATCCGATCAGAGTTCTACCTTCATCATCGTTGTCCCAGTAAATCTCTACCTGGCTGCCATCGGGTGCGTCGGAGTTTGTCTGCCCGGACACCGTGCTCTGTTGTCGTTCGATTTTTGTAATAATCGGCGCTTCAATTCCATCGTTCCCGCCAACCAGGCGAATTCCGGCTCCAATGTTGCGTGTAATGGAATTCTGGCTGATCTGGTTCAGGCGCGACGTCGCCCCCTCGACCTGGACACCATTCCCGCCGTTCTCGGTGATCTGGTTACGCACAATCATATTGGAGTGCGCTCCGTCGTGTACCAGAATTCCATGAGACGCATTTGCGTTAATGATGTTGCCCTGGATCAGGATCTGATTGGCTCCCTGCTCCAACACAATACCCACATCATTCCCTCTTTCCCGCGCTCCCGATTCATACTGCTCCGGTTCTCCGATAATGTTGTTCAGGATCGCGACACGAGTATTCGCCCCTCGAACGACAACGCCCTTATACTTGTTGAATTCGATGTCGTTGCCGTAGTCGGCATTCGGAGAACCGATCACAATTCCCTGGCCCCCGTCAATTCGAATGCAATCCGTGGTTCTCTGGTCGAGCATGATACAGGACTCCACGGTCACGTTCCGGGTCCGGTCGCCGGTAATCACAATGCTGGGATTCACGGTAGCCGCCAGGTTTCCTCCCAGTCGTTCTTTCCCGATGGCAATGTCCTGTGAATTCTCGATCCACAATGACCCGCCGGGATTTCCGTTAATGAAAAAGCCGTATCGCGGAGACTTGCCGATCAGTTCCAGACCACTGGAGTCAACGATTTTCAGCCCGATACCGGTGTTGTTTTGAAGGCGCGGTCTGTCCAGCGTGATATTGGAGCTGCCGGTGAGGGTCAGGGCATCTCCCTTGTTGTCCTGGACCCAGCAATCCAGGAACTGAAAGCCTTCCGTTGATACGACCTCGATCGCTTTTGCATTCGAGCCGATAAAACCGTCTTTGACTACCACATTTCTGCTTGAATCAATGAATACACCCGTTCCGGTACTCCCCTGGCAGAATGAATTCGTCATATTGGTCATCGGGGTACAGAAGAATTCGGAATCTGCGACGTTCTCCAGGTGAATCCCATCCTGGCCGGATGATCCGATATAGATCGGGCCGCAGATGAAGGCGCTTGTGTTGCGCGCAAGGATTCCATGGGCACGTGTACGGATGGACCGTAATTCGTTGATTATGATGTCCTGGTTGCTTTCTCCGTCAATCAGGATCGCGCCGTCGTGAAGGAAGACGAGAACATCCTCGATCTTTATGTGATCGGAATCTCGACACTCAATCGCCGGACCGGTGGCGATACAGGGATCGTTATACCGCACATCGGACCATTTTTTACTGGTACCGAATTTGCAGGAAGAAATCTTCACCGAGGGATTCTCCGAAGAAGCGGTTGTATTCTTCAGGTTTTCCATCAAAACGCCGCCCTGTACATTATAGGAAAATGTGCAGTACCGGATTTCATTCGCGACGGCATTTCCGGCGATCCGAACGCCTCGCATTTGATTGGGACGATGATCCTCCGAGGAGCGGAATCCGAGTCGGTCACCGATAAAACATTCTTCGATTTGATTTCTGTCGCCACCGTCAATTGAAAACCCATGCCCGGTGTTCTGGCCAACGTTCGTTTTATACAGTACGTTGTCGCTTGCGCCTGCGGTAATTTGGACACCATCGCCCCGGTTTCCATAGTCCGCTCCGCTTTCGATCTCATCGTATGCAATATCGCATTCGGAGAATCGGTTATTCGATGTGCCGGAGCCGGTTATCAAAACACCGCTTCCCTGATTTCCGTAAGCGGAGCAATACTCGAACAGGTTGTCGTGGGTTCCGTTTCGAAGCACGATCCCATCGCCACCGTTGGCATTGACATCGGTGTACTTTCCGCCGCCCGCGTCCAGGGATAGAAACTGGTTGCCCTGATTGGTGGAGCCGCCGATCACCAGGCCATTCCCATCGTTTCCGAGAACCCTAATATGGTCCCCTTTATGCGCCCCATTTCCGCCGTCCAGTAGAATCCCGTCACCACCGTTATCCACGCAGTAGATGTCCTCCATCTCAACACCCTCTGCGTTCAGAATCGAGATCCCGTTTCCGCCATTATTCCAGATATACAACTCGTTGAGCGTATGGTGAGCGCCGCCTTCAATGAAGATGCCATCCCCCGTGCAGTCTTTCAGTGCATACTCCTCGGACAGATCTGAGCCTCGAATCATGCAGCTCTCCGAGTCGGTGAGCACAATTCCGTTCCTGCATCCCCGCACCATTCCTGTAAAGTAGTTCAACGATCCGCCGCTGATGGAAAGACCGTCTCCGGTACAACCCTGAATGGAATAAACGGTTAGCCCGTTCTCTCGACTATTGCTGATTCGTATCCCGTCTTCCGCACAATCTGCAATGAAATCGATATTGACCGCGTTCAAACCACCGCCGTCGATTTCGACGCCGTGCCCGGAACTACTCAGGATTTTGATGACTCCCCGGCTGGAGGATCGTCCCAACGTAACCCCGATAGCGCTCTCCAGGGTGATCTGCGGACCATCCATGGTTCCACTCAAAATGGTGGATTGCCCTGCAAGGCGGATTTCGTTCCCGCCTCGGACCGTGCCCAGAGTGAGTTGGTTGGCATTCAAGGCTTGAACGCTTCCGGTGAGCGTCCAAAGCGTGCTGCCGGGCATCTGAATCTGATCCTGGGGTCCCAATGTGATGGAGTCGGAGGCAACGGACGCCAGGGAATTAACTCGAATCACATCCCGATAGGAGGCCAGGTTGAATTGGGATGGATTGGAGGCAAATAAGGTCGTATTGACATAGTCTCCTTCTTCCCTGTCCTCGTCCGTTTCGTCCAGGGATTCGGTCCCGATCAGGGAGCGGTTTGTCTCATTTCCATGCTCGTCAAGAACAACCCTATATTCATATCGATATTCATAGCCCGGTCCGCCGGGAGAGTTTTCGGTATGAGTTCGGCGGAATTGCTGTTCATATCCATAAATCGGCTCATTGTTAACATCGTATCCGGTGATGATACGAACCTCCTGGTAGATTTGCTCAACGTGGATGTTTTCATCATCCCATTCGTTGAGAAACGGATTGAGTTGTCCACTTGCAATATTCACGGCCTCGCGCAACGAAATTCGTCCATTTGCGGCGTAGCTGCTGCCCGGATCGTTGACCAGAATGTCCGCGCCTTGCGGAAGCTGCGTGATTTCGGGCTGCACAAGACCGGCGGCACGTGTCACATTGCTTCGTGCGGACCCGCTGGGGGTCCAAACAATAACCGGAACCGATTCGTCCTCGTCGCCGACATCCGGCATTCGAACCAGAATGCTTCGCAGATCGGAATGAATCACGGTAGCGAATGTATCGCCGATTTGAACCCACGCGTTCAGGAGGTTCGAGCCACGTATGGCAAAACTCTCCCCTGCCTGGACAGCAGACGGCGGCATTTGCGAAATCTCCGGAGGATCGTACACGCGAAAGAAGAGTGTATTGCTGTCCAGGTCCCGATTGTAGTCCGTGACCACAACCCGGAGGCTGCCGGTCATTCCGCTGGGAACTCGGAAGAGCATGGATCGGGATGAGGCCGAAATAACCGTCGCATCAATGTCATTCACCTTCACGCCAAGCGCCCACGGGCCGCGCGGAGAATCCAGGTTCTCTCCCCGGATTTCGACAACACTCCCGGGCTGGTTATAGAATGGGTTCTGCTCATTTGTGGGCCTGGAGTACCCCCTCGTCGGACTGAGCTCTGAGATAAACGGAATGGGATCGACATAAAAGCGAGTCGGGGCGGTGGCTACAGTGGATGAGGCGGTTGTCTCCACGGTGACGGTCAGATACTCAAAGTTGGGGACCAGTCGGGGAACTTCGACCACCATCTGATTCGGACTGACCACCTCAAGCACCCGGGCATAGTAATCGCCGAACCGGACAATGTTGCTTCGAGGATCCGACTGGAAATGCTCGCCGGAGATGATCACGGAAGACAATCGTCCGCTTCGACCCGGATTCAGTTGAGTGATTCGGGGACTGAACGGATCGCCGATCTGGACGAAACAGGTTTCGAGCGGAGTCGGCCCGGCGGGAGAAAGCTCCCATCCCAGAGGATTCAGCAGATAGCCCATCATGCCTGCAACCCGTTCGCCGATTTTGCCGAGCGAGGAAATTCTTCCCAGGACAGCGGTAATGGCATTCGAGGATCGGAGAGCCGAAGAGAGCGTGTCGGAGAGTCGCTGTCGTGCGGCAGACAATCCCGCATTGGTCGCAGCCTCGGAGATCCCTTTGCCCATTTCCATAATCATGCGGAAAATGATTTCGAGAGTTCGGTCCTCCGCTCCCGGCGGATAGAGCCGTCCGGCTTCCTGGGTCAAAACAATGGACGCCTTAATCGCTGCTTGTTTGAGCGCATCTCGAAGGAAACTTTCTTCCGATCCGGATGCCAGGCTCCACAGATCGACCACGGCAACACCGATATTGATGATCATGGCACGATTGGCGTTTTCGATACCGCCATCAATGTTTCGGATCGTCTGAAAATCCTGTGGATCGTTTTGGGACATCCCCCCGCTGTAAATCCGCATGGCATAAACGCCCTCTTGATTTCGATTGATGCGGAATCCGCCGGAATCCGGCCCGATCCAACTCGACACATTGTCGAAGGCATAACTGATGGAATAACTGACAATGTCGATGCGCTGCGTCCATTGGTTGGAAGGCAGCATAGAAATTTGTTCTTCGCCCAGACGACGGATGCCGCGCCGGGCCGCCAGATACGGATTTCCCAGGCCCATCGGCATATCGGCAGGGTCCACTCGATAAAACGCAATCAGCCAATCCAGCGGACTGTAGTTGCACGTTTCCGGGTATCCCACCGTGATCGCACCGGAATCGGAATCGTATTCCGCATAAACATAGTCCGCTCCTACTCGACGGAGCAGCACGGACTGGCCCGCCGACCCGGCCATGGGGGAGGCATTCGTATATCGTCCCGCCTGTGAACGGGCCATGGGCGAAAGCCAGGAACTGAGCGAGGCATCGGCTTGTCGAATGGTAGACGGTTTCGCACCGGCAGGAGTATCTGTGGAGAAAACCAGTCCGGGCGGCAGATTGTCCATAATGGCAATCACCGCCGCAGACCAGGCCGCGAATACCGCGGGATCATCGAGGCCGTTCGCACCCTGCGGATAGCGCTCGGCTATGACGCCTGCCAGAGTCGCCACTTCGGGAATGCTATCCAGCAATTCCATGAATCGGCGAACCGCAACCGGATTGTCGGTCGCAAAAAACGGGTGAAGATAGAGCAGCGTTTTCGCCGTACTGAGCGCATTGACCTGCACCGTGGGATTGGCCTGTTTGACACCCTTGGCCCCGGTCCCCTCATCCATACCGGGAAGCATCAGTGCCAGGAATGTATTATTGCCTTCCGCATCGGAGACTGCACCAATCAGGGATATCCCATCCAGCTGAGTGTCCACGTTGAAATGGCCTTGCGTATCAATGGCGTTGGTTTCATCGTACCCGGTCACAATTGTGAAATCCTGTGCGTCAAGCCCACCACCCAGAGCAAGAGTCCCCTGGATCTCCTGAGTGACCGTGAACTGGTCTTTGCTTTGTGCGGCTCCACCGGGAGTAAGCACCTCAATCAAACCGGATTGGGCCTCTTCCGGCACACGGATAACAATGGAGGTTCCGGTGAGTTCCTGAACGGGAGCAGGAATGTCGCCGATTCGGACCAGATTGTTCTGCAGCGAACCGCTTGCGAAGTTCTCACCGTACACGGTTACCAGTGCACCCGGACTCCCACTGCGTGGCTCAAATCCCCGGATCGTTGGAGGAACCCCCAGGTAATCGCCGGTCAAATCTCCCGCTGGAATCAACCGAACGGCATAGCGAAGAATCTGCCGGGCATCGTCTTCTGTCAGCACACCGTCTCCAATGCTTCGTCCACCCGTTCCAGGGTTGGGATAGACATCCCCCTGGAGAACCTGTTCCGCGGTGAGTGTCTCCAGACCGGCAATCGCGCGCAGAACCACAAGCGCATCGCGGCCGTCAATGGTTCCATCCGCCGTGACATCACCCAGCTGAATCGTGCCCTGGGCCGATGAAATCGGGGCAATCCAAAGAAGCAGACCAATAACCAGAAAATACGTGAAGATACCGGAAACTGTTGAACGATTGGTTTTCATTGCGAGACCCTCGATCCTCAGAATGATTGACCGACGATATTACGTGGCCCGGCCTGAAAGCACTTTCAGCAGCGGGCACACCCACGAAGATAACGATATCATGTTGCATGTTTTGATTTGTGTCAAGAAGAAAAATTGCTTTACAGAACTCCCCCCCGCAAGATACCGGAATACCTGCTTGCTCACCCGCTCTGTGGGAATCTTGAAAAACTCGTTCTTGCAGGGCCAGGAGTCAATACAAGGTCCTGCACGAGGTGATAAAATGCCGTGGTTTGAAGTTCCAACAGTCAAGAACGGGAGACTGGGGTAATGAAGAAACAGCCCGGATTCACATTGATTGAGTTGCTGATTGTGGTGGCGATTATCGGAATCCTGGCAGCCATCGCCGTCCCCAATTTCATCAACGCACAAACCAAGGCCAAACTGAGCCGTGTCTATGGAGACCTGAAATCGCTGTCAAGCGCCCTGGAAATGTACCGATTGGACAACAATACCTATCCGGGCGGCGCGAACTGGACAGGCACAAAGTGGTGGGCAAAACACACCTATCGGTATCATATACTGACCACTCCTGTCGCCTATATCGCATCCATTCCCATCGATCCGTTTCAAACCGCAAGTCCTCAGAATATCAAGCCGGGTTTGGACAGCATTTGGGATGGGGGATATGTCTACGACGACGACAGCCGATCCGGGCATACGCTGAATGTTTACGGAAATGCCTATAAATACACAGTTCGCAGTCCCGGTCCCGCTTTGGACTGGAGCCTGGCTCATGCTTCCTACGTGGCCTATTACGCCATTTCAAACGGCCTGATCAGCCAGGGTGTGGTGGCGTGTCTCGGCCCCGGAGGAACGTTCTTTTAAGGGACCTCCCATGAATCGGAAAAACGACGATCCCGACACAAAGTCCTTGCTTGACATCGCGTAAGGTGAATATACTATGTTGACAAGGAATCAATTGGGATTGACTGCCGAAAGTGACTTTTGAGTGAAAACCGATGAAACAACACCATTCCATGTTCGCACAGGCACTTGTCAACGGTCTTTCAGCCCGTCCTCTTCCCAGCAAGAGCGATATACGGAAGGCAACAAACGCACTTTCGAGGGCGTACAAAGATGGTTTTCTATCCCTGGAGGTCTACAGGTATTTCCTGCGTCATATCCTTGCCTATGAAATCCAACAAGAAATCAACCGAGCTCTAAAAAGCAGGTATTTCAGGCTCATGGGAACAATGCTCGAAGAAAGCCTTGGCCTCGTGTTATCGCGCCCCGGAGAACGAATGAAATGAGTACGGAACGGAACGGGGATTTATCAGACACTGTCAGAGATCGGGCCGGTCAAAAGATGGACCGGGAAGACGCAGATACAGGAGGGCCGGACAGAGAAGGTATCTCGTACCCCACCGTCAATGCAGATACCGATAAACTTGACGGTCTGTCCCCGGAAATTCATCGAACGCTTCGGATGATCATGGGATTCTCCAGCGAATCTCTCCAGAATCCAATCTTGGAGAAGATCAACGATGAGCATATCCACAAACTCCTCGATTATAGGCACCAAGATGAAGTCAATAATTTCAGGATTCGTTGCTCGAGCCAATGGTTTGCGCTTCTATATGCCATCCTGGGTCTTGGCGTGTTCGTCTTTCTGATCGTTTATCTTCTTCCGACAGACAAAGAGCTCCTTCTTGACCTCATCAAACTTCTGGTTGTCTTTATCGGTGGATTCGGCAGCGGATTCGGCGTAAAGAGCTATCTCAGTTCAAAAGAATAAGTCCGTTCCTCGGCCACCATAAACTCAGCCTCCCGCATCGGAACTCACGGACTCACTCAGCGCCTCGGCAGTACAAATCAGTTCCCTTCGCGCGTCAACGCCGTCTTTGAATCCAACTTCACGCAGCCGTTTCAATCCGACATGCGCGCCGTCATTCACGGTTCCGCATCCGAACCACCAGACTCCGTGTGGCTGCAACATCAGAATATCCTCGATATCCCGTTTCCAGCTTTCCTGCAGCGGATGGGCAAACGGCCAGCGCCCCCAGGTCATCACGCCTCTCGGAAGATAGAACACTTGCATCCCCTCCGTTTTGGGTTGCGCAATGCACAATTCCATCATGGCATACCGTCGATTCCACTTTTCATATTCATAAGTCAGCGCACCCCAGTGGGGAAACTCGGCGTGGAAGTTCCGCAGGTGGACCTCCTGATACACACCGTAGTCGGTATTCCCCGTCTCACAAATCATGAAGAGATCGCCGTCAAAGCCCTTGCCGCGAAGGATTTCCTCGACCGCCCGCAAGACTTTGAATCGGGAAAACGTCGTATATTCCCTCCATTCGGGGGCATCCATCCCACGCGGGTCCAGGGGATGACCGATTTCGGAAAACGGCCGTTTCCCGTGTTCCTTCGCCCATTGATTGTACCGGTCAATTCGATGAGGCACTTCAACTCCCGCACCCTCCAACTCGATCACATAGCCATCCACTCCGGGGAATTCCTCCACGACCTCCTCGCAAACCTGGCAGGCCCGCTCCACCAGGCCGGGGGCATCGGTATCATAGACTCCGATCGGGCGCGGGAACGGAACACCGCTGCTGTTGTCGAAAGTGTTGTAGGGAGTTCCTCCAAATACTTCCGCGTCGAAATAGGTAAGGCACAGGTTGAATCGAATCTTGATCTTCCGTTGATGCGTCTCCTGGATTACCTGACGAATCAATTCGTTCTTGGATTCGATAACCGGGTTACCGGGAAATTGATCCTGAAAAGGCAATCTGGAGTAATAGCCGGTAGTGAGCCATTTGATACAGATGACAAGCGAATTCATCCCTGCTTCCCGCATGTCATCGAGCAATAGACGGTAGTCATCCGGACCAAATTGCTCCATGCCTCCCGCCACGGGGGCGGTGTAGTCCCAGAATCCGTATTCTTCCAGGAAGGGTTCGATAATCCTGGCAGGCTGTTCCACACGGGCCACGGATGAATTCTGCAATGCCAGTGTACATCCGGCGGTCAGACCGGCCTGCTTCAAAAATTCTCTGCGTGGAAACATCTTCTATCTGCTCCTTCCATTTGTGGGCTTTGGAAAGAAATCATAAACATGGAACATCTATTTACGAATACGCCTCACGATCTTTGTTAAATCCGACAAAAAGAAAGATATTATGTAAACTTACATCTTGACAAGCATGGAAATTGCGATATAATACCACTGAATTTAATAGACTTGGATCTTCACAGGCCAATTTAAGAAATGGCCTGCAATTCCGATAAATGAGGGAAAGAATGACCGAAGGAGAAACTTGACGAGGTGGTCCGGCTTGCCGGTCCGCCACATAAAAACGCCTCAACGGGAGGGGCAAGACGATGCAGAATACAGGCAATGTATTTCAGCCGACTCAAGAGTGGACAGTTCCGATTGAGCTGCTTTATTTTGTATTGGGGGCCATTGTGATCGTTTTTCTTCTGAACGGCCTCATCCATCTGGTCCGGTATCTCGAACGAGTCGGTCGGGCATCCGACAAGTACAATAAGCTGATTGAGGAACTGGGGATTTCCCGCGCGGAAAAATCCTGTCTGAAACAGTGTTATGCGGATCTTGGGATAAAAGACAGGTATAAATTCCTGGACGATCCCCACGAATTCGAGAGAGCGCTTCAGTGGGCTGAAAAACGTCCCTCAAGAAAAATGCTCATCGGAAGAATCCAGGGGAAGTTGGAAGTGCGCCGCGCGAAGGAGTTTAATCCCTTCACCGGTCCGCAGCGCGGATCTGTTCGGTCGAGATCCGCCGAACCGTTTGCGGTTTGACTATCGTGCCTTCATAATCTCCGAACCCCGGGCCGGCTTGGAAATGGAGAGCATGTCACCGGAATCGACACTCTCCCCAAGTTCCGGCCTTTTCAACATCAGGTAGCGCTGAAGATACTCCTCCCAAATCATGGCACGGAACGCATCAATTTTATCGTCACGAACCAGGTTCACCGTACACCCGCCGAATCCGGCGCCGGTCAGCCGGGCACCCTTCGCGCCGGATAGGCGAGCCACCTGAACCAGTACATCCAGTTCGGGACAGCTGATTTCATAATCATCCCGGCAGGAACGATGCGAGTCATTCATCAGCTCGGCAAACTGCAAAACATCGCCGGAAGACAGCGCTCGAAAAGACCGCTCCACACGCGTGGCCTCCGTAAGAACATGCCGCACCCGCTTGCGCAGCTGAAATCCGTCCTCCGTTTCGCCGAACACAGAACCATCCCGCATTCTGCCCAGACGCCCTTCGACTTCATCAGGATCTTCCTTGAGGAATTCCGCGATCTCTGTCCAGGAGTAGCCTTCTTCGTGAAAGAGAGACATCGCCTGTTCCAATAAGTTCTCAGGGCCGCATTCGGGACCAATCAACTGAGACAGACGCGCACAATTCCCATAGGAACCGAAACGCTGTTTTTCGAGCATGGCCACGGCGATACGGCATTCGATGGGTCTACGGTTGTAAAGACGCATGGCCGCCCTGGTTTTTTCCGCGCGGATGAGACTGTTGCAGATCACAATCGACCAGCCTTCGGGCAACGGAACAGGCGAGGCACGAAGCGGAAAAAAGTCGATTTTCAGAGCTTGTCCCGCCTCACCAAGAAGGCAGATTGCCTGGTCCATGCCGCCACCCTGGGTTCCCACATAATGCTCCGCAGAAGCCAGCATCTCAGCGAGAGAAGCGCGCTCATACGGAATCTCATTGGCTTCCAGGAATGCCAGTGCGGACGCCACAACCAGGGCGGAAGAAGAACTCAGCCCGCTTCCGGGCGGAATCGTGCCAGTGATCAGGCAATCGAATCCATGGAGAGCCTCCAACGGTTTGGGATTCCTTTCCCAGTCGATGACGCCCTGAATCCCAGCCTTGACATAGTTTCCCCAATCGCCCGGATTGCCGGGTGGGATTCGACATTCCAGCGTAAAAGTAAGTTCGGAATAAAGGGGATCGACATTGCGGACTTGGACCGTCTTGTCCGTGCGAACACCAACCGCCGCATAGATGGCCTGCTCCAGGGACATGGGCAGAACCGGGAATCCGTTGTAATCCGTGTGTTCGCCGATGAGGTTGACACGGCCCGGCGCGCGAACAATGAAGTCGCACCAGTGGCCGTAGATTTGATGGAAAAGCCGGGGAAATTCGGTTGATAAGTCCAATAGAATCAACCCTCACCTGACCTCCCCCAATCTTTGGGGGAGGAACTCTGCTCGGCTCTATGCTTCCCCCCGAAGATCGGGGGGAACACAAGGGGGGTTGAAGTCATGGTCCCACCTTTCCGGGGCACATGGCAACATCCCCCTACCCCAGAAACGCCCGAACCGTTTCGACCAGCTGATCCCGTTTCACTGTCTGCTGACCGGCGGTTCCCTTCTCCTTCCATTCCTCGTGCGTATCGGCTTGTTTCCGTTTGGCCATGCCGGTCCCAAGGTCCTTGATGGAAACAGTTCCCTGTGTGAATTCATCGCCGCCCGCAATGACAGCAACATCCATCCCCAAGGCGTTGGCATACTTGAGCTGCTTGCCCAGGCCTTTTGCCGTGCCGGTATACAACTCCGTAGGAATGCCCGCGTGTCGGAGTTCCTGGGCCATGCGAAGATATTCGCCTTTGTGCTGGTCATCCATTACCGTGACCAGAACACGCGCCGTGCACCGGACATCAGGAATGAGTCCCAAACTATCCAGTGCGGCCAGCAAACGGTCGATTCCCACCGAGGCTCCCGTAGCCGGAATTTCCTCATCGGAGAACCGTCGAATGAGATTGTCATATCGTCCCCCGCTGAACACGGACCCGAACCGTGGCGCATCAGGCAGGGTCGTTTCAAAGATCGGGCCGGTGTAATAGTCCAGGCCACGCGCCAGGGTCGGATCAATGATCGCAAGGTCTTCGGCAACAGAGACCGCGTCCAGATACCCGGCAATTCGATTCAATTCCTCGATCCCCTCCTGTGCCGCCTCGCAATCGCTCAACACTTGGGAGACATTCTTCAACACACCCGTTCTTGTCCCACTTGGGATCTCAAGGAATTCGCAGAGTTTCTTGATTTGTGGCGGTTCAAGTCCCAGCCCACGAATCCGGTCGCCGGATGCGTCTACCCTCCCGTCGGCGAGTTCCTTCATCACGTCCTGTATCCCGATCTTCTCCAATTTGTCAATCACGCGAATGACCGCATTGACTTTTTCGGCAGGGATTCCTGCATGAGCCACCGCTGCGTTCAGGACCTTCCGATTGTTGATGTGAATGACAAACCGCTCGATCCCCAGCGCCTGAAGAGTATCGTGCATGGCGAGGATGATCTCGGCATCGGTGAGCACATCAGGGCAGCCAACGGCATCCAGGTCGAACTGAATGAATTCCCGATACCGTCCCGGATCCGGTTTCTCGGCTCGCCAGAGAGTGCCGACCTGGTATCGGCGGAACGGCTTGGGGAGATCGGGATACATGGCAACCACGCGCGCCAGCGGTACGGTCAGGTCGTACCGCAGGCCGATATCTTCGTTCTCAGGATTGGAGAATCGAAAGATCTGCTTGTTGGATTCCTCGCCGCCCGGTCCCAGCAACGTCAATGCGTATTCCTGGGCCGGCGTATCCAACGGCAGAAATCCGAATCGCTCGTAGCATTCCCGGACGGTTTGAATGATCCGTTGACGGGCGATCATCTGGCCGGGCAGATGATCCTGAAATCCTTTGAGTAATCGAGGTTGCACTGTGTTCGACATGGTTCCGTTCCGCAGAGATTATTTCGTTGTGGATTGATTCTGTTCTGTCGGCTGCTCCCGTTTGGTGTACAGGCCGCTCAGATCCGGCGCTTCCTCCTCACCGTAACGATAGACAACGTCGGTATCCATATTAGAGGTTGTCTTAATGGTGCTGGGGAAGTTCTCGCCCTGCACCCCGGTGGAAATGGAAATCTCGCCCCGGGCTTTAATCAGAAGATCCGCTCCAAGGAGACGACCTTTCTGGATATCCAAAAGCATTTCCCCTTCCTTTTCGGTAATCATGGAATTGATACAGTAGGTCATCTTCACGGCAGCCCCCATGGAGGCGGGGCTGTCTACGGACATCGTGGCATCCTTGATCTCGGCCTTGGATTTCATGCCGATGACGGCGACCTGGATACCGTTCCATTCCTTAATCCCCCGCAGGACATACTCCTCACGGTTGACCGCATCAACGGAAGCGCCGGGGAGCTCGACTTTCTTCTCATCCACCCAGGTTTCGTCGACTTCAACCGGATGATCCGGCAGCGCGGGAAAATAATCGAACTGCCCGGAGTTGGACATCGGACTCCCCGGCATGGTTCCCGATCCGCCGAGAGCACTCGCTCCCTCTTTCGTTGTTACATGACCCCGATTGTTGACCGTAAGCTCCACGGACTGGTCTTTCAGTCCAAGCATCTCGGCGTAATCGACTTCCCCCTGCATCATCGGCATCCCGCTCATTTTCATTTCACTTACGGAAGACTTCAGCTGAGTAGACTGATCGTCCTTGATCTCCAAGACCTGAAAATCCATGCGGATTTTCATGAGTGTGTCAATCGGCATCTGGGTGCCCTCCGGCCCCATTGTCCCTTTGTTTTTTACTTGGATGCTCTGCTCAAAGGTCTCACCTTTCTGGAATTTCAATTTCAAATCCACCGGCGCGGCGACAATCGCCATAGAGCAGACCAGGATACTGATGACGAGCAAACTGCGACAGAAACTCTTGAGCATGAAAACTGCACTCCTTCCCAATTTCGGATAAGAAGATCAGGATACCACGGCCATTTTGATCCCGTTAGGGATTACGACGATTGCCCTTAGGGATACCCAGAATCCAGAATCCCTCCCCCCAAGCCTGGGGGAGGTCAGGTGGGGGTTGAATCCTTCTCCAGCACTGTGTAACCGACGTATACACACAAGGATTGTCCAGTAGAATGACGCGGAAAACGATCCATGATTTCAACCCCCAATGGAGGTTTTAGAATGAGCAGGAACGACACCCTTCATCCCGCAAGGCAAGACCGGCACACCCTGAGCCGTCGGGCGTTCAACACAACCCTCGCGGCAGCGGCACTCACAGCGGCATCCGCCGGGCGTGTTCTCGGCGCAAACGAACGCATTCATGTCGGGATTATCGGATGTGGCGGCAGGGCGGAGGCACATATCCAAACCCTTTTCAAACTTCAGGAAGAAGGGGTCTCGGTGGATATCACATCGGTGTGCGATATCTATCGCCCTCGGATGGAAAAAGCCAAGGAGTTGAGCGGCGCGAAACGGGCAACCATGCACCATGAGGAGTTGCTGTCGTGGGATGATGTGGATGTAGTTCTTGCATCGGGACCGGACCATGGGCATGGATATCACGCCCTGGATGCCATGCTTGCGGGCAAGGATGTCTATGTCGAAAAACCTCTCTGCCACTGGAGCCAGGTTGAACTGCCCAAACAGCTGGTTGAGACCGCCAATCAGACCGGACGGATCGTGCAGATTGGGACACAGTGGATGGTGATTCAGGCATATCACCAGGCGAAAGATCTCATTCGGCAGGGAGCCATCGGCAAACCAATCATGGCGGAGACCGGATACTACCGGGTCGGCGATTGGGGCGAGCGGGGAATGCCCGTTGATGATCCCAATGCCAAGCCGGGGCCGGACCTGGATTGGGATCGGTTCCTGATGGACTGCCCGAAACGGCCGTTCGATGTGAGCCGCTTCTTCCGATGGCGGATGTACTGGGATTATGCAGGTGGTCCGATTACGGACCTCTATCCGCACCCGTATACACCGGTCGCCTATATGCTGGACTTGGGATATCCCGACCGCGTGGTGTGTACGGGTGGCAAATACCGGTACCCGGACCGGGAAGTGCCCGACACCTCCAACATGATTATCGAATACCCCGGCGATTTCGCAGCGATTCTGACAGGAACCCAGGGCAACGATTATGCCTGCCTTGGAACCGATCAACGGCCCATCATCCGTGGCTGGGATGCCACCATGACATTCGAGAAAACCGGCGAGAAAGACGAGATCGTGATCCGCCCGACGGATGGTTCCTCAGTGAAAGAGCAGCGAATTCCGACGGAGATCAGAACGCGGGAAACCGAGTTCTGGAAAGGACTCCTCGAATGCTGCCGAAACCGGACTCAGCCGGCGGGGAATATCGAGCTGGGAGCAAAGGTGCAGGTGGCCATGCAGATGGGCATTCATGCCCTGCGGGCCAAACGGACTGTGGAATTCGACCAGCAGCGGCAATGTATCGTTGACTGAGAACCGTAGGGGCAACCCACCGTGGTTGCCCCAGGATTATGGGCAAACAACGCTCCCTCACCCCAACCCTCTCCCGGCGGGAGAGGGGGAAAAGGGTGGCACAGGTTTCCAGCCTGTGGCTATCATTCCGGCGCAATCCTGAATTTACGGCACGTATGGATATTTGTTCGTCCAGGAACCGGGCATGGGTGTACAAATGGTTCCCTGGCTGGTGAGTCCGTTCGTGATGTCGTAGGGAAGAGACCGCTCTGAAATGCGGTCCATGTCCGGGCCGACCGAACGGCAGAAGAAAGCGGCATTCTTGTTGGTGTCCGCATAGCGCCTGGCTGCCGGATCGCCGGTTCCATAGAATTCCGCCCGCATCTGGTAGCCCGGTTCTTCATGATACTGCCCCTTATACCATCCAATGGTATCGCCCGCCGTGACTCCTTCCTGCTGAAACGGATCCTTCAGAGACGTGGATAGATAGGCAATCGGTGTAGTCACAAATCGATGCTGGGCCGGGTCCCCATCGAGGTGAGGCGGCCAACTGCTGTTGTCGAGGTTGTACATCGTATAAGCGTCATTGATCGACTTCTCCTCGGAATACACTTGGGCAATAGTGGCTTTCAAGCGAGCGTTAATGAAGTTGGGTACGGCGATGGCGGCGAGAATACCGATGATGGCAACGACAATCAGGAGTTCGATCAGGGTAAACCCTCTGGATCTCATAGGTTGTTATCCTTTGACAAGAGAGTTCTAATCAAGGAAACAATCCGCCTTCCACTCACTCATAATAGGAAAACTCAATGGGAAGATCAACGGGCGATTGGAGCAATGCCATCCGATCAAAGGCTGGTATCCGGGCCACTTCTGCCGACATTTCGGTAAAAGAATGAACCGTTTTGTCGATAATCCTCTGTATGCCCGACCGGGATTGGTTCGGCCTAATACTGCGTATACGGATACTGGCTCTTCCAGGAACCGGGCATGGGCGTGCAGATGGTTCCCTGGCTGTTCAATCCGTTTGTCATGTCATAGGGAAGCGTAATTTCGTATGTGCGGTCCATATCCGGCCCAACGGATCGGCAAAAGAACGCGGCATTTCTGTTTGCCTGGGCATAAACCTTAGCCGCACGATCCCCGGTGTCAACGAACTCCTCCAGCATCTGGAAGTTCGGTTCCTCATGGTACTGTCCCCGATACCACCCCAGGGTCTGCGTTGAGGTGATTCCTTCCTGCTGAAATGGATCTCTGAGGGACGTTGACAGATAGGCGATTGGCGTGGTCACAAACCGATGCTGCGCCAGATCGCCGTCGAGATGGGGAGGCCACTTGTTCGTGTCAAGGTTGTACATCATATAGGCGTCGTTGACTGCCTTCGTCTCCGAATAAACCTTGGCAACGGTGGCTTTCACGCGGGCGTTGATGAAATTGGGAACGGCAATCGCGGCGAGTATTCCTATGATAGCAACAACAATCAGTAACTCGATCAGCGTGAACCCTCTCAACCTCATACGTTCTGATCCTTCGGTAGGATGATTTGGGATAAGAAGACGGATAGCGATCCGTCAATCCTCCTATGATAATGAAATAAAGATCAATAAGTGAAGGGCATTTAAAGGGGTTCGACCTGGTATATGACCCAGCGGTTGTTTTCGGTGTGCAGGCGATACAAGTCCCTTTCAACGGTTTCCATGGCATTTCCCATTTGGACAATTTTTGTGCAGCGCACCTCGGCCTCGGTCCCGCTCATGTCCACGGAGAGAAGGTCTCCGATCTTCTGCTTCATGCCCCCCTTGGCAAGCGTCTGCCGATAAACAACCTGTCTGCGGTTGATATAGTCCT
Organism: Candidatus Omnitrophota bacterium; assembly: GCA_029568995.1. Taxonomy (GTDB): domain Bacteria; phylum Hinthialibacterota; class Hinthialibacteria; order Hinthialibacterales; family JAKPRU01; genus JAKPRU01. The sequence goes on along the minus strand of JAKPYU010000194.1, from coordinate 2,914 downwards.
CACGGGACATATTCAGGAAAGACTTGCTGAAACAATCGTATTCCGCACCGAAAGTCTGCTGATTCCAGGACTGCAAATACCTGCGGACAACTTCTTCGGGGCGATATCCAACGACATGGGTGGTTTTGCGGACTTCCGGTTCTTCATCGTGGAGGCGACCATCCGCGTCAAGTCCCTCCTTTTTGCGCAATTCCCGGAGGACCTGATCCAGGGGCCGGTCGTCGCCCGCGACTTTGCGAAGAGCCTTGAGACGGTCGGTTTCGGTATTCAGACGGTCGAGAAGCTGGAGCAGCACATCCCGTTCATCATGATCCAGAACATGCCCCCCGGCCTGCATAACCTTTTCCAGGGCTTTTCGCTGTTCGTCGGGGAGGATTTTGACCTTCTTTTGACGAGACTGCTCTTGATCGATGACGTAGCGCGGTTGACTTTCAGCGGTATCCTTTGCCATTACTTCTCCACCAAACCATGCGGGACCCGCCCTGGCACGGGCGTGCGGATCATGCCGAAAATGAATCGGCATGAAGTTAAGACATTATCGCAGATGAAACAAACCGTCAAACCTTTTCCGGTCTTTCGGCACAGATTTTACCGTTTCTGTCTGGTCCGGCAAAACGGTTCCTCTATGATACTATTATTTTTGGCCGTGATGTTGTTCAACTTAACCGCAGGATTTGCCGCCGATCCCCTGCCCGATATCCTCACAACGGATAAACGGGGCGACCTCCCCTGTAAGATCCTGAAACTGGCTGAAGGCAAGTTCCTTGTCAACACTGGGGATACGATCCTTGAAATTCCAATGAAGGACGTGCTTCGTTTCCAAATCGGCGAATCACCATGGCACCCCGAACCGATCATCGGTTCCGCAACGAAAACACTCGATTTGACCCTGGGAGGCCGGGAACTGACCTTTGTTGCCGTCGCCCCGCTGACCATCCAGGAAATCAAACCTTACCCGCAGCGCGCAACTTTCTACACCGTTCCAGGGAGATATCTGACCGGAACGCTTCGCCACGACCTGAAAGAATCGCTCCGGGAACTGCGAATTGCATTCGAATTCTGGAGCTCAGAGGATCGTTTCCTCGGCAGGCAGGAATACGCCGATTTCGATATCAAACCCGGCGAAGAAATTCCATTCGCTATCGACCTGCTTCACCCGCGCGGAAATGGGCAACTGGAAACCATCGTTGCCCGTATCAAGGCCTATCAATCCCGGACCGAGCAGCAGAGGAACTATCTGCGTGAGTGACCCGAGCGACGGCGTCAGCGATAACCTCTTTCAGGGCGGCATCCAGTGGCATATTCAGTTCCGCTCCTGCCGCGCGAACATGCCCACCCCCGCCGAAATGCCGGGCCGAAAGGGAAACATCCATATCGTTCCTCGCTCGCCAGCTCACGCGAACCGTTCCGACATCCGTTTCCCGCAGGAAAATCGCGATTTCCACCCCGGCCAGAGATCGCGGATATTCCACAAAATCCTCATCATCCCCCCGAACCGCCCCTGCCGTGTCGTACATCTCACGGGTTGCATAAACATACGCAACCCGTCCGTCTCCGGCCAACAACAGAGTCGAAAGCACTTTGGCCGCCAATTTCAGCCGCGCCACGGAGGACGTCCCGTAAATATACTCGTAGATTCTCGGCGCACTTACCCCCGCCTCCAGGCACGCAGAGGCCACTTCATGCGCTTCGGCATTCGTATTCGCCAGGTGGAAATACATGGTATCGGTCATCACGCCGGTATAAATCGCCTCGGCAACGGGAAAAGAAAGCGGGTGATTGAGATGCTGCAAAAGGCGGTGCACAAGCACCGCCGTGGCGCTTGCGTGTTCATCCCGAATCTCAGCCTCCACCAGAAAACCGCCGCATGGATGATGATCCAAACAGATCTTGTCCACCGTCAGCGCCTGAAGAGGTTCCGCAAGGTCGCCCGTTCGTCGCCAGTCGGAAACGTCAAGCGCGCAGATACAATCAATTCCCTCCAAGTCCATAGACTGATCGAAGATTTCCAATTCCTCCGGCTGATATAAAAAAGAAAATTCCTGCGGTGGTACGTGATTCATTACCCAGCGCACCGTTTTCCCCATTTCGACTAGGATACGACGAAGCGCCAGGCAGGACCCGACCGCATCGCCATCGGGACGGATATGACTGGTGATAAGAAAACAATGGTTCTCGCGGAGAATGGAAGCGATTCGGTCCCACATAAGTTCTTTCCACAACGAAGATGTTTCCGCCGATGGACCTGCGCATTCGGCATAGAAAGCATTACTATACAAATCCAGGAAAATGCCAGGAAGTGCCCGTGCCCGCAGAGAATGAACCCATGAGATCCCTGCACGAAGCGGAGGAACGGCGCGGCGAAATTCGGCTCGCGCTGTGCCTTCTTTCGCTCTACCTGCTGTTTCTGCCTGCTTATCCGCTGACCTCACCGGATGAGGAAATCCTGCTGCGAACCGCTGTGTCATTGATGCAGGGAAATCGCGGCGCAGTTCCACCACTGCCGATGGGATTCGCCACAAAAACCGGACAGGATGGACGTGAGTACCCTCAGTACGGCCTCGGTCTCCCCCTGGCGGGATCAGTAATCTTATATCCGCCGTGGCTTGCGCTGGATTCATCGCACTCCTTCGATCTGGTCAATCTCCGTGCATTCCGGCTCTGCGCTGTGTTTGTCAACTCACTGATTACGGTGGGCATGATCCTGGTGCTGAGACGTCTTCTGGCAAGGCTGGGATTGGGTTTGCGGGAGAGTCTCCTTGCAGGGCTTGTATTTGGTGTTGCTACGGCAGCCTGGACGCACGGACGCACGTTTTTCACGGAACCGCTTGCAGCATTGTGTGTGCTGGGTTCGCTTGCGGTTCTTCAAAAAGCCAATCGGGATTCCGCTCTCTCCGTACACCATTTGCTCTTG
>JAKPYU010000178.1 GCA_029568995.1 Candidatus Omnitrophota bacterium | reverse complement strand
TGATCGTATTCCAGCGTGACTACCTGGGTGTCCGGTGTCTCATGATCGTCATCGTAGAACAGTTGACCTCCGGCAGCGGTCACGGCGTCAGGAAATTCTACGCCCAAGCCCCATCGTGCGATATCTACTTGATGAATGCCATCGTTCCCCATATCTCCGGTTCCATAATCCCAAAACCAATGCCAATTGTAATGCCAGCGGTTCTTAGTAAACGGAACCTTTGGTGCAGGACCCAGCCATAAGTCATAATTCACCCCTGTCGGTGGGTCTGACTCCAACGCACGGCCAATGGGTTTTCGCAACTGGTGATTGATGGCCTTTGCCATGCGCACATTGCCCAATTTGCCATCCCGAAGGAATTGAATCGCGTTACGAACACTCTCGGAACTGCGGCTTTGCGTTCCATGTTGGACACATTTTCCATATTTCTGCGCCGCCCGGACCAGGAGGTTTCCTTCGTGAATGTTGTGACAACAGGGCTTTTCAACGTAGACATGCTTTCCAGCCAGAATCGCTTCAATGGCTATTTTTGTATGCCAATGGTCAGGTGTGGCGATGCTGATTGTCTGGATTGTCTGATCATCCAATATACGACGATAGTCCTCATGCTCTGCGACAGGCGAGCCTTGGGGCAGGACCTCCAAAGCGCGACGACGCTGATCGGGATCGACATCGCAGATGGCGGCCACGCAACAATCTGCCCCAATGCCGGAGAATTGCTTACAGTGGCTTCTTCCCTGTCCGCCGGAACCAATGACTGCGTGACGGATTCGTGCGTTCGGTGAGGCGTTGGCGCTGGTGAGGATCAGGGGGCCGAGGGCGGCGGTTGTGGCTCCTGCACCAAGGGCCGTAATTACTTTCCTGCGAGACCAATTTGACTGATTTAAGAGATCCGACCGTGTCTTCTTCATCTCGTCACCTCGTCTACGGATAGAGTTGTTGTCAGTTAGCGCGCAACGATTCTCCGATCTCATTCAATTGCTGTCGAACAGGCGGGGGAAATGCCCCGGAGTCTTCAGGCCCGATATTCAATAATAGATTCCCTCCCGCCGATGTGCAATTCGCGATGCCTGTTATGATTTCGCTGCTTTCCTTCCAATCCACGTCATAGCGTTTAAAGCCCCATGTGTCATTGAGGGAAATGCCCAGTTCCCATGGTTGATCGGGATGTTCGGGTATGGAATCCGATGAAATGAAGTCTCCGGACACTCCAAGGCGATTATTGATCAGAATATCGGGCTGTAGGCTATGGATGTGTCGAATGATTTCCTCGGCATGATTCTCGGCGGGCGTGTGCTCCCATGCGCCATCGAACCAAAGGATGTCTATTTTGCCATAGCGAGTCAGCAATATCTCCAACTGCTGTTTGACATAGTCAATATACCTGTCATAGTTTGCCGTATCGGTGGGTCTTTCATCCCAGGGACGGGGACTATCGGGGCCACGCGGCAAGTAGTCCGGATGATGCCAATCGAGGATTGAATAATATATACCGAAGCGCACGTTCTCCCGACGGCAGACTTCCGACACTTCTGCTATCAGGTCCCGGCCAAATGGAGTTGCGGTTATTTTGAAATCGGTCAAGTCGCTGTTAAAGAGGCAGAACCCATCGTAGGATTTTGCGGGGAGAATGAGATACTGGGCGCCCGCAAGTTTTACGGATTGGATCCATTCATCCGGGTTGAACAGAGGCGCATTAAATTGCGCAGCGAGGGTTGCATATTCCGAACTGGGGACCTGTGCGCGGAATTGAATCCAGTCGGAGGGACCCTGGAGGCGAATTCCATTCCAGACAGAACCGGGGAGCGCGTGAAGTCCCCAGCGGATCATTACGCCAAACCGGGCTTCACGCCACCAGGCGATCCGTGTATTGATCGGATCGTCTGTAACTCCGCAAAGTGTGGGATCTATCGACCAGCAGAACAGAATCGCACAGAAAACGGCGCGATATAAGTTGCCTCGACCCCGTGTTGCTATCGTGCTCATCGTTTCCGGTACTCATTCCAGCGGTCGTGGACCGACTTTTGTGAGATCGATCCGGCGAAATCCCATCCGAATCGCCGGTGAATTAGACTTCAGCCGGAAATCATCGTTACCGGGATCTACGAAACGCGGATCGGCAATCCGGCTTTTCTTGTCGTGTCCCTGTGCTTTCCAAGTCTCATAATCTGCATCCGGGAACGCGATCTCTTTTTCGTTCGGATTCCAGTACAAATTGTTGTCAAGGCGGAACTGATTGTTCTTCCACGTCCCGCCCAGTAGAGTCCCTTCCGTGAAATAGACGATATTCCCCACGAAATGAATACCGATGTGATCCTCATTCCGGCTTCGCTGGATCTGATTGGTGGTGGCGAGTGCAAAGACATTGTTTTGAACGAGGTTTTCCTTTCCGTAGTGAATGTGAAAACCACCGGTCTCGGCCCGATAGACGAGGTTGTTCTCGACAGTCATGTAAGTAGTGCCTTCGTCCAGGTAGATGCCCCATCCGCCGAAACCGTGACAACGGACATCGTGGATCAGGTTATGGTGGATACGGGACCCATCCGCGACGCCGAGGGTGTAGATCGCGCCCATATCGCAGAGAACATCTTGACCGATATCGTGTATATGATTGTACGCAATTTCATTATCCTGGGTTTGCGTGTCTCCGTATCCCCAGGACCAGCCGACGGAGATTCCGGTATAGAACAAGTCATATACGTGGTTGTGGATAATCGAGTTGTGGCCGCTATTGCCGACCCAGATTCCGATAGCGCTATGATAGATCCGTCCGCACTCGGAGACTACATTGTCCGCGATGGTTGTGGCGGTGCTATCGTGACCGACCTTGATCCCGCCTGCGCCCATATTCCGGATTGAGCAATGTCGAATCACGATGTCCCGACAATTCTTACCGATTTCGATTCCATACGTTCCGCACTGCTCGATTGTGCATTGAGAGAGAAGGCAATTCTCAACGCCTTCCATGTAGAGCGCACCGGGAACTTCATGCGCCGCCTGTACGGAACCGGCCCTGTCTGCCGGAAACTCCCATTCTGCATGACGGAACGTGATGCCCTTGAATTGGATATTTGATGCCTGCAAGGTGACCAGGCGTGTCAGCACCGGTGCTTCAACAACCGTATTCTCGGGGGTTTGCCCATCCGACGGGATGTAATAGAGGCGACCGGCGGGGCGGTCGAGATACCACTCACCCGGCCCATCCATTTCCTCAAATACGTTCTCGACATAATAGCGCGCATATTTCTCGCCGGCTCTTGTGTTCTCCAGGCGAAAAGTACTTTTCTTCTTGAACGTGACGATGTTCTTTGCGCCGTCGATTCCAGCAATGGGGCTACGGGATTCGATCCAGCGTGTCAACGCAACAATATCGACATCCTGCAGATTCTTCCAATATTTGATTTCACCCGGATTAAACATGGCGGCCCATACGCCATCGCCCCAGGTCGGCCTCTCGAGCAGATCGACGAGATCGGTAAACTGGTAGTAGCCGGATTTCGGCAGTCGCGTTCTCGGCAATCGCTTTCCGTTCACGAATAATTCACGGAACCACCAAGCTCCGCTTTTTACTTCAGGAATATCCACGTACCAGGTGACTTTTCCGTCCTTATTCTCCACACTCCATCGCTGAATTGGGCGTCCTCCGCTGATGACGGGATTTTCGCCGGGATAGGCCGCATACAGAATCGGCAGGTTATCTGTGCCGCTGTCCTCGGATGAGAACTCGACAGGCTTGTCGATTCGATATACTCCGTCGCGGAGAAACACGGTAACTTGCTGTGTAAGGTCTTTGCCTGATTTCAATGATCGTACCGCGTCGCGGGCGGCCTGGATCGTGGCGAACGGGCCATCCTGACCGGAAGATGCGGGGACCGGCAACTTACCGGACCAGGCATCATTGCCTGCTGGGGAAACGTAGTAGACGATTCCGGTTGCAGGATCGGACTGCCGGGCAGCCTGTACAAAAAAGGGTGTACACAAGATAGTGCCGAGCAGGAGGAAAGCGAAAAGTCGAATGTTCATAGGAGATCTCCTTGTATTCTTTTTCGATATTCGATATGGCTATCGTGACTCATTCATTTGCGAGAACAGGAAATTCGGTAATCCGCAACTGGGTACTTCCGTAGGGGATCAGTTCAATTCTCTCAATCGGCTGGTCGCTTGTTACAGGACTCGTTGGGGGAGCATCTGCATAGTTGTCAACCAGCACCCATTCGGGAATTCTCCTGGCTTTTGCATTCAAGACAATCGGCGGATGATCCGTCGAGTATGGAATCTCCGATATTCTCTTTCTTTTCACGGAGATGGATTGTTCAGGCCGGTCGGGATCGAGTGCCAGCGCATAATTCCATGGTGTCACGGGATAGATTTCCCAGTCGATTACCGGGAATGTGTCGTGGTGACGTGCGCGTTGTTTGTAATATTCGTCGATCTTTAAGGAAAAATACAAAGGCCCTCTCAGGATAGAAACGGAATCGTTGTATCGCCTTTCCGTTCGGAGTTGCATGGGGAACGATAGACGAATTCGGTCTCCCGATTTCCAGGTGCGATTGATTGAAAAAAAGGTACCCGGCTCCGGCAGAAATTCGTCCTTTCCTGTGAGAACGGTTGTACCGGCAGCCCAGGCGGGTATTCGAAATGAAAGGGGAAATTCGGCTTCGCGTGAGAGATCAAGCGTGATTTCTATCTCACCGTCAAAAGGGTACTCGGTGTCCTCCGTTAATGT
>JAKPYU010000172.1 GCA_029568995.1 Candidatus Omnitrophota bacterium | reverse complement strand
CCGGAACATGGCCGAGGCCACCACGCCGGAACGTGCGCAATCGCTCCTGGACACGGCCCGAAAAGTCGCCCAGGCCGCCGCACGATCTGTGTGATGAGCCGTGTCAGTGCGGATCAACATGGTTCCTTGACTCTGCGCACCGCCGACGGTATAAGACCTGTCCGGCTTTGAACCTCGTCGGCATATCATCTTGCCAGTTCGAAATGCATAAGGCCCCATCGTCTAGGGGTTAGGACGCCAGACTCTCATTCTGGAAACCCGGGTTCGATTCCCGGTGGGGCCGTGGTTGATTTTGTTGAAGTTAGGTAGATTCTTGGAGGGTCTTGAGTGACCGTTGCGTTGTCCGGTTATCTTTGAATGCTCGTCGCCGCTCCTCATTCCTTTTTTGGACGGAGGAAATTGACATGATCACTTTGACATTGGATCTTCCGGATGATGTGTTTTCCGCATTGCGACGTTCCCCGCAAGAGTTTGGGCGGGAACTCCGTTTGGCCGCCGCGATCCACTGGTATCAGCGGGGCGAGATCTCACAAGAGAAAGCCGCAGGGATAGCCGGATTGGACCGAACGGATTTTCTCTCTGCTCTTGCCCGTGAGCAGGTCGATGTTTTTGCCGTCGATTTCAGGGATCTAAAACGGGAAATCGAAAATGCCTGAACCGCCGGTTGTGAACGCGTCGCCCCTGATCTTCCTGGCAAAAGCGGATTTATTGCATCTACTGCAATTTGCCGGTCGCGAGGTCCTCGTTCCGGCTGCTGTGGTCGATGAGGTTTGCAGAAGAGGGCGAGACGACCGGACATCTCAAGCGATTACAGCAACTGAATGGCTAAGAACTGTCGAAATCCGCTTCATTCCCGAACTGATTCAGTCCTGGGATCTCGGAAAGGGGGAATCTTCCGTTCTCGCATGGGCCTATGAGAATCCAGGAACGATAGCAGTTTTGGATGACCTCGCTGCTCGTCGTTGTGCCGCTTCGCTTGGAATCCCTGTCGCTGGCACACTTGGGCTGGTGCTCATCGCCAAAAAACGCGGTCAGATTCCGCTGGCGCGACCTGTTTTGGAAAGATTGCTTGCGACCGGCATGTTTCTCTCCAACCACGTTGTGAATCAAGTACTCGCCCTCGTGGGAGAGTAGCGTTGACTCCCCCATGCTTGGCGACTAATCGTGGCAGAAGACCTGCGCGAAATCCAGGAAGCGGAAGACGAGATCGAAAAGTACGGAACGATTCCCCAGGAGGAGCTGATGGCCGAACTCGGCCTGTGACTCTCCCGCAACTCTCCAGGCCAGGCCCAGCCCCCCCTTCGCGTTCCTTATCTGCTTGACACGACAAAAACAAGAGAATATCGTTCCTGCAAAGGTGTGGTACTTCACGTCCAATGTCCTTTTCCAGGGGCCTGCATCGCCTGCGTACGATCGCTCTCATTACAATCGAGAGATAAAGACAGAAGGGAGGC
>JAKPYU010000168.1 GCA_029568995.1 Candidatus Omnitrophota bacterium | reverse complement strand
ATGGGAATCGAGATTGTGGCCGATGAAACGTACGGCGCAAAAGACACCGATATGACGGCGCAGCTGACCAAGATCAAGGGGACGGATGCCCAGGCCGTAGTCAACTGGGAGATTGTTCCGGGGCAAAGCATTGTTCCCAAGAATATGAAACAATTGGGAATGACCATTCCGCTGTATCACAGCCATGGATTCGGAAATGTGAAGTATATCAAGCAAGCCGGAGATGCGGCGGAAGGGATTATCTGCCCGGCGGGCGCTCTGCTGGCCGTGGATTCCCTGCCGGATGAGCACCCCTGTAAAGAAGTCCTTGCCAAATATAAGAAGGACTACGAAACCCGTTTCGGCGGGGATGTGAGCACATTCGGCGGACATGCCTACGATGCTCTCTGGCTGGTGATCGATGCGCTTCGCGCTGTGGGACCGGACAAAGCGAAAATCCGCGACTACCTTGAGAACAAGAAAGACTTCATCGGTACGGCCGGTGTGTTCAATTTCTCCCCGGAAGATCACAACGGACTGACCAAAGAGGCGTTCCAGATGCTGGTTGTGAAAGACGGCAAATTCACGCTTCTTAAGGAATAAAGACGGGCTATCCGGAACGGGATCGTCCGGTTTCCATCAGGATTCATGCAGGAGGGACAGAGAACCCTTCTCTGTCCCTCGTTTCTGTTCCTGTGAATTCCTTTACGCGGACCAGGGAAAGTAATGACTCTTGCCAGCCAGATTCTTCAGTACATCCTCAGTGGGATCAATATCGGCAGCATCTACGGTTTGGTTGCCATCGGGTTCAACATCATTTACAACACGACCGGCATAATCAATCTGGCCCAGGGTGAATTTGTCATGCTGGGCGGAATGATCATGGTATCGCTGCATGTGGGTGCGCACATCCCCATGCTCCCCGCGTTTTTCCTGACCGTGATCCTGGTCGCGGCGGTCGGAGGTCTGTTCGAGCGCCTGGCGATTCATCCTTTGAAGAATCCCACCGTGTTGATCCTGATCATCATCACAGTTGCGGGGTCGATTCTCATGAAAGGGATCGCCATGTTCATCTGGGGAAAAGAGACGTTTCAATTGCCTCATTTTTCCGGCGAGGAACCGATTCTCTTCTTCGGGGCGAGTCTGCTTCCGCAGACGTTGTGGATTCTCGGAATTACCGCGGGGATTGTGCTCTTGCTGGGTCTGTTTTTTCGATACACGCTGACCGGCAAGGCGATGCGGGCCTGTGCGGCAAACCGGACGGCGGCCCAGTTAGTGGGGATCGACGTGCGAAAGATGGTGTTTCTTTCGTTTGCCTTGAGCGCGGCGATTGGCGCGGCGGCGGGGATTGTGATCACGCCGATTGCGCTGATGGACTACGACCGAGGGGCCATGCTGGCGCTGAAGGGATTCGGAGCGGCCGTTCTGGGCGGATTGGGCAACAGCGGTGGGGCTGTTGTGGCAGGATTCATGATCGGAATCCTCGAATGCCTGGGTGCGGGATTCATCTCTTCGGGGTATAAGGATGCGATTGCGCTTTTCGTTCTGTTGATCGTTCTGTTTGTTCGTCCGAGCGGGATATTCGGTAGTGCCGAGACCGCCCGGTTGAAAGATTTTTAGCCGTTCAGGAATGTACCGATGGGTCGATGGAATCGTGTGTCGCTGGTGGTTCTTGCGGGCGTGGCCGGGGCGATGCCCTTTCTGCTCGGCACAGACAGCTATTACATTTCCGTTCTTGTGATGGCGGGTATCCGCAGCATCGTGGCCATCGGGCTGAGCCTGTTGATGGGATATGCCGGGCAGATCTCGCTGGGGCATGGCGCTCTGTTCGGCCTGGGGGCGTATTCCTCCGGCCTGTTGACCACGCTGCATCCCCAGTCGGGATGGCTGGCGGGTATTCTGCCCTTGTCTCCGTGGACGGCCCTGGTGGTGGCGGCGGTGATGACAGCGGCAATCGCCTATGCAATCGGGACTCCCTGTCTACGGCTTCGCGGGCATTACCTGGCCATGGCTACCCTGGCGTTCGGCGAGATCGTGGTGATCTTCTTTGTGGCGATGGTGGACCTGACCGGGGGGCCATCGGGGTTCGGTGGTATTCCCGATCTTCCTTATGTGGGATCATTTCCTGCGTGGCTGATTGACCCGGAGGGCGGGTACAATCTGTTTGTCTACCGGGATACCCATTATTATTTTCTGGTATGGATTGTTGTCATCCTGACGTTGATTTTCTCTCTGAACCTGATTCATTCCCGTGTGGGAAGGGCGCTGCGCTCCATTCACGGCAGTGAACTGGCGGCGAGCACCATGGGGGTGAATACCGCGAAATACAAAGTACAGGTGTTTGTGTTGAGTGCCATTTTCGCCTCGGTGGCGGGCAGCCTGTATGCGCATTTTGTCACGTTTGTCAGCCCGACCGCGTGCGAGCTGAAGTACTCCATTTTGCTGTTGACCATGGTGGCCGTGGGCGGTATGGCGAATGTGTGGGGGGCTGTTCTGGGAGCGGTCTTACTGACTCTTCTGCCGGAATATCTTCGGGCGTTCGAGGATTACGATGTTCTGGTTTATGGCGGGATTCTTATCGGAATCCTGATGTTTATGCCGCAGGGTCTTCTTGTGGGGTGTATCCAACTGATCGGAAAGATCAAGCCGGTTCGAAAGACGACGGGATAGGAAATGAGCGAGGCGGTGAAAACCATCCTTGAGATCGACCGCGTACATCGCGCTTTCGGCGGGATCCTGGCCCTGAACGATGTGGGGTTTCAGGTTTCGCAGGGCGAAATCAAGGCGATCATCGGTCCGAACGGAGCCGGGAAGACCACGTTGTTCAATGTGATCAGCGG
>JAKPYU010000155.1 GCA_029568995.1 Candidatus Omnitrophota bacterium | reverse complement strand
GCGGGATGGGGGGCTATGGAATGGGAGGCATGATGGGGATGGGGGGTATGGGGGGAGAGTACACCGCAGGCCAGCCGATGGGCATGGCTTCCGTGGTTGGCAAGACTCTTCGAGAGGGCATCGGCATTGCCAAACCGGGTGAAATCAAGGGGATCTTTTTCGGGGCCACGGAGAAGAACGAATTCAGCGCGGAGTCGATGATCGATGAGATTCGGATCTCCAAGACCGTTCGATACCCCTCCTCCGGCGCGGCTAACTCACCAACCAAAGAGGACACGAACAGTACCATTGTGGACCATTGCGATCGTGAATATCCCGATCCCACCCAATTGCCGATTCTTCATTCGCAGTTGATCAGCCGGCAACGAACCAAGAATGACCCTCGAAACGATCCGATCATCCGCACTACTCAGGAACGCGAATACAATTATGTCCGAAAGGCAATGGGGCTGGATGCCGATTTTCTTGCAGGAAAGGACCCGACCTATCGAACGATCAAGAAGATCCATGCGTTGGATTACATTGAGAAGAGCCTGGCGCTGCCGAATCTGAACTATCAGACCCTCACCGGCATGTTTGAATTGGATAAGCAGAACGCGCAAGCGGAGAACGCGCCGGAGGAGAACCCACAAGAGAAGAACTCACGACAGATCTATATGACCCTGAGATTTGTCGAGTTGGCCCAGGCTCTCTGCCAACAGGCCATTGACGAGAAAGTCGCTGCTGTGAACCGACTGAGCAACCGGGGCGAAAGCTACACGGTAACGGACGACGAAGTTCGTAACTACTTCAACCGCCAGATCGATGAATTGACCAGTTCGGTTCTTCCCGATGGAGTCGAGGGGGGCATGGGGATGGGTATGATGGGAATGAGCATGATGGGCGGGATGGGCGGTATGGGAGGTATGGGAGGTATGGGAGGAGCGATGCAGGACATGCTGGTCAAACGGACATTGATTCAGCTCAAGCGCCAGATTGCCTCCGGTGGATTCCAGCAGAGTGTTGGAATGATGGGCCGGATGGGCGGTGGCGGTATGCCGGGAGGGATGGGGGGTATGAGTATGATGGGGATGGGTATGGGCATAATGGGACTCCCCGCGCCACCGGGGTGGTTGTACGACACAACGACCGGGGATCGTCTGATGGGAGGACGCCTGAAACAGGTGCTCACGGATAAAGAGAAGGAAATCGACAAGATTCTGGCGTGGCAGAAGGCGAAGGCGGATGGCGAGATTCCGGCGGAGATCATTGAGGTACAGAATGAAGAGGCTCGGAAGGGCGGCCAGGACTTCTACATCAAGAGGGCCGCAGGTCTGGAATTCGAGTCGGACGTCAAATCTTACGCGCGATTCCTGAACCAATTGGAGTACGGAAACCGAATCGGCACAATCAACGAACTCGAGATCGAAAGCCTGCCGGATGAGCGCGTGAAAGTCGTAACCGAAATTGAAGCACACTATGTAAGCAAGATTCGAGAAGGCGGCGAGGAAGAAGGAACCGAAAAGGCTCCCGGAACTCCCGAAGCACCCGGATCTCCCGAAGCACCCAAAGCGCCCGAGCAGGTTTCTCTCGGAGTGAAATGAAATTCGCTAGTTTGCACCGATGGTTGATTGACATCAACCGTCGGTTCCAATGGAGTGTAACAGAGTGATGGACATGAACCGGCTGGAACGGAGTCGGATGATCCGTGACGGAGTTGCGGAAGAAATCTCGACATGGCTCGAATCGTTACTGACTCGATTGGGCCGTGTGGAAAGCGAACTCCGGAGTCAACAGAGCATCCATTTTATGGCCTCGGAGCGCCTGGCGGAGTTTCGTGCCAAGAAACAGGAGCTGGAGACCGTTGAAAACGCGATTGATGTCATTTTGAAGCGTCATGACCGCGCGGATCTCGACATGCTCGTGCATTTCGCAAATGAACTTCGCGGCGAGCTCTTGTCGCTTACCCATGATTTGCATGAGGTATTGAAGAATGAGGGAGAAGGAATGAATTGAATTTACCGTCAGGCAATGTCATCAAACCGCAGGGGCGGGTCTCAGACCCGCCCCTACGGTTACACAACTTCCTCATTGCTCGCAGAGGAGGCGTTTTGTCCGTCATTCCGGCGGATGCCGGAATCCAGTCTGAAACACTTTGTAGAAGTCGTCATGGAACGGCGGCGATGAGTTCCTTGGCGATTTCGACCAATCGCCCCACGGTCAATCCGTAATGGCGCGGAAGATCCTTTGTCGACAGGTGAGCCAGACACTCATCATAAAGTCCCATCATGCAGATCCGTCCGCCGCATCCCTCTCGCGCGATGATTTCCGCAACGGCACTTCCCAGGCCACCTGTAATTTGATGCTCCTCTAATGTGATCATCCGACGCGTGTCGATAGAGGTCTCCACAACAGCGGCACGGTCGATTGGCTTGATTGTGGAGAAGTTGAGAACCCTCGCGGAGACTTGATCCAGTTCCAGCTCTTCCGCCGTGTCCAGTGCAAGGGAGACGAGGGGTCCACAGGCCATCAGGGCAACATCCCAACCCGGATTTAATACGATGGCCCGTCCCGGCTCGAAGTGATCCATGGCTCGGGTCACACCCCGAACCGGCAGGGTAGACAGCCGGATATACGCATGAGCATGTGTCTCCAAAGCCCAGTTCAGAACACGCCTGGTCTCGGTAGCATCGGCAGGCACAATCACTTTCATACGGGGCAAGACCCGCATCAACGCCATGTCTTCGACCACTTCCGGCGATGCATGGTCCTCCGGTGCGGAAATGCCGGAACAGGCCGCGACCAGCTTGATGTTGAGTCGTTTCCGACAGACCTCATCGCGCAGAAACGGCCAGGTCTCCGCAACGGCGCGCGAATGTCCCACGACAAGAAACACAATACTCCCCGCCCTGGCCATATCGGCCACCTGCTGTTTCGCCCTGTCGGATTGGAGATCCAGGCAAAGATACCGATCCGGGCATTTCTCAGCAAATCGATCCACCACCGGATGAATCCCCTCCCCCACGCCAACCACCCGGAGATCGGCCATCCGAGACCCCTGCTCCGCAAGCGCCTCTCCGAAAACGTCCGATGTGGCCAGGACACGCGGGTCCGCACGGTCCCCTCCCGATAGCCGGGAACCTCGCTCCGAAAAAGGCTTCTGGGAAGTGAATTCGTCCATCGAACCAATCCGCCAAGATCGAATACGAAAGCCTGCTTTTCAGTGTATCCCCTCAAGAAGGAATGGGCATAGTGATCTGCATGTGTCCCGCCTATTCAATTCCACCGGCCTGATGGTAACCTTTCCGAATCTCATCGGGAACATGGAGTGGAAACCGTGCCTTACGAAATGCGTACTCCCACACGCGAAGAAATCCCTCCGTTGATCGACCTTCTCAACCTGGTTTTTCGGCCCGATGGCGGAAACATGGGCGAGGAATTTCCGTCATTGGTCCGAGAAGAGAACCTGGAGCAACTTCGTGTGATTGTGGAGGACGGCAGAATTGTCGCTCATGTCGGGATGACTCTCCAGGACGCGATTCTGGGCGGCATCCCGACACGGATCTGCAATATCGGCGCGGTGTCCACTCATCCGGACACGCGCGGAAAGGGCTATGCGACACTGTTGATGGAGGATGCGGTCCAGCACGCTCGAAGCGGCGGGGCAGATATCATGCTCATCTCCGGCGGAAGGGGACTCTACCGTCGCATGAACGCCGTGGATTGCGGCCTGTTTCCTTTTCTGACACTTACGGAACGGGATGCCGAGTCGGAATTCCTCGAAGCACGGCAGGTCAAAGAGGCCGATCTTCCGCAGATCGCCGCTGTCCGGCAGCGCGAATCCACTCGGTATTTGTTGTCCCTGGAAGAACTCCGCGTCCTTTACAGCGGAGGCTTTGCCATGTGCCGACCGGTGGAATGGTGGCTGTTTTCCGAAGGTGGAATCCCATGCGCGTTTGGAGTCATCAGCAAAGAGATCCGTGACGGAGAGACATGCCTGCAGCTGATCGAATGGAACGGCGACGCGGAGGCGCTGCGCAGCGCCTGGGCTACCTGGAGCCGTACTCATCAGGTGAACCGGATCGACATTGTCACCACAAGCCCGATGAACCTTCCGGCCTCGTGGCGCAGCCGCATTGAAAAGAGAATCACGTTCAGCGGAACCGCGTTAGTTCTCCATGCGCGGCGTTTTCTGGAACGGGCACGACCGATGCTTACCGAACGTTCGGATCTTTTCTCGTCAATGAAAATCGAGGCTGGCGAAACCGCCCTTCGGTTTTGCCTGGAGGACGATTGTCTTCGACTCAACAACGGCGGGGAGATCGCCGAACTGTTTTTCGGGGTTCCCGATCGAGATCTCGTCGCGGAAAGGACCAGGTCCGGCTCGGCGCTCGCCGAGGCTCTACAACAGATCTTCCCGATTCCGCTCGTCTGGTATGGTATTGCCTACATCTAAGAATACACGGAATGAATCGAAACGATGGTTACAGATGAAAACACATCCTGTGGTGCACCGATCCGAGTACTCGGACTGTTCGATTCGATCTGTATCATTGTCGGGATCATTGTGGGAACGGGTATCTTTATGACCCCGATGGCCATTGCGGGGATGATTCCGTCTGTGCCTCTGATTCTGCTTGCATGGATACTTGGAGGCGCGCTTTGTGTGGCCGGGGGATTCTGCTATGCAGAATTAGCCGCGACCTACCCGAAAGCGGGAGGTGAGTATGTCTATTTCTGCCGGGCGTTCGGTCCCTGGGCCGGATTTCTGTTTTCCTGGAGCAAGATGCTGGTGATTCGTACCGGTTCCATTGCCGCGATGGCGTATGCGTTTGGAACTTATGCGGAACAGGTTTTTAGTTTGGGGGCGCATTCCATTCCCTTATATGCCGGATTCGCCATCCTTCTGCTGACCGGGCTGAATATCCTCGGTGTCCGTGTCGGCAGTCTCGGACAGAATATTCTGACCGTCGCCAAGGTCGGTGGAGTGCTCGGAGTACTCATCGTTGCACTGATGCAGCCCAGTTCCCCACCCGTTATGGAAGTCGGCGGTGGTTCGACTACCCTGTCGAATTTCATGATCGCCATGATTTTAATTTTGTGGACGTACGGCGGATGGAACGAGACCGCGTATGTAGCTGCCGAAGTTCGCAATCCCGAAAAGAACTTGCCTCGTTCCATTCTATACGGAACGATGTTCGTTATCGTTCTCTACACGGCGATCAACGGAGCTTTCTTGTGGACATTGGGTATAACAGGAGTCGCCGGATCAAAAGCAGTGGCGGCGGACTGTCTCGCGACAGTGCTCGGGGAATCCGGGCGACGAATCATCAGTGTTCTCGTTCTCCTCTCCGCATTGGGTGCGGTGAACGGGCTGATTCTCACGGGTGCGCGAATCTCTTATGCCATGGGTTCCGAACGTTCGCTTTTCCGACTGCTAGGTCAATGGAGTTCTCGATTCGGCGGGCCGATTTGGGCGCTTGTCTTTCAGGGAATCCTATCCGCAATCCTGGTATGGACCGGAACATTCGAAGCGTTAGTCACCTACACCGCGGCCGCCGCATGGATTTTCTTCGCGCTCGTTCCACTGTCCCTGCTCGTTTTGCGACAGCAAGATCCTGACACCCCTCGCATTTACCGGGTTCCCCTGTACCCGTTTATTCCGATTCTTTTCCTGCTCTGTTGTCTTTCCATGATGTACAGCAGCATTACCTATGCGGGGATCGGGGCATTACTGGGTTTCCTGATTGTCCTGAGCGGGATTCCGGCGTATTGGGTCTCAAGGAGGGTGGAGAGGGGAGGATGATTCATCCCCCCACCAATGAATCACCGATTTCACAGAAAAGAACCACGGATTTCACGGATGGGATCTCCGGCAGACTTTGTGTAATCCGTGGATATCCGGGTAATCGGTGGTTCAAAGCAAGAAGGTGTGACTTTATTCACCCTGTCGTTCAATTGACGATTCGCTTGATCTCCATCTTTTTCGATCCGAAATTGAGCAGCAAAGCAACTCTCTTCCCACTGGAACGAAGATACGAAAGGGTTTGAACAAAATCCACATCTTCTAAACATGCCTTGGCCTTGATCTCAACAAGGCAATCCTGCACAAGAAAATCAACACGTCGCGCACCGATCTTTCTGCCCCTGTAAAATACTGGAATCTCTGCCTCTCGCACAAACTCCATATCCCGTGCTTTCATTTCGAGAAACAATGCCCGTTGATAAATCAATTCCTGAAATCCAGGTCCCAGATTCTGATGAACCTCGAACGCGGCCGCAATGATCGCATGTGTGAGGGGATCGAATTCCTTATCTGTGCCCGCCATCCCGCAATGTCTCCTTCCGTGTATATCAAGGCGATATTTGTGACTATACAAAATCAATCTATGCAAGAAATCAAGGTTCATTCCGCAATGAACCACCGATTCCACGGAATCGGTCTTTGTCAGACTCTGTGTAATCCGTGGGCTTCTGAGTAATCGGTGGTTCATTGACCGATGGGGAGGATGATTCATAACCCCACCTGGCGCTCCACACACTCGCGCACCAGGTCGACGAAATAGCGCCAATTGTCAAAGGAGATGTCGGGGGGGCAGGAATGGTCGATACAGGGAATATAGCCGCCACGGCGCAATAGTTCCGGAACCTTGCCGAGTACCTCGGCGCGAATCGCGTCCCGGCCCTGCGCAATCGCCCGTTTGTCGATGCCGCCAAGAATAACTAACCGGTCTCCATACAGGTCCCGCATCCGTAAAGGACACTGGTCGGCAGCGATTTCAAACGGCATCATGATATTAACTCCCGCATCCAGGAACAGATCCATCAACACATCGTTGTTCCCGTCCGAGTCGACCATGATCCGTTCGATACTCAGATCGCGTACGTAATCGACTAATTCCCGGTAGTACGGACTCATGAACTCCCGAAATGTTGCGGGGGAGATCAACGGGGCCGTCTTGTAAGACATGTCCTCCCAAATCAATACGTAGTCAATTCGAACCAATCCGGCGATCCGGCGGACGTTTTCTTTGCAGTACGCCAGCCAGTACTCCAGGATATCATGGATCAGGCCCGGTTGATCGTAATAGGCATAAGAAAGGTTTTCCTCACCGAACAGATTGCGCGGCGCTCCATAGAATCCACAAAATGTAAACGCGACCGGGTAGCGGAAATCGACTTCCTGTTCGATTTCCTCTTTCGTCGGCAGCGGTCGTGTTCGGAGATCGAGACGTTCCTTGAACGAATCCCAGTCGGCCCGGTTCTTCACAGGAAACTCCAGCCATTGCGGCATGGAGAGTTCGCTGTGGACTTTGAGTTCCCTAAGCACAATGCCGTTCCCGCTGCGATAGGTCACGGTGTTCTGATCCTCCGAGAGGATTTCCTTTTCGAATTCAGGATACAGAGGAAGACCCGTAAATCCGCTGCTGCCGGGAAGGTAGGCACGGGGGTGCATCTCAAAGTACTCTTCCGGGGACAAGTGCTCGGGTAACCCCTCGCCGCGCCACCGCTCGACCGTCTGACTCCAGAATCCCAGGCTCTCCCAGCGAGGCGGCCGTGCGGAGGGATCGTGAACGCAGAGGCGACGGAAATTATCCAGATGCTCGGTCATTTCTCTTGAGACAGCGAGATCCTGCCCCCAGGGGACGGAAGTGGACAGGTCGTAAACAGGATGAAGGAAAATAGCGCTCAGGGCGGACGATTCAAGGATGCTGCCGGTCCAGCGGAGTGTGTCTTGGACTGTTGTCTTTTTGATTTTTGGGGAATTGCGACGAATGGATCAGTTTTTACCGGACATTTCCCGCCGTTTGTGAGATCCTTTTCGGGTCGGGAAAAAGACCGGCTGGAAAAACAAGAAATTCCGCCGAATCCCGTCCGCATACAAGTCCGCCTCAACAAGCATCCGTTCTTTCTCGTCGGCGCCGGAATTGAATCGATGAGGAAAAATACTTTTCAGCATAGGTCTCTCCACGGAGGGGAAGATAAATCAGTGCATGTCGGTTTGTCAAGGACTTTTTGGGCTAAAAAACATCTTTTTTACGGTTCCGAAACCGCCAATTCGACCGGAATGTCCTCATTCCGCTGAACGGTTTCTTTCCAGAGTCTCAAATTGTCATCCGATGGGAGTCCGCCGGGGAACCTCAAGGGGTATTTGCCGTTGAAACAGGCGGTGCAGTATTCCTTGTCGGTTCCGTGGACCGCCTCCAGAAGGCCCGGAATGGAAATATAGTGGATCGTATCGGCCCGGACCTGTTTGCGGATTTCCTCGACCTGGTGCGTGGCACCGATCAGTTCATTGCGTGTGGGGGTGTCAATCCCATAATAGCAGGGGTATCGAAAAACAGGTGCCGAGATCCGCAGATGGACCTCCCGTGCGCCTGCTCGACGGATCATTTTGATGATTTTTCGCATCGTGGTCCCCCGGACAATGGAATCATCCACCACAACCACCCGTTTATCCGCCAGAACCGCTTTCACGGGATTATACTTGATCTTGGCTCCGAAATCGCGAATCCGCTGGGTCGGCTCGATGAAGGTCCGTCCGATGTAGTGATTGCGGATAATCCCCCAATCGAAGGGAATCCCGGATTCTTCGGCAAATCCCAGCGCGGCGCATGTGCTCGAATCGGGGATAGCAATCACCACATCCGCGTTGGTCCGTTGTTCGCGGGACAATACACGACCGATGTTCTTCCGAATGGCGTGGACCTCCTTGCCGTATATCCAGCTGTCCGGTCGCGCGAAGTAGATTAACTCAAAAATGCACTGGGCAACCCGTTTCCGGTTTGCGAATTGATGGCAATGGATGTTGCCTTTCCGGTCGACAATCACCATTTCCCCCGGATTCACGGTCCGGATATATCGCGCATTGATGATGTCCAAGGCACAGGACTCCGAGCAGAAAATCGGCGTCCCGTTCAACTCTCCCAGGCAAAGCGGGCGAATACCGAGCGGATCCCGCAATCCCACCAGGTATTCCGAATTCATCACGATCATGGAATACGCGCCGTTCAGCTTCAGCAGTGAATCCTGAAGCGCCTCCAGGAAATCATCCTTGCGGGACCGCGCCAGAAGGTGCGCGAGAATCTCACTATCCGTCGTGGCATTGAAAATGGAGCCGCGAGACTCCAGATCGCTTCGGAGTTCGTCCGTGTTGATCAGATTCCCGTTATGGGCGATGGCCACCCACCCCCGCTGGTATTGGCAGAGAATGGGCTGCACATTCCGCAGGTCGCTGGCCCCGGTGGTGGAATAGCGAACATGGCCGATGGCACGGGGACCGATCAGATTTCGAAGGATGGATTCCGAAAAAACATCCGCCACAAGCCCCATTCCCCGGTGGTCGTATACCATCGTGCCGTCCGTAGTGACAATTCCGGCACTCTCCTGCCCCCGGTGCTGAAGGGCATACAGTCCCAAATAGGTCATGTTCGCGGCTTCGGGATGGTCAGCAATCCCGAAGACACCACAAGCGTGACGGATCGTTTCGCTCACTGGTCTCTCCTGAGGTTGTTTTGAACTTCCGGATATCCGGGTTGATCGGTGTAAGTACAGTCGTGCAGTCTATGCTTTGACAATTCGGATGATTTGAGTACGGCACGCCGCAAAAAACCTTCTCGTGGCAGGATAACCTATTCCACTTCGAGTTTACGCTTATTGTCCCAATCTTTCAACCGAATGGCAACCGCACGGGAGGATAGATCCCTCGGTATCGCAGCCGATGCCGAATCTTGATTCGGTGAGGGATTCATAGGCGGATCATGTATTCTCCGATATCATAGGCGGAAACTGCAAATTGCTCGAGACGGATTGTGAAAAGAATGGATTTTTTTGATCGTTTGGCGAAGGATTTTGACTTGGAACCGCTGCGGGTGGAACTGGCTTCCAAGGTGGGCGACTCCATGATTCAGGTTTTATCGCCCGCCACCGAACGGCAGATCATGGATTACGGGGCTGGAACCGGACTACTGACATTTAAGATTCAACCGTATGCCGCGTCGATTACGGCGGTGGATACATCGCCCAACATGTTGGAGGTTTTGAGGGAGAAAATTGCCCAAAACCGGGTTCCGAACATTCAGACCCTGCTCTGGAATGTCGAAACCGATCCCCTGTTATCCTATTCCTTCGATGCCATCATCGGTTCGATGGTGATGCATCATATTGGGGATACGCAAAACGCGCTGAATCGTTTCCATGCGATGATTGTCGATGGGGGAAGAATCCTGCTGGCCGATCTCGATCCGGAAGAGGGTGATTTTCATCCCCCGGATATTATCCCCCATCATCAGGGTTTTGACCGGGATGTATTCGGCAATTGCCTTGCCAGGGCGGGTTTCGTCGACATTCAATTCTCGACGGCTTACGTTATTCAAAAACCGACTGCCGCCGGGATTGTAAAAGAATATCCTGTGTTTTTGGCTGTTGCCCAAAAATGACAGAGTTGAATACAGTAACGGGAGGGTGAATAGCCTGTTTTTTAAGGTCCTTCCCGAAAGGATGACCTTGTTCTCAAGATAAACGTGGAGGAGATCATGCCCGCGACGATCATCGACGGAAAAGCGTTGGCGAGACAAATCCGCGAGGAGATTCGGCGGGATACCGAAATTTTCCTGCGCGAACATGGACGACCTCCCGGTCTTGCCGTGATCCTGGTTGGAGACGATCCTGCCTCCAAAACCTATGTGCGCAACAAGGGCCGGGCGTGCGACGAAGTCGGCTTCTTCTCGCGCCAGGAGCATCTGCCCGCAACAACACCCCAGAAAGACCTGATCGCCCTGGTCGAGTCGTTCAACCGAGATGCGTCTATCGACGGGATTCTCGTCCAGCATCCGATGCCGAAACACATTGACGAGGCCACGATATTCCGGACAATCGAATCCCAGAAGGACGTGGACGGATTTCACCCGCTGAATGTCGGCAACCTGTGTATCGGGCAGGAATGCCTGATTTCCTGCACACCGCTGGGGGTTATCGAAATGCTGCGGCGCTACGAAGTGCCGCTGTTGGGAAAACGCGCGGTCATCGCGGGTCGCAGCAATATTGTCGGCAAACCGATGATCCAACTGCTGCTGCGCGAACACGCGACGGTTACGGTGTGCCATTCGCGGACCGTCGATCTTCCAGGCGAATGCCGCAACGCGGACGTGCTGATTGTGGCCATTGGCAAACCGGAATTTGTCCGGGCGGATTCAATTAAACCAGGGGCCACAGTGATTGACGTGGGAACGAATTTCATCGAACGGGACGGCAAAAACGTCCAGGTCGGAGATGTCGCTTTCGAGGAAGCCAAGGAGATCGCGGCAGCAATCAGTCCCTCTCCGGGCGGTGTCGGTCCCATGACCATCACGATGCTCCTCTCCAACACTCTTCAGGCGGCACGGTGGCATGTGAAGTGAACGACGAAAGCCGACCGATTCGTATTCTCGTTGTGGATGACGACATCGTCAGTCAGTCTCTTGTGCTGAGACGACTGTCGAAGGAAGGATATGAACCGGTCGGCGCTCAAAGCGGCTCCGAGGCAATCGACATTGTGAAAGAAGCGCCCCCCGACTTGATTTTGTTGGACTTAATGATGCCGGGCATGAGCGGATTGGAGGTTCTGGAGCGGATCCGGGGAATCCGGGAAAGAGGATTCCTTCCGGTGATTATGATGTCGGCACGAACCGAGGTGACGGACAAGATCAATGCGCTCACCAAAGGAGCCGACGACTACGTCACAAAGCCGTTCAATTTCGACGAGTTGCTGGCACGAATTCGGGCGCAGTTGCGAATTTCCGAGCTGCAGCGCAAATTGGTTGACGTGGAACGCCTGAGGGGAGTGTATGAAATGGCGGCAGCCGTATGCCACGAACTCTCACAGCCGCTTACGGTATTGATCGGATATACGCAGATGCTGCTCCGAAAAGCCGACGAGGAGAATCGCAGAGTCCTCCAACAGGTCCATGAGGCTGCCCAACGCTCTGCGGAGATCATCAAGAAGATCCAGAAGGTCCGACGGTATCAAACGAAGGACTACACGACAAACACCAACATCATCGACTTGGATTTGGCCTCCGAAGAAGAGGATATCAATATGAGAGAGAGAGAGATCCGGAGAAGCGGGGAGGAGGTGTAAGCCGGATTCTGTCTTCCCAGGTTTGGGAGGACGGTCATTTCTCTTGGACAATCGTTCCCGATTGCCTCCAGCGACCTACCCTGGGGACGCCTCCTTTCGGAAGCACGGAGCGAGCAACCCCATATCCCCTTTACTTGGTCTTGCTCCGGACGGGGTTTTCCGTGCCGGTCCCGTCACCGGGAACCGCGGTAGGCTCTTACCCCACCGTTTCACCCTTACCTCGGCTTTCCGTCGATGGTTCGTCGGAAAGGAGGCGGTTTGTTTTCTGTGGCACTTTCCGTCGGGTTGCCCCGCCTGGGTGTTACCCAGCGTCCTGCTCTATGGAGTCCGGACTTTCCTCGAAAGGGTGTTTTCCCTTCCGCGACCGTCTCCTCCTCCTCGCGATTGCATTATACCAGAAGAATTGAGGAAAGGAGGCGAAGAAGAGATATTTGCCAGGCAGAGACGCCTGGCCTACTGGTAGGACAGGCCTTCGTGCCTGTCGGTTGCGGCGGACCGATATGAGATCGCCACGTCGCGGCCCTTCGCAGACTCCGGGCTGCTCCTCGCGATGACGGGACGGGGCACGGCCCCCTCATCCAATCACCGGCTCCGCCGGAGTGCCGCTCGCGATGACGGTAAAGGCACTACTCGCGAAAAGAGCGTTTCCCGGTCAGGATTCTGCGGTGATTTTCGGCCAGATTTCCAGGAAGAACGCCAATCCGCACAAAAGAACGAAGCTGACAATCATCCCCCCGGCGGTCATATAGGTCCGCTTTGGAGAAACCCGCTTATCGGGTTTGACGGCGGTTCCTGCCTGGGCATCGGAAAACCGCCGGCCTTCTTTCATACCCCCAATCAGCATGTCCACTTCCTGAACCAGCCGCTGGAGGCCCACTGCCTGGTTCTCCAGCGTCCTGATTTCGCGGCACAAAGCCTCTATCTCCGATTCTCCGGTTTCCACACGTCCTCGAAGAAGGTCAATTTCACCTGTCAAAGACGTGGCCTGCTGCTGAAATCCCCCTGTCGATGCCTCCAACCTGGCGATTTCCGCCGCCAGGTTGGTCTTAAGATCAGCGGTTCGTTCCGAAGCAACCTCACCGCTTTCCAACTGTTTCAAGAATGCCTTCTTTTCTTCGAGCAGCCTCTCCGTTCCTGCAAGTTGCGGGAGAAGCGCATCCGGGTAGTTGGGTTGCATCTCAAACGAAGCCAGTGACTCATGACGCAGAGATTCTGTCAGAAACGGAAGATTCTCCTCTTCCAGATCGAACTCATTCTGTTTTTCAGAGCGATCCGAGCGGGCTTCCGCGACCCCGTACAACAGGAGCCGCTTGGAGGCCAGTTCCGCTTTCAGGTCATCCACGGCGGAGGACGCCCGCAGAGCATGAAGCGCCCGGTAGGCTTTCTGCAACTGCCCATCGATCTCCCTGGCACGCTCCGACACCTGGTCTGTCCGGTTCAGAATCTCCTGACGGACGATCTGCTCCACACGATCCAGGAAACAACGGACCCACAGGTTCGTAATCATCTTCGCCCCGGCAGCCGTGTCCAACTCGCCTCTTACGTCAATGATCGGAGAGTATTCCGTTTCGAGATTGGTTTCCTTTACCTTAGTGACCGTGGCAGACAGCATCTTTCTCAAATCAAATATGGTCAGGTCGGCCAGGAACTGCGGGTCCATGGTCACAACCGCTTCGATTTCATCCGCGTTCATCGGGGTAATAAGGTTCAAGAGTCTCACCCGGTCATCGTAAGAGTCCTGTAATCCCGGACTATCTGCGCCTTCCGCATGAAGTTCTTGCGCCTCTTCGAATAGCACCCTGGCCAGTTTGGGGAGATTTGTTCGTTCGATGAGCCGGTAATTGTCGATTTCATCTTCCTTCAGGCCCAGGTTCTCCAGCAGGATCTTCTTCTTGTCGGAGTCATTCAGGACCGTTTGAAGATTGCTGTTCATCCAACGCAGACGTTCCAATACGGTGGAAAGCATCGCCTGATCGGCCAGAAGGCTTCGGTAAGCTACAACGTCCAGGGGCCGGGAAAGCAGAGTCAACTTGTTCTTGAACTCCGGCGTTGTGACCAGGATAAAACTCTCTGCTCGCCAGGTCTGAGGCCAGACCAGACTGGCCACGGCCACAGCCACCGTAACCAGGAAAGTCCCGGTGACAATCAAATATCGCCGTCGATACAGGATTCGGAGCGAAGAGATCAGGTCATACGTGGGCGGTGTGGCGTTCATGGGACACCTTGTTATTGGAGTTGCTCGACTTACCAGAGAATGATGCGCGGTCGTGTGGGAATCGTCAAGCGGCGCTCACCCTTCCATTGACACGCGTAACCGGCCTCGGTAGCGTCCGTGCATCATGGATGGTGACGAAGGGCAACCACAGGGGATATCCACGGGGAGGCAGGTCTCCATGCCTGCCAAGTCACGGGGATGGAAATGAATAAGGCTCAATCCGTTGCGCAATCCCTCCGGCAGTCGCTTGACCTGCGTCTGCTGGTGTTACTGATTCCGTTTGCCCTGGTGATGGCGGTCCTCGGCTCCCGCCCGAAGATTCTGGTGGCTTTGACGGCGGCCATGGTGGTCGTGATCGTTTTTACCTTCCTGCGGGAATGGATGATTCTGGCGTTCTATGCCCTGATCGCATTCTCCGTCGAAATCGATTTCAGCGGTGGGACCAATGCCATTACGCTGCCGACCGAGGGGCTGTTGCCCATTCTGTTCGTTTCCACCGTGTTGGTGACCCTGCTGACCGGTCGTTTCCGATACGTTCGCTCACCCATCAATGTGGGATTGGGACTGTATGTGTTTGTGATATATGCCTCTCTGCTGATCACACGCGAGCCGATCAGTACAGTCAAGGCGCTAGTCAGGGATTCGGGATACATCTTCGGCGGGTATATTCTCTTGCAGTTATTTGTGACGGACCGCAAGCGCCTGATTGCGCTGTTCTGGACCTGCGGCGTGATTCATCTTCTTCTGGTGCTGTACGGATTTGGAACCCAGGCGGTGGGCGGAATTCGAATCTACGATGACATCGCGCAGCCGTTTTTCGAGAATCACTGCATTTATGCGGCCTACCTGGTGATCTCCTTATCATTCCTGATTGCGTTTGGTCTGGGGTACCTGCGGGGAGTTCATGCCACCCTGGTGAATCTGGCGGCATTGGTGGTTGCGGCGGCGGTAGGGCTGACTTTTGTACGGGCCGCCTGGATCAGTGTGGCGTTCATGTTGTTGTATTTCCTACTACATTTCCGCAAAAAATCGGCCAGTGTGAACCTCCTTCTGGTTTTCCTGATTCTGGATCTTCTCGCCGTTGTCTTGGTTTTATCCACCGACATCGGAAAACTCGTGATTGAACGGGTGCAGACAATCGCCGATATCGGGTATGTCGCGAATTACGACCGGTTGGACCGATGGCTGGCAGCGATCGGCATGTGGA
The DNA here is from genome assembly GCA_029568995.1 of Candidatus Omnitrophota bacterium. GTDB lineage: Bacteria > Hinthialibacterota > Hinthialibacteria > Hinthialibacterales > JAKPRU01 > JAKPRU01. Next base: position 1,679 of record JAKPYU010000155.1, on the reverse strand, counting down.
AGGATGAACCGATCCATGGGGTCGGATACGGTGCGTACCCGGACGTATATCCCAAGTATATTGTGTACCAGTTGGCCTACTCCACGGAATTGCGCATGGGTGCGCACAATCTGTACCTGGAGATCATGGCCGAGACCGGCGTGATTGGAATCAGCGTGTTTCTGGTGATGCTGTATCTGTTTTTCCGGGAGGCTGCGATTCAGGATCCGGGGGATCGCGACCCGCTCTTGTCCTGTACCCTGGCCGGAGCCAAGGGGGCCATGATTTCCCTGCTAGTTCATGCTTTTTTCAACAACCTGGGGCCTTCGGACAAAATCGGCGTGAGCCTTTGGCTTTTATTCGGATTGATCCCGTGTTGCACAAGGCTGGCACAGCAATCGTTGGGGGAGAATTGGAATCGAAAATCCAGCGAAGTCCTCCCGGACACTCAGTCTGCGGAAGTCCTGGAAACCGCCACGGAGACCTGACTTACAGGTGACCAGTCAGGACAGCGAACAGAAACATTGCAGGCGAGGCCCACAGGAGAGAATCCAGCATATCCAGATATCCTCCGTGTCCCGTCGAATTATTGCCGGAGTCTTTCACCCCCGCATCCCGTTTCAGCATGGATTCCAGCAGATCGCCGACCTGGGCCAGCACCCCCACAACCAGCGCCAGGGCCAAAACCTTCATCCAGGCGGTCGGTTCCAATGGCATCCAAAACAGGTGACCGGGATCGACCCAGTATCCCTGGATGATTCCCCAACCTGTCACACCCAGCAAACAAAACAACAGTCCACCGATGCCTCCTTCTATCGTCTTGTTCGGGCTAAGGGCTGGGGCCAACTTTCTCCGTCCGAAAAACGATCCGACGTAGTATCCGCCCGTATCACATGCACAGGAAACCAGCATGACGAAACCGGTGAGCTGAACACCGACATCGGAGGTCCGAATCGCCACAAGGGCCGCCAGCGGAGCCGCCAGATAAAAGACCAAAAAATAGGCCGAGGACAGAATCCGGCGGCCATTTCGCCATCCCACCGCCATTAGCAACAGACTGACAAACCACGTCCCGACGATCAGAACGGTAATCGCTCCATGAACGGAACGAAAATAGGCGGCGAGCAACAGTCCCCAGATCACCAGGAGGAGTCCGCCGAACACCATCTTGCCGTCATCCTCGACCAGAATGCGCCACAGTTCGACTGCGGACAGGGTCGCAAACAAGCCGGTCGCCAGGAGGGTCAATTCCGTTCCCAGTGAATGGAACAGACAAACCAGGAAGACCGGAACGACAGCCAATCCCGTCAGAAGGCGGCGTTTATGCATGAGGTGTTGCCTTTCGCGCCAGAGCGCATTCGGATCGGATCTCCGGAATGGTTCCGGGCATTATTCCGAATTCCGGTGGGGAATTGAATGCCACCGGCGTTGGGCGAAATCCGGAATCCGATATCCGGGGGCGAGACGCCCCCGCTCCCAGGCTGCCCTCAATCCGGGAGTGGTTTTCCTTTTGTCTCCGGGGAGAAGTGGATCACGATCAATCCAAACAGGTAGATCGTCGCCATTACCATGCCCCCTTTCTGAAATCCCTGAGCGCCCTCGCCGAACATCCCCGCCAGAGCACCCGCGCCCAGGACCCCGAATCCCGCGATGATGCGGCCGATGTTGTAACAGAATCCCTCGCCGGTAACCCGAATCCG
>JAKPYU010000154.1 GCA_029568995.1 Candidatus Omnitrophota bacterium | reverse complement strand
CTCGCGCTCAGCACTTCAATACCGACCAGTTGTTCTCCGGAGGCGAAATCCAACGCGATATCGTCCGTCAATCGCACAACCCGACACTGGAAATCCCCCTCCAGCAATCGGATATAGAGCGCGTCCGCCGTCTTGTCATAGCTGATTTTCATGGCTCTGTGCCTCCTGGAAATAGAAGGTGAACACGGTGATCACAACGATTCTATCATCTTCTTCAACGGTCACGGGAGCAATTTGCTGTATTCCGTAATATTTTCCGTCCCATTCCCGCCTGAATTCAACATTCAGACGATGAATTACCCGTCCCTCACGAGCCGGTTCAGAGCGCCCCACACGAATGGCCTCAAGCACTTCGTGTTCGGTTGTTCCACGCTCTTTCATTCGCAAAAGTGCATGGGATGTAAAAATGATCGGCTTGCCCATTGACTGTTTTCCTGCATCATCTCGGCACTGCCGACGGCACAGCATCCGGCCCGCGCTTCTCCTCGCTGCCATTACAATACAAGATTGCCGGGGCTTTCGCCAGACAAAGAAGGCCCGGCGCACACCGGAATCCAGCCAAGGCGTCAGCTTCGCTGCCGCACTCCAAGGCACGTCAATCATCTCGACGTTACTCCCCTACTGCGGTAGCATGGCGGTGCATTGTGAATCCGAGAACGGGGCGATTCTGTGGACGAGAAGAACGCGCAGATATACCAAGGCAATCTGGCCGCTCTTCGGGCGCGATTCCCTGCGCTTGCCGGGCGGATTGAGGCAAAGCCGGAACCGAGCGGGTGTACCGTGATCGGAACACCGTCGGGATTTCCCGCGCTCATTGTCCCCACACCGGGTGGGGAGCAGGTGCTCTATCACAGCCGCCATGATCCCAAGCGGGAAGCGATCCGGTGGGCGGAGTCGCCCGGGATTCGCGATTCTTCGCGGATGATCCTGTTCGGCCTTGGCCTCGGATACCATGCCCTCGCGCTCCTGATGGGGAAACCACGGGATTATCTCTGCATTGTCGAACCACGTCCGGATATTCTCCGGGCGGCCATGGAGTGGGTCGATCTGCGGCCCGTTCTGAATCATCCCAACGTGTTCCTTTTGTGCGGGGAGCCGCCGGAGAACCTGTACCGGGCGATTCTGTCGCGAATGGGGGAGTTTCTTTCGACGGGATTTGACTTTTACATCCTGCCGCCTGCTGCCCGTGCCTGTCCCGATGATTTGCAGCAGGTTCAACGGGAAATGGAGCGTGTCAAGGAAGCCTATGATGGAATGCTTCGTCACATGGAAACCACGGGTCTGCGGACACAGGAGCATCTTTTCCGCAATATCCCCGCGATGTACCGCGCACATCCTCCATCGGTTTTGAAGAATAAGGCCGTGGGATGCCCGGCGCTCATCGTTGCCGCCGGGCCGTCACTCAATAAGAACATCGACCAGATCGTGTCCGCTGTAGGACATGCGGCGATCTTCGCCGTGGACACCTCTCTGCGGCTTCTTCAGGCACGCGGGATCGAGCCGCATTTTGTGGTGACCAAAGATCCCTCGGACTTGAATGAACGTCATTTTGAGGGGATTGAGGATCTGGAAAAGACTTTGTTTGTTTTCGACCCACAGGTATCGCCGCGCCTCACAGAAAAGTATCAGGGTGCTTCGATCTTCCTGCCGCACCGATGCCGTTGTTTGCACCGGCATCTTCCGGGACGGCATCTCGTGGATGATGACCTGTTGCCGTTCAGTCAGACGGTGGCATTGGCGGCGTTTCACCTGGCTCGCCTGATGGGGTGCACTCCGATTATCTTTGTGGGATTGGATCTCGCATTTCCGCCGGGGTCCGGGAGCAGCCATGCCGCCGGGACCGCTCTGGAAGCGGAGGTTTCGTACACAGATTCCGGGGAGATGGTTTACCGAAGACCGGAAGGAAACGACGCGTACCGGGAACAGGTGGAGATGGTTCAAACTCCCGGCGTAGATGGCGGCATGGTCCCCACCAGCCCGACTTTCTACGAGTGCATCCGGTTCCTGGAGGGACTGCTGGCCGAAACCGGCGTGCATTGTGTCGATGCAACCGAAGGCGGCGCTCGAATCGAGGGGACGGAAATCATTCCGTTTTCCGAGGCACTGGAGCGATACATGCGCGACGGGCGGAACGTATGGGGTATGCTGGATGCGATTCACCAGGTTCCGCTGCCGAAAATCCCTGGTTCACTTCTCATGGACCTGGCGGGAATTGTCGAGGATGCCGTGGAGAAGTCGCATCGGGGACTGGAGGCGATTTCCAATGTCTCTGTCCGGGCCGACCCGAAGGAGGTCGCTTGCCTGTTGGATCGTTTGCAGGCGATTCGAGAAGAGATTGAGCAGGGATTCCGGCTGTACGAAATCCTGGAACTGGCGCTGGAGCGCCTGTTTGTGACTATCCGAGCGCCGGGATATTTTGCGTTGAAAAGCGATCTCCCGTCGCAATTGCGCCTCTTGGATCGTTATGTCCATTATTTCAGCGAGATTCACCGGGTCGCATCCGTGTTCGGTCCGCTGTTGAGGGAGATGGGGGGAAGGGAATCATCTCGAATTCCTGTGTGACATTGCCTCAAGAGTCCATTTTTGTGATAGGATAGATGCCCGATACAATGTGCCGGATGTTAAGTTGAGGGAACCATGTGCGCGGACATCAACGAATGGGAATTGGTGGCGGAAGTCGCCGGGTGGATCAATGAGATCCTGACGAAGGACGAGTCTCTCCCGTTCTCGAAGGCAAAATGCGAACAGAAGGAATCCGGATCGCAATCTCGTCGGGACTTGACTTTGCTGGGCAAGAACGAAACCGTCGTTCTGACAGGGGAGGTAAAACTGCCTTATCGGGATGATGGCGGCAGTCCCTACAATGAAAACCTGGTGCAGGGTGCGCGCAGGAAAGCCCAGAATGCCAAATCGAATTTCTTTTTCACATGGAATGTCAACGAATGCGTTCTCTGGGAGACCTTCCCCGCAGAAACCGCGCAGAAAGACCGTAAATCCAAGTCCTGGAGTGTGACTGATGTCCACAAGCCTTCCCACTTCGAAGCCCCCAGCACGGCTCATAGGATTCGTTCCTGGCTGACAGACTTTCTCAGTGAATTTGCGGAGATCCTTCGCGGCAAAAGACCAATCGGGACGCAGTCCCCCGATCAGAAGTTTATTGAAATCTTGGAATCCGCACTGAATATGCCGATTCTGCTCAATCGCTCCACCCTGGAAGATCTATACAAGAATTCCCGATTTCAAAGCGAATTGGACAAGTGGATGCGGGACGAGCAGGGGTGGATTATTGATTATAGCCCAGAGGCGATTCGGGATAACATGGAACGGGCCTCCAAGTTTGCCTGTTATGCCCTTGTCAACAAGCTGGTCTTTCATGAGGCATTGTTGAAGCGTCACGGGGCGAAAATGGAGAAGCTCTCCGTTCCCGATCATATTGACACGGGGAACAACCTGAGATTGCACCTGGAAAGGTATTTTGCGGAGGCGAAAATGGTAACTGGGGACTACGAAACGGTTTTCGGAGAGGAGCATATCGGAATTGGGAACCGAATCCCTTTTTATTCGGATAAGGCCGTTCCCCATTGGCGGGAGTTAGTCAATCAAATCCATCGATTCGATTTCTCAAGAATCGACTATGAGGTCATCGGGAGTATATTCGAGCGTCTCATCAGCCCGAATGAACGGCACAAATACGGCCAGTTTTATACACGGGTTGAGGTGGTGGATCTCATCAATAGTTTTTGTATTCGCAGGGGAGATGAGAGAATCCTGGACCCGGCATGTGGAGGGGGAACGTTTCTTGTTCGTGCATATGCGCGAAAACGGGAACTCGATCTAGCTCGCAAACACGGTTATCTTCTAAAAGACTTGTTTGGAATTGACTTGTCGCAATTCCCGGCTCATCTGACTACGATCAACCTGGCGACGCGTGACCTGATCGACGATGAGAATTATCCGCAGATTCTGCGAAGCGATTTTTTTGATGTCCTTCCCGAAAAACCGTTTGTTGTTTTGCCGAAACGAGCCGAATCAGCTGGGTTGGGGAAAATTCAACATCGTACGGTTGAAATGCCTCCCCTGGACGCTGTCGTAGGTAATCCGCCATATATCCGCCAGGAACAGATTCCACAGGACAGGAAATCCTACTATCAGCAACTGCTTCGAAACGAGTCTCGATTGGAATTATCCGGTCGCAGCGATATCCATTGCTATTTCTGGATTCACGCTGCGAGCTATCTGAAAGATAGCGGATATCTCGCATTTCTGACCTCCAGCCAGTGGCTGGATGTTGAATACGGCTTCCGATTACAGGAATGGATGCTGAAGAATTTCGAAATGGTCGCTGTGTTGGAAAGCCTTGAGGAACCCTGGTTTGTCGGTGCTCGTGTCGTGACCGCAATCACCGTTTTGCGGCGTCAAAAAAACGAGGCGAAGCGGATGAATCATCTTGTGCGATTTGTTCAATTCCGCCGTCCGATTGGTGAGATTTTGGGGCATGATGGAACAACGACCGGTGCATTCCAGGCGGTTGACAGATTTCGGAATGAAATACTTGGATTAAAATCGAATGCGGTCAATGAGTACTATCGCGCCAGGGTTGTCCGCCAGAGAGATCTATGGAATGACGGGGTTTGTCTGGGGATCATGATGGGCAAATCCGGCGATGCCGAAGAAGAAGATGGGCGATCCCAGCATGGGGATTACTATGGCGGCAAATGGGGTGTACATCTCAGAGCGCCGGATCTCTGGTTTGACTTACTCGACCGGTACGGCTCACGGCTTGCTCCGCTTGGCAATATTGCGGAGATTCGTTTTGGCGTCAAGAGTGGAAGAGACGTTTTCTTCTTCCCTGTCGATTGCAGTATGGAGTGCCTGAATCGGATTCAGGACCCTGGTCCGTTCGAGATTGCATACGGAGTGCCCCGAAGGTCGGTCCAATCGGGCAAAGTAAAGCTGGTCCGTTGTGGCGAGGGGCGCGGTCGGATTCTTCCTATCGAGTCCAAGTATCTCGAACCTGAGATTCACAGCCTCATGGAGGTCAAGGGATTTGTTGTTAAACCGGAAGACTGCAATCGACAGATCCTTGTGGTCTCCGGAAAGAAATCCAAACTGAAAGGAACGTACGTTCTGGACTATATCGAGTGGGGCGAAGAGTGTGGTTACCATGAAGGTTCAACCTGTTCATCGCGGGTAACCGAAAAGAGGGAATGGTACGACCTGACAGGGCATCGACGAACGCCGATATTGTGGCCGAAAGAGAGACAATATCGCCATATTGTCCCGACAAATGATCACGCTATTCTTGCTAACTGTCGGTTCTACGAGATTTATCCTCAATCCTTGGAAGATTGCCCTGATTTGTGGGCCGGTGCACTAAACTCAACGTTTGTCTTGTTGTCTTCTCTTCAATTCGGACGTCCTGTGGGAAACGAAGGTAATTGGAGCACGATGATCGTCGATGTCAATATGATGCTGGTTCCCGACCCGCGCAAAGGAACCGAGAGACAGCGTAAGCGTGTCGCGAGGGCATTCGCGAAGATGAAGGAACGGAACGCCCTGCAATTTCTCTCAGAGAAACGCCTGCGCGAGATGGCCTATCGGCAGAAGGACCGCGAATGGGACCTGGAGAATCTCTCCGATCAGTCCGAGCTGGATATGCCGGATCGTCGTGAGTTGGATGATGCAGTCCTGGAACTTCTGGGAGAACGCTCGAAGAGTCGGCGTGAAGAGATTCTCAATGCGCTCTATTCCTACCTGCGCGAGTTTTTTGAATCGATTCGCCGAAAAGAAGAAAAGGCGATTGAAAACAAGAATCGAGCCAGACGGCACGGGCAGGCAACGCCGAGAGAAATCGCTGCTCAAATCTTTGACCGAATTCATGAAGCGGAAAGTACACTGTTACGAAAGTATGATCCCGATTTTCTCGATCGAACGAAGACCTATGATACGATTGAAATCCCGGAAACGGGGCTGGCGAGACAACATGAGAGCCTTTTTGAAGCCAACGGAGTTTCCTTTGTGAAAGGCAAGAAGACACTCGATGTGCTAAGGACGAGAATCCCGGAGCAAGATCGTCTTGTCATCTTTCTGGCGAACTCGGGGTTCCGGGGATTGATTCGGATTCCCCATGAAGCGGAGGAATGCCGCCGAGTCCTGCGCGAATTCCGGGACTTCGTCCATGAGCGAGATCAACGGATCCGGGAGTTGATTGACAAACGAACGGCGGATGAGGACATGCAGGCGAAGATTCGTGACGCCCTGATGCCCATGCTGTCGGCCAAGTGACGGGATGTCCTGAGATGGCGGGACCATATAGTCCGGCTTGACGTCTTGTTTCTTCCGGCGCAGGATAGTGACGTATTCAACTTGGAGTACTAAGTCAATGGAAAGTGATATCAGGTTTTTCGCGGACGATATGGTGGGGCGACTTTGCTGGTGGCTCCGCATGATCGGGTACGACACGGCCTACGAGCGGGACATCGAAGATGAAGAACTTGCACGCCGTGCGCAAGAAGAGGACCGGATTGTTCTGACACGGGATACCACCCTCGCCGAACGATACCCCGACCTCAGCGTTCTGGTTTTGCCCACAGACCGCCCGGAGGTCCAACTGTGGCTGGTCCTGAAAACCTACCAGCTGGACTACGACCACGCCTGGTTTTCGCGCTGTCTTGTCTGTAATGACGAGCTGTTGCCTGTGCATAAGGAAAAATACGCGGAACGGATTCCACCGCATGTGTTGGAGACGTTGGACGAGTTCTGGTACTGCCGGAGCTGCGATCAGCTGTTCTGGAAGGGGACTCACCACAGAAACATGATGATGAAACTGGAACGTCTGAAGGAACGTCTGCAGAAAATGGAAGAACAGCGTGGCCGATAAGGCGACGTCCGCTCAGGTGCGCAGTTTCGGGTCGAGTGCATCCCGCAGACTATCTCCCACAATCGAAAACGCCAGCGACAGAATGAACAGGAACACTGTGGCCCCGGTGAGAGGCCACCAGACGCTGGGCTGACGGGCCAATTCATCCTTGGCCGCCGAAATCACCTGCCCCCAGGTCGCCAGCGATGGATCGACTCCAATTCCCACGTAGCTTAGGAACACCTCCAGCGAAACCGCCTGCACAAAACGAATGGTGAACGTGATGATGACGATATGGCTGACATTCGGAAGGATATGGCGGAAGATGATCCGGGTATGAGTCTGCCCCAGGGACCGCGCGGCAAGCACATACTCCCGCTCCTTGTGTTTGAAAAATTCCGCTCGGACCAGGCGGCACAAGTCTACCCACGTCGTCACCCCGATCACGATCAGGACATTCATCATGCTTTTATCCATGAACGTCAGCAGCGCGATCAGCAGAAGCAGCTGGGGCACGGATGCAAATGTGGAATAAATCCACACCACGATGTCATCCACAATGCCGCCGAAATATCCGCCCAGCGACCCGATCACAACCGCAATCGGAATGGCGATCAGGGATGTCACCACGCCGATGATGAAGGCCCACCGAAGACCATGCAGCAGAATCGACAAGACATTCTGCCCGTCGAGGTTGGTTCCGAGCGGATACGCCCAGGCCTCTCGTCGCAAGAGGCCCACGATTCCATGTTCCTGCAACTGAATCAACACGGTCGGAGGGTGATAGGACCAGTCCCTCCCTCGTCGGAGCCGGATCATGCCGTGCATTTCCGCCGACTCCAGCGCCAGGCCATTCGATAGAAGCCATATCCACGAGTCGAGCGCGAACGGGCGCACAAGTTCCTCGCGCTGCATCCTCAGCAGAAAGGCCGAAGGTTCCCCAATCTCGATTCGTCGCAGGCGGTGAGTTTCCGAGACATCCTCTGCAAGAATGCCGAAATGAACCAGCGCCGCCAGTACAGCGCAGATCGTAATAACTGTCAGCGAAATCATCGCCAACCGGTCTTTTCGCAGAATTCTCCATACTTCTCGCCAGGGCATCGCTTTTCTAACCTACTCGTACACGGGGATCGACGATCCCGTACAGGATATCCGCCGTCAGATTCGCCAATACAAACAGCAAGGCTCCCAGAAACACAACCGCGCGCATCGTATTCAGATCCGCATTCTGAATCGCCTCCAGCGTAATTCCGCCCAGCCCCGGAATCCCGAAGAATGTCTCCAACAGCAAAGATCCCAGGTAGAGGAACGGAATGGACACGGCCCAGCGCGTGATCAGAGGAATCAGTGCATTTCGCAGAACGTGGCGGAATAGAACCGTATTCTCGCCTAGCCCTTTTGCCCGCGCCGTCCGCACGTAATCCTGGTGGATTTCATCCAGCATCAGTATGCGGTTGAACCGAATGCCTACGCCCATCGACAGTCCCACGTAAATCAGGATTGGAAGCGCCAGGTAGGCATATCCCGAAAGACCGGTGTCATAGCCCGAAATGGGAAAATACCGCCAATCCGCCGCCAGAAATTTCTGAAAGAAGAGGATTAGCGCAACGGAGTTGAAGCTCATCAGAAACACGGCCAATACAACAAATGCCCGGTCGATCTTCGTCCCCCGATAGAGAGCACAGAACAGGGCCAGAAATATCGTGATGATCTCGCTCAGACAAAACGCGGGAACCATCATCTTCAGGGAGGGAACCATGCCGCCAAGCAGAACCTGGGAAACCGGTCGGTCATCCCGGTCGCGCCCAAAATCGAATGTCAACAGATCGAGACCATAGCGCAGGAATAGAACCGGCATTGCCACGGGACGGATATCCTCATCGGTAATCACCGTACCTGGTGACGCCCGTCCGGTCTCGATTTCCTTCGTCTTGCGAAGTCCCTCCTCCGTATACACACAGAATCCTTTCTGTATTTTCCATTGACGGACAGTCTCCGGATTTGCAGCCTTCTGGAGCTCCTTAATGGCCAAGGCGTCGGGTGTATTGATGACATAAAATAAGGTAAATGTCAGCAGAATAACCCCGAAAAGAATCGGGATCGCATACAGAATTCTTCGAATGGCATACAACAACATAGACGCTATCCTTGTTGTTGATCTACAATCTTATATACAAATGCGCCAACGATGGCCAGAAAGACAAGAACGAACAGGATACCGGGGGGCCAGAAGATGGCGTTCCTATCTTCTACCTTATCTCGCCTCCTATTCGGGTCCGAAGTCGTGTATCGGTATTCTCTGGTAGACATCGGGATCGGCTTTGTGGGCGAAAACCAGTCATGATACAGGACGAACGGCCGATTGTAATATAGATAGATCCACGGCGTATCCTCGTCAATGATCTTCAGCATCTCCCAAATGATTTCGGATTTCCGCTGCCATTCCTCCGGGATAGAGTCGGAAAGAACTTGTAGTTCCTCATAAAGACGGTCATAGCGGTCGTTTCGATATGCGGCGTAGTTCACTCCCGGACGGCGGTTCGGGCCGTAGAGCAGCTGCAACACATTCTGTGCATCGGGGTAGTCCATGGTCCAATTGGCATCGTACAGTTGGCCTTTGCCTTCGGAGGCGCGTCGGAGAAATTCGGGAAATGTCTGCAAGTTGCATTGCAGTCGGATACCGATCTCTTGCGCACAGATCGTGTAGAATCGCGCGATATCCCTTGTTCCCTGGATTGCCGAACGAAATTCGACCGACAATTCCAGGGGTGGCCCGTCCGGGGATTCCCGTGTTACCCACTCTCCCGATGAATCGCGACTGACAGAATATCCGGCCTCTTGCAGCAGATCGCGGGCGTGCTGAGGATCGTAGACACCCCATGATGTCCGACAGTCCGGGTCGAATCCCCTTACGCCGGGCGGGATCAGCATGTTCGCAAGTCTTCCTCTTCCGTTCAAATGAGTTGAGATGAGATACGCGCGGTCCATACACAGACTGATCGCCTTGCGCAATTTCTTGTGTCGCTCATCGTAGCCGCCAACCAGTTCATCCTCCATGTTGAACACAAGATAGGTAATACTTGGATCGTCGCAGATCTGTAAGTGGATTCCCTGGTCTCGGATCTCCCGTGCCAACAGTTCATCCGGCGACGCGGTGCTGTTGTTCGAATTAGCCGTTCCGACAAACGCGCGGTCGAATTGTTCCTTGTTGATTCTCTCATAGCAGTCGATGGTTCCTGCAAGGAACTCCATCCACATCGTGCTGGCTTCCGGGATAATCAGAAACTGGATTTCATCCGCGAGCGGCATTCGTTTACCGATATGAGGCGCAATGTAACGATCCCAATCCTTCGGCTCCAGCGCGCCCTGCTGTTCCCATTTCAGGCGAAGCGTTTCTTTGTAATGGTCTTGTTGCATGTCGGATGAATCCAGCTGCGGAAAAAAATGTTCTCGGTATTTCGGATTTCGTGTCCAGATCAAATGCTGCTTCTTGACATATTCTTTCAGGATAAACGGTCCCGTGCCGACCGGGTGACGGCTGAAATCAGGGCCGTATCGCACCGCTGCTTCGCGGGGGACAATCGCGCCGTATGGCAGGCTCAAAGCCCACAGGAGTTGCGGATAGGGAGACAGGAGGCGGATCTGAAACGTGTATTCGTCGAGAATCGGCAATCCTCCCACCGGTTCATCGAAAAGTTGTTCGCGTGTTTGCGGATCGGTGGTAGCCAGGAATCGGCTGCGCCAGTCATCCAGCCCCAGCACTTTATTCTCCAACACCCAGAATCCTCCCTGCGGGAGCGACATGAGACGTTTGAGCGAGTAAATCGCATCCCGTGCGGTCACCTTGCGTCCCACTCCGTTTGGAAAACACGGGTCATCCTGGAAGAAAATGTCATCGCGGAGGGTGAACGTATAGGTTTTTCCCCCATCGGTGATTTCCGGCATTCGTCGGGCAAGGCACGGTACGAGCTGCGGTTCCAGCGGGGAGGGGTATTGATAATCCACCAGCGAGTCATACACCAGGCCGCATTGTCGCCCGGAATAGACATCTCCGGCGCGGTGCGGGTCGAGAAACCGGGGATCTACGGACAGCGCGAGACGGACCACGTGCCTATCCCCATCCTGCTTTGCCGACACAACCGCTCGTGAGCCACAGGAGAGGGAAAGAAA
>JAKPYU010000148.1 GCA_029568995.1 Candidatus Omnitrophota bacterium | reverse complement strand
CGGAATTCCGGGATTTCGCAGCGTATTATCAAATAGATCTGTTACTGCAACAGCCTTTCTTGAATCCGGATCGGGCGGTCTCCGCTTTCGGAGTAATGAACGACGGCGGCCTGAGAGCACAAACCAGACCGATGTTGTGGAGCAATCCGGATTGCCGGGCAGACGATCCTGCGGAGGACTGGATACGGACTTATGGAACGGAGGACGCCACAAAACAATTCGAATTCAACACGGATCTCACGCGCGATCTGTTGGGAGTGTCGGCGAAATGGGGAGATGAATATCTATACGTGCGGATCGACTACAACTCAACACGGGATCTGCAAGGCCTTGTCTTTCAGGACACGTTGCTGCTCTTCGATTCCGATTCACCGGAAGAGGGAATCCGGGAGATCAGCCCATCCACGCGATGGGACCGTGGAGCGGAATGCCAGGTGTGGTTACGGCACTGGTATGATAATGAGGACAAGAGCCAATATGATATGGAGTTCCTGGACGAAAAGGGGGAGGTGAAAAGCCGGTTTCTCAGTTCCGGGTTCCCGCATCCGAACTATCCCTATTTCAATATCGTAGACACAATGCAGGAAGAACACGGTTCCGTAGTCATGGCGATTTCCCGAAAGATGCTCGGCTCCGTTTCCGCTAACCGGAAGATATACCTTCAGGTTTGTACGTTCAAAGGCGGGATTGAAGTTCATACCGGAAAGGAACTTCCGCGTGTGCAGGTAATGGACGGCCATCCGGTGTGCGATGTCGCGGATGCGTTCGGGTCGGAGAACACCGCGGAAAGGCTGCGGGCGGATGAAGCACAGGGAAAGCCTCTGGTCATTCGTGGATATGCAACGTGTCTGGAGCCTGCATCCTGAGGCAGGCACGGAGGCCTGCCCCTACGGGCGACATGTTTCGTAGGGGCAACCCCCCGTGGTTGCCCCCGGCTTCTATCCACCCATGCCTCACGGCACAAACTTGTATCCCATCCGGTGGACTGTGACGATGTGTTTGGGATTATCGGGATCGACTTCGATTTTCTGCCGCAGCTTGGCAATGTGATTATCGACCGTTCGTGTGGACGGCGCGGATTCGTAGCCCCACACCTCTTCGAGAAACCGTTCGCGGGTCACAATCTCGCCGCGACGTTCGGAGAGAAGGCGCATGATCTCGAACTCTCTGGGTGACAGCTGGAGCGGTTCCCCGCCCTTGGTGGCCTCGTAGCGCCCGAAATGCAGATAGATATCGTCGAACTGAAACTCCGACAGGCTGGAAAGCGCACCGGACCGACGCAGAATCGCCTTGACCCGAGCCAGTAGTTCGCGCAGGCTGAACGGCTTTGTGATGTAATCGTCCGCGCCGACCTCCAGCCCCATCACCCGGTCGCTTTCGGAACCCTTCGCGGTCAGCATGATGATGGGGGTGGAACTCCCCTCACGCTTGAGCTGTCGGCATAGATCCAGACCGTCCATGCCGGGCAGCATCAAGTCCAGTATGATCAGGTCAAACTTGTCCTGCCGGGCCAGTCGCAATCCCTCCAGGCCGTTGCTGGTACTGACCGTGGTGTACCCTTCAAACTGAAGGTTGTCTTCCAGGCCGCGACGCATGTCCGGCTCATCTTCCACTATGAGTATCTTGGTCATCGCACTTCGTCTCTCTCCTCGTCTCGTTCGGTCAGCGAAGGCGCTCCGTCCGGAATGGGCAGACACAGGGAGAAAACACTGCCCTTACCTGGAGTGCTTTGGATATCCAATCGTCCATTGTGGCCCTCGATAATGTGTTTGACCACCGAAAGCCCCAAACCGCTTCCGCCTCGCTCCCGCACACGCGGATCGTCCACCCGGTAAAACTTCTCGCAAATCCGCTTCAGGTTCTGGGGCGCAATCCCAATCCCTTCATCGCGAACGCTCACAACCACTTCCCCGTCCTTGCCGAACACTTGTACCTGCACCAGCCGACCATCCCCCGAATACTTGGCCGCATTGGACAACAGGTTCCACAGGGCTTGAGCCATCGCCTCGCGGTCAATCCGAATCATGGGCAGATCCGGCTCGATTTGTACATTCAGTTCCAGGTTGTTCCGGGAAATATGGAACTGCATGGAATCCGCCACGCTTTCTACAATGTCCTCCACGGATCCCCAGCTCAGCTGATACTGCTTCTGCCCGGCTTCGATTTTCGAAAAATTCAACACGTTGTCAATGAGTTTGGAAAGACGCTCGCTTTCACGGGTGATCGTGTGAAGGTACTGGCCGCGACGTTCCTGGTCGCCGATCCGCTCCATCTCCAGAGTCTCCGCGAACAAGCGGATCAGTCCGAGCGGCGTCCGAAGCTCATGGGAAACGCGAGCCACAAAATCCGAGCGCATCTTCGCCAGCTTCAACTCCCGTGCAATGTTACGGATCGAACCGAGGATGGCCAGAATCATAATCACGGCCGCACAGATCGTCTGCGGAATCCAGATATTCCGAAAATCGTCGATGTTGAGAGACTTCCGAATGCCCGCATCCTTCAGATATCGAACTCCCCAGAACGGAAACGTATCCCGCAAATTCAATCCTTCGCTCTCGGAATACTCCGAAGACTGACTGTATTCGCCGAGAGGCCATCTGGCAATCACAGGCTTGTCTTCCTTGTCCAAATCCAGAATTTCCAGCGGATACGAGGCAATGGTATAATGACGTTGCCACATGTCATTGAGAACCGGCCAGAGAATGTTCTCAATAACATAATCAAGGTCGTAAATGTATCCCACCCAAAGAATGGATTCCTGCCTGTCATCCAAACGGCAAAAGGTGTACCGTCCGTGATATCGCTGGGGACCTTCCGCACGGGAAAAAGTAAAAAAAGCGGATTGATTCGGGATGAGCGAGGCAGCCTGTGTCTTCCCCAGCTCTTCATTCAGCCAATTCACTAAATCAGCCGATGGTGGATTGCAGGCGGTCCAGGCGCTCCGTTCGGAGGCCGAATACCCTGGGGTATCCATATCCTCCTTGCGCAGATTATCCCGGCTGTAGAATACGAACGGACCGGTTCCAAGACGAAGGAAAATCGACCGCGTAAATTGGAGCGGCATATCGAAGACAATAGGCTCACCGGACTCGAGACCGGGAGGTTTCATCGGGCGTTCATTGAGCCGGATGCGGATCGCTGTGTTGAACTCGATGTCCCGTTTCATCAACTCCACGCTCAGGAAATCGTCGAGAGACTGTTTGTAACTCTGGAGGTCGGCGTTCAGGTATGGCTCCACGGCTTGTTCCAACAGGGCAATCCCGGAGAAACCGAGATAGGTGATCAGCCCGGCGGGAAGAATGATCGCCAGCGGTGCGGTAATCAGCAGACGACGTCGAGATGTGACAGCCATGGAACCTTTCCAGGCGATAGCCACTCAATGGAATCTTCGATCGCTCCGATTATACTATCACAGTCGCCGCAATTCAGGCTGTATCATGTCCGTCCCCCGGGCGATTTCGGATGCCATTTCGGGTAGGTTCAGTTTCTTAATTGGCACAAGTAAACTAAGAAGAAATCCACAGATCATCCACATGCCGTCACGGATTGCCCAATGCGTATTCTCTTGATCGAAGACGATTTGACCATCGCTGCTTTCATCTTTAAGGGTCTCAAGGAGGCCGGGTATGCTGTGGATCATGCACCGGACGGTGAGACCGGCTTCCATCGGTTGTGCATTGAGCCGTATGACGCAGCCGTAGTGGACATCATGCTTCCGAAAATGAACGGTCTGGCCCTGGTAAGCCAGGCCCGGAGCGAATCGGTCAATACCCCGGTGATCTTCCTCAGTGCCAAGCGCGAGGTGGATGACCGGGTCCTGGGATTGCAGAGCGGAGGGGATGATTATCTCGTCAAACCGTTCGCCTTTACGGAACTTCTGGCGCGCTTGCAGGCACTCATCCGTCGTGCCGCTGGAACCACAGACACAACGCGGCTTGTGGTCGGGGATCTGGAGATAGACCTGCTCAAACACCGTGTCTCGCGGCAGTCGCGTCCCATCGACATTCAACCGCGTGAGTTCAGCCTCCTGGAGTACCTCATGCGCAACGCCGGACGGGTCGTGTCCAAAACGATGATCATGGAACATGTGTGGAACTACGATTTCGATCCTCAAACCAATGTCGTTGAGGCCTGTGTCTGTCGGCTGCGAACCAAATTGAACGAGGGATTCGAGACCGAAATCATCCGAACCGTGCGCGGAGTGGGATATGTCCTGGAACACACTGCGTGATCGTCTTTTCCGTTCCGTCGCATTCCGCCTGACCTTGTTCTATGCGGTTTTATTCGCACTGGTTTCCTGTGCAGGCGTATTCGGGATCTATTTCATGATCGCCACTTACCTGAACCGAGAGATTGATGAAGAGATCCTCGCCGAAGGAGATGAACTGGCGTATGTGGTTTCCAACCAGGATATCGAACAGGTCCGGGAGATGTTCTTTCTGGAGACGAAGGACGAAGGGGTGGATAATGCCTTCTTTCGCCTCACCTCCTCTTCGGGGGATGTCCTGGTTTGTTGTGGCATGTCTCGCTGGGCTGAGCAGGTTTTCCCGCTGGATTGGTTTACGGAAGACCGCGAGCAATCTGCCGTGCTGAAGACTGTCACGGTGGAACCGGACGGCCGGAAAGTGCGGGCATTCTCGTCGGAGATTACGCCGGACAAGGTTCTTCAAATCGGCATTGCCCTGGATCAGTATGAACGCATTTTGGCGCAATTCCGACGAAACGCGGCTGTGACGATCGTGGCGATGCTCGCACTTGGCACGCTGATCGGGTGGAAAATGGCCCGAAAAGCCATGGAAGGCGTCGAAGATGTCACTCGCACAGCCGAGCGCATTGCGCAAGGACATCTTGATGAACGAGTGCGCGTGGCGCAATACGGCGATGAAATCGCCAAACTGGGCGACACCTTCAACCGCATGGCGGATCGCGTCCAAAAGCTGTTGATCGAAATGCGTGAGGTGAACGACAACATCGCGCACGATCTCCGCAGCCCCATCACCCGCATCCGGGGCATTTCGGAAACAGCCATCGCCTTGAAAACCCACCCCTCCGATATTGAGCAGATCCTGGGGAATGTCGTCGAGGAATGCGACCGGCTCCTTCATATCATCAATACCATGCTGGACATTTCCGAGGCGGAAGCCGGGACCGGTCGGCTGGAATTGGTGGACATCGACCTGGGGGCTGTTGTTCACCAGGCGGTCGATCTCTTCCAACCGGTTGCAGAGGAAAGGAATATTTCCCTGCGAGCGGAAATGAACGGCCTTCCACCCATACGGGGGGATCTGCGAAAAATCCAGCGTGCCCTGGCCAACTTGATCGACAATGCTCTGAAATACACCCATGCAGGAGGCGAGGTCACTCTTCTGGCGGAAGAATGCGGTCACTTCCTGAAAATCACCGTTCAGGACACCGGAGTCGGCATTCCCGATGAGGACAAAAGTCGAGTCTTCGAGCGCTTCTACCGCGGAGATTCCAGCCGAACCCATCCGGGGAGCGGCTTGGGATTAAGCCTTGCCCGTGCGGTCGCACACGCCCATGGGGGCGAGATTACTTTCCGTTCGTCGGTCGGACATGGAAGCAGTTTTTCTCTCATTTTGCCCCGAAAGAAATCGCAACCGTAACGTTTTTTTTCAGGCTGCCTTCCGGTTCATCATCGTTTCCAAACGATCCTGACTGTTCGATAGATTGCAGAACAGTAATGTTTTCATCATGATTCCGTCATCATCCCGCGCCATAATTTCCCATTATGCTTCGACGTTGGATTGGTCTGACGGTCCTCATTGCATCACGGATTTGTGCTGCGAGCGCAATCGCGCTGTCGCGGATTCTGAACAAAGTCTGGATGGCAAAGCCTTTCGATCCTCGCCCGTTGATGGCAGGTGTCAAGAAGCGATTCCTGTTAAGCGAGGAACGGTTTACCTTTGTTGTGTTTGGCGACACCGAACTGAAACCGGGATCGGAGCGCGTTTTTCATTTTGCGGAACAACTGGCCCCGGATTTCATGATCCACTTGGGAGACTTAGTCCACAGAGGTGCAGATGTTCTCACGCGGGATTGGGACCTGTTAGCGGAACAACATGGCCGACTGTTCCGACGGATTCCATTTTGGCCTGTCATCGGAAACCACGAGTTCCGGGGGAATCTCAAGTGGGCAAACGGCTCACGATTCAAGCAGTTCTTTGGACTTGACAGGGATTATTACCGATTCGACTGCGGGCGGTTTCGCTTTATCATCCTCTCCTGGTCGTTCACCGAGCAGATCACGAACGGGGGAGTTTCTCACTCACCGGAGATGGACTGGCTCCTCGATGCGCTCGATTCGGCAAGGGGAATGGAAATCATCCTGTGTCTGCATCGGGGCATCCACACCATCGGTAGAGACATCCCACCCGTTCCAGAACTCGAGGATCTGTGCAGACAATATCGTGTCAGGCTCGTGTTCAGCGGACACGACCACGCTTATTACCGAACCCGGCGGGACGGCGTGACATACATTACTTCGGGCCTGGGGGGAACTCGATTACACCCGCTCAACGGAATCGGCAATGCGATCCAGGGAGATGTCTACCTGGGAAAAGATCCGAATGACGGTCAGATGGTCTGGTGCAGAGCCGGGCAAGATCTGGAAACGCCTTTTGACTCAACACCAAACGTTGTGACTTGTGTTTCCGTAGAAAATCATCACCTGACCTTGCACACACTCAGTCTGAATGGAGTTGAAATCGATGGTTTTACGTTGGATTTATCACAATCCGAGGAACATCAGCCGAGTCCATTCGAATCGTCGATCTGTGAAGAAGGCCATGTCCTCGTATCTTGCCCATGATCCCCATTCCCCCATAAGATACTGACTTGGTGCAGAGACAAATCCTTTTCAGTTCGATTCCGACACTCATTCCGGAACACCCCTGGTTCACTGAGGTTTTCCCGCTTCCATGACACAAATCGAGCCTCATGACAGGAATGTGCCTCTTCAATGGATTGCCTTGGCGATTGCCCTGTCCGGTGTTTCCCTGTGGCTGGTCCATATTTTTCTCGATTCTACAATCCCAACTTGGTCCTATATACACTTGCGCAGCGCGATTGATGGTCGCTGGTATGAAGCAATCAAGGAACTGGGGCGGGTTTCCGTTCCGCTGTGGCTCTTTTTCCTGATGGCCGTACTGGGCAGCCGGAAACGGATCGCGGTGGAGGGACTTGCGGCGTCTATCCTCATGGGAGTCTCGGTCATTGTCGCAAAGTCCATCTTCTCAAGGCTTCGTCCCGCTTATGAAATCGGGACCCGGCATGTTTCCGAAATCGAAGCATGGGATTTCGGGCAGTACTCTTTTCCTTCCGGTGATACAGCCTGTGCCTTTGCGGCGGCGGTTGTCTTTGTGGCTGTCTTGCCGAGAGCCTGGAAATGGATTCCCTATCCAATTGCCGCGATCGTGGCCGTACTTCGCGTCTTGAGCGCCCATCATTATCCCTCCGATGTCCTTGCGGGAGCATTCCTGGGCATCGGCTGCGGAGTTTTGGCGCTGCATCTGGTCGAGCGGTATCTCAGGCGTATCCCCATGTCCTGGTGGTATCGCCCCCGGTTGTACCTTGCGCTTCTGCTGTTGTTTCCCATGGCGGATCTTTTTGCGGATCACGGAGATGGCCCGTTTTTCAATTTCCTCTTGTGTTTCGGACCGATCCTGGTCGCCGCTCTTCTGATTGCTAAAAGTGATCTCTGGTTGCGTTGGCTTGCCAGCGCGAATCAAACGGAATTGCAGCAACAGAAAAGGCTTCGCGTGGTGATAACAGCCATGCTGCTCCTATGCGCTCTCTCCGTCCTGCCCAACCTCCCTTGGACAACATTCTTTGATCGGGACGAGGGATACTACGCGGGCTGTGCAACCGAGATGATCTCCCGTGGCGACCCGTTTGTGCCCTATTTCAACGGCGAACCCTGGCTGGAGAAGCCGCCGTTGACCTTCTGGGGGATGGCGCTTTGCATGAAAGTTTTCGGGCAGAACGAATTCGCTGCCCGGTTGCCGTCCGCACTGGCCGGATTACTTACAATCTGGATGACTTGCTCCCTGGCCCGACGGATGTACACGCTGACCGCGGGCGTTCTGGCTGGCGGGATTCTGGGAACCAGCCTGTTGTTTGCCGGGGCCATGCGCCTGGCACTTCTGGATACGACCCTGGTCTTCGCCGCGCTTCTTGCCATGTTCGGATTCTGGAATTTCCTGGAAAACCGGAGTCGCCGGGGATGGTTCCTGTTCTATTTGGGCTGCGGGCTGGGTGTCCTGGCGAAAGGGCCGCTGGGTTTTGTTCTTCCGGTGATCTCGGTGGGCGGTTATGTCTTGCTTTCCCGCCAACGGCAAATCCTGAAAGAACTGCGCCCGGTTCCAGGTCTTCTTGTCACAGCCTCAGTGATTTGTATCTGGGCCGGTCCGGCCCTCTGGATGACAGGTGGTGGGTATTTCCATGAGTTAGTCTGGGTTCGTACGCTGGAGCCGATTCTTTCGCCCCTGCAGGGGCATGGCGGCAGAAATTGGATTGCCTATTTCCTGCTTCTTCCGGTTTATATCCCGGTGCTCTTTGTTGGCATGATTCCCTGGAGTCTCTTTCTGATCCCGGCTCTGCGAACTGGAATCACAAAGGATTGGCGGGAGGAACGTGCCGCATTCCTGGGCGGATGGATTCTGGCGCAATTCCTGGCGTTCAGCCTCGTCAGCACCAAACTGCCGCACTACATGCTTCCCCTCTTTCCAGCCCTGGCGATTGTCCTGGGGGCGTTTCTGAGTGAGATGATGCGGAACAGGACTGCATTCATCCGACAACTGGGTTCCAAATCCCAGATCGCATTCATGGCAGGAGGAGCCATGCTGACGCTGGCGATTCTTATAGCACCGGCAGGGCTTGGTTTCTTTCGCGAAACTCCCTGGTTTCTTCCGGCGGCTTTGGTCGTCGCGTTGGGGACAATCCGGGGAATGCGGCTATTGAGAAACCGCCGGGATCGCCAAGTGATTGCCGTGCTTGCTGCCGTGCCCGTTCTGTGCTTCGCATTGCTGTGCAGCATCGCATTGCCCCGGCTGGACAAGGCAAAATCCCCCTGGCAGGTCGCGGCTTTTCTTAAGGAGCATTATGGCGAAAAATCCCTGCATGAGGCTCGAATCGGCATGAGACGATACCAGGAAGTGTCTCTTCCGTTTTACCTGGGACAGCACGTGATGAAACTCTCGAACACACAGGAAATGGAGCAATTCCTTCGCAGAGAGGGACCTGCCTCCATCGTCCTGCCGGAGAAATACCTGGAACGCTCTGTCAGTGAAGGGCTTTCCGTTCCTTATGAAGTCCTCTGGGAAAAGCGTGTCTGGATTTCCGAAAAGGCGGAGTGGTTGGACCTCGTAATCATCGGTAACTAAACCGTGTGTCGACTGGAGCGCCGCTTGCCTCTGAAGGGCAGGATCTTGGATCGTTCCATCCTGCGTTCTTTGTCCCGATCATTGATTTTCGCCAGGATCATTTGCAATTCAATCCAGCGGGAAGATTCCTCTTCCGCCCATTTGCGGACCCGTTCTGACAGGCTTGGGTCTCGAAGCATCCGGACCTTGTCCGTGATCCCCAATTCCTTCGCGGAGTGGTCCAGGAATACCCTCTCATCAGGAGTTAATTCGTAATCTTCCATGAACTGTTCAAACCGTTCGCCCGACCGAATCATCCCTCTGATTTTCCGCGCGACAAACAGAAACGCGCTTAGCAAGACAGCAAGAGCCAGCAGCCAGATCACGATATGAAGCGCCCAGGTCGGGTAAGTCCATTCGTGGGTGGGGACGAAAAACTCATGAAGTTCGAACAACTGCTTCAGCATCGAAGCCCTCTCTGGCAGACACCGGCATCCTGCCGGTAACCGCTGGATTCTCCCTCTCCCTCCGGGAGAGGGTCGGGGTGAGGGTCCTTTTTGACCGCCTTTCCCATTCCCCCCTTTTCTTCCGCGTATCATACCACCATTCCTGTATCTTTGTCTTTTCTTCTTGACGCATTATCGATAAAACCTGTACCATTTCCCTGGGTGTGTCTCCGCAAAGTGAACGTGCTTCGCCGATCATCTCTCGCGCTGGAGTATGAATCATGAGAAATACACTTGCCTCCATTTCCTTGACCGTCGTTCTTCTTGTTTTCTCCGGTTTCTGTGCCGCACAAGCCACTGTTGTCGTCTCCGGAATCCAGGATGACAACACCAATTCCAGGCCGACGGATGAAGAGGGCGATATTTACAATGACCGGGGCCAATACTACGGCCCGGAAGGGGATAAGAGCTATGAAACCTTGTCGGCGGCGGTGGACGATCTCATGGATTTTGGCAACGGCGGGACCGTGGTCATTGCCTCGGCAGCTCCGGCGGAGGGGCACGGCCTGGTCACTAAGCCGATCACCCTGGTCGGCTCAACGGAGACCAGCAGTGTCGCGGGCGCACTGACCGTCCAGGGATCTCACCTGGTCGTCAATAACATCTATTTCGTCACAGCTGGAGGTCTCGGAACCAGCAGTGCGGTGCGGGTCGAAGGGGGAAGCATCATCGAAATGACGAATGTCCATTTCCAGGGACGAGGGCTTGCCGTGTATGGAGAGGGACTGTCGGAAATCACAATCCAAAACTGTGAATTTGTGAATACCTATCCGAACGGGCTGACGGGGATGGGAAGCGAGATGACGGTGGACATCCGCAATACCGAATTCCGGGATATCAAGAATCCCTGCAAATGTGTTGTAGTCATCCCAGGTTCCGGTGTCGCAAACACCACCATTCGAGACTGCACATTCTCCAGTAGCCGTCTTGGAATCGACGACCGCCATGTCAGTGGAGATTCGATTTATGAAAATTTGATTTTCAAAGACATGGATTGGATTGGGATCAATGTCGAGTGGGAACCTTGGCGACCCCTCTCGGATGACGTGTTTACCAGCGTTAATAACTGCGTCTTTGAAAATGTGGCCTTTCAGGGACTCCATTTTCACGGCACGAAGAACGTCGCTGTCGAGAACGTCACCGCCAGAAGATGCGGATCGATCAACGCGCGTTCGGAAGACGGAGCCGGAATCGGCGGCCATGATGGAAACCGGAATATCACCCTTGAGAATTGCGACAGCAGCGAAAACTTCGGCAGTGGATTCTGCTTTGAAACCGGAGATCGAACTCTTGTCCTGTCCACAAATATCGCACTGAACAATGGCCGAAACGGGATGCGATTCATACAATGCGAGGATGTCACGGTCCAATTGGGCAACTGGATATCGGGAAACCAGGAAAACGGGATCTATCTGTACCAAACGCAGAACTGGAACATCTACAACAACCTCATCGGTTTGAATCGCCAGGGAACCGCCGTGCTTGCCAATCGCAAAAATGGAATCTTGCTTTGGGATGTGGGGAGCGGCCGGATCGGCTCCGATACGGATCTCCTGCGCGGTAATATCATCTCCGGCAACATCGAAAGCGGGATCGATATCCGGAATTCTGTCAACGGCCAGATCACGATCGCGACCAACAAAATCGGGACAGATGGGGAAGGCGGAACACCGATTCCAAACCAGACGGGAATCACATTGAACGTAACGACGATTCAATCGGGATCGGTCGTGATCGGCGGCGACAATCCCTCCTTTTCTCTGCATCGGTTCGGAGATCTGGGGGCGGGCAACCTGATCTCCGGAAACAAGACCGCAGGAATTGCCATTGAGCATTTGGCATCGGAAATGAGCTATGTGATCTACCGGATCTGGGGAAATTACATCGGGACGGATGTCACCGGAATGCATCCCCTTCCGAACGAAGCACAAGGGATCCTGGTCAATGGAGGTGACACCGGCTATTTCCCATCCGGTAGCCTCTTCATCGGAGATGCCGACTATGACGCAAAAGGCAACCTGATCTCCGGGAATGGAGATTGTGGAATCTCCATGCTTGGACGGGTCAAGAATGTCGCGATCTCCAAGAATCTGATCGGTCTTGCCGTCAATGGAACCTCGGAAGTCAAGAATCAATCCCATGGAATCAACCTTTCCGATGGCCCCCAGGAAACCGAAATCAAGGAGAATGTGATCTGGTACAACAACGGGTACGGCATCCTCCTGGACAAACCAAACACCATCAAGAATCGGATTACGAAGAACTCGATTCATCGGAACGAGAAGGATGGAATCCGCCTGACAAACTGGGCTAACAACAGGATCAACTCGCCCACACTCAATCGCATCTTCCTTCCGGGGCGTTCCCTGTCGACCCTCAGCGGTCAGACAAACGGCGCTACCGGACCGGTTCAGATTTTCGTCGATCCGCCCACAACGGAGTCCGGCTACTGGGGGCAGGGAAGAACGTTCATTCGGGAACTCGTTCCGGATGAGAAGGGCAAATTCACGATAGACCTGAATTCCATTCCGTACGAAGGCATGATTACCGCCACGGCAAGCGATGCGGACGGAAATACCTCCGAATTCTCTCCTTTCCTGAACCTGGCCGTCACTCAAACCACCGGGTATGACGGTCGCCGTCTCGCGGCAAACAAGAATACCGTTTTCCGTGTATTCGGCGATACCGGCAAAGGGACGGCCCGATTCGCGACAACCGGAACCCTCACGCTGGGAGCCGGTGGTGCCCCTATCAATCCAGCCAATGCTTTCGAGATCGCGCCTTTTGGCTACTACGATACGCGAAAGGCAGATCGCAAGCAGGCTGCCGACAGCCTCAATTTCTATGTCGATACTCCGCCTGAAGGATTCCAGCCGGTCGAAGTGGTGTTGTCATCGAACGGCCGTGAACGCGGACGACTGGAATCCAGTAATCTGGTATTTCAAAAAATGAAAGATTTCCGTGTCGGGATCGTTCCGGTGGTTGCTCCCATCCGGGCAGGCGGTCTGGCAACCGCGACCCCCGACCTGACCGTTGTCCAGGATACCATGCGCTATTTCGCGGATGTCTACCCGCTCAGCCGACCGCAGGTCATGAACACATATCGGGTCCTTAGCGCAACCAGTATTTCTTACCGCCCGCATTCGAATCCGACACAGCGGACTCTCGTTTTGACTGTGCAGAGTATCCACAACAATTCAAGACCGAAACCGGATTATTCGGCGGGGATTGTCAGTTATGACACTTTCTTGAATCCACCCGGCGTAGGAGGCATTCTGTTCGGCTACACGTGGATGGACATCCCGCAAGTCGTCGTGATGCTGGATCGTGTCAGCGGAGGTGTTCCGCCTCAACATAACGGCAGTACCCTGGCGCATGAAATCGGACATACAGTGCCTTTCCTGCTGGGAGACACATACCAGGGCGGCGCAACGGAGACCGTGAATCCTCTCCACACCGATCCCGCCGAACGGGATGGTTTTGGAAACCACGTCATGGAACGGTTCTATGGATTCAGCCCGACCGGAGCGCTGGACCTCGATCAATTCAGCCGACCCGGTCCGGTATTCTCCGAAATCGCCCCCGCCACACCCACTGTATACGACATTATGGGGAACACCGATCCGGCCTGGATCGACCCGGTCACCTACAACCGTCTGTTCGACAAATTGGTCGCAGAAGCGGGCGCTCCAAAAATGCCCCTGCTGAACGAAGACTCGTCGGTTCTGATCGTTCATGGATTGATCAGCCGATCCGATACGGTCGAACTGCTGCCGATGGATTTCGACACGCAGTATCCGCAGTTCGCGGCAGGGAATACTCAGGGAACGCAGTACCAGGTCAGCCTGCTTGACGGAAACGGAGTCGTTCTGGAAAGCCAGGATCTCTGTATGACTTTCCTGGTGTCGATGCGTGGGCGTTCGGAGGATGGTTCGCCCTCCGCCACATACGAACCGACGGAGATTTCACCATTTAATGTCTGTCTGCGGGATGACCCCGCCGGTCAGCGGATCGAAATCAAGAAGGACGGAAATGTCTTGGCCTTTCTCGACAAGAGTCCTTCTACGCCTGTGATCACCGATCTCTGGGCGGATACTCCGGGCGGCCAGGTAGCCGGGAGTCTCGATTTGCACTGGTCGGCTATCGATCAGGACCCCGGCCAGACAGAGAATCTGTTCTTCGATGTGCTCTACACGCCGGATAATCGGGAGACGATCATCCCCATCGCGGTTGACATGGCCGATATGCATTCATTAACGATTGATCCGAGTACCTTGCCGGGTTCGGATGAAGGGCGGTTCATTGTCCGTGCATCGGATGGCTGGAACCAGGACGAGGCGATTCTCGATGAGGCCATGCAGCTGAAAGACCGGACTCCTTCGGTGAGCATTCTTCGACCGATAGAGGATTCTGAGCTCGTTGTGACTCTTCCGATGTTGTTCAGCGCAGCGGTTTACGATCCCGAGGATGGAACTCTGCAAGGCGACAGCCTTGTCTGGACTTCGGCACATGACGGCGCGATGTTGGGGCACGGAACGGATCTGTTAATCCATCTGCCTCTGGGCCGACACACCATCCGCCTGACCGCCACCGACTCGTCGGGCAACCTGGCGCTGGATGAGGTCACCGTCCATGTCGTGGAAAGTCCGACCAACGGCGAATGGATCGAGAACTGGATGCTGCATTA
Source organism: Candidatus Omnitrophota bacterium (assembly GCA_029568995.1). Lineage (GTDB taxonomy): Bacteria > Hinthialibacterota > Hinthialibacteria > Hinthialibacterales > JAKPRU01 > JAKPRU01. The sequence continues at coordinate 8,418 of JAKPYU010000148.1, read as the reverse complement.
GCATTCCGTTCCTGAAATGCCTCTCTCCGTTCGAAGAAACGCCATCTTCTCCCTCTCCCACCGGGAGAGGGGTTGGGGTGAGGGCCTCAGGCTCTCCCCCTTTCCGGTGAGATCTTACCCCCCCACAATCTCCTTCATCTCCCTGACCGCGCGTTCCAGGCCCACAAAAACGGCGTGCGCAATGATTCCATGACCCGTATGAAGGGCGTGAATGCCCGGAAGTCGGGCGATTCGTGCCGTGTTGTGGTAATGCAGGCCATGCCCGGCGTTGACTTTCAATCCTAATCCGAGAGCAAATTCCAGCGCCTCGGCCAGAATACGGAATTCCTGGTCCTCCTGTTGGGGACTTGTGCTGTTGGCATACGCACCCGTGTGAAGCTCGATAAAGGGGACTCCCAAACCGGCCGCCGCCTTGATCTGCGTCTTGTGGGGGTCGATGAAGATGCTCACAGGGATTCCGGCGTCATACAGGCGTTGCAGCTCGGGCCGAAGCCTTTCTTCCACACCGGCAACCGCCAGTCCCCCTTCGGTGGTCAGTTCCGCCCGCTTTTCGGGAACCAGGGTAACCAGCGCGGGAGAGATCTCCTTTGCCAGGTCCACCATCTGCGGGATCAGGGCCATTTCGAGTGTTAAGGGAACGGTCAGGATTTGGCTCAGAATGCGGACATCGCGGTCCTTGATGTGCCGTCGGTCTTCGCGGGGATGAACCGTAATTCCGTCCGCACCGCCGAGTATCGCAAGGGTCGCGCCGTGAACGGGATCCGGGTATGGCGTTCCACGTGCTTCTCGAAGTGTGGCGATATGGTCGATATTGACGGACAGCAGGGGCATCGGTGTCATCCTCCTCCTTTTGTTCGGGAAATTTTCAAATCCACATCGACACGCGTCGCCGTGGCCGAAACCGGGAGATCCGCCGAGCCGAGTGAGGAAAGCGACACATCCCGGGTAAAAGTGCTCTGGGTATGATTGCTCAGGTATATCCGCGTGGTGCTCACCTCGCTGATCCTGCTCAATGCGGCCTCCGGGCCGGTAATCGTGATCGTTGCCGGATTTGTGTGAATCGAGGTCACTTCGTATCCCTCCGGCGGCTGACCCACCGTGGGAACATAGACAGGAATATGTTTGACCAGCTGGTACAGGGGAATTTCAATGGTGTCCTCCGGGAGGGCTTCGGAAGCATAAATCGGAGGAGGATTCTTCTGCGATACATCGCGAATATGGACCGTGACCTGCACCTTGGACGGGTGGATGTCATCCTCACCCAGGCTTAACTGTTTCGCTTCCTGCTCTTTGACTTTGGCCATCAGAGATTCCTGGTTCAATACAAGAAGAAGATTCTTGTTTTGCTCCAATTCTTTCTTGCCGGCCAGATTGAGAGTGAACCGGAGTTCTTTCGGCGTCAGGAATTTGAGAACGCTGACGGGTCCCTTCAGGACAATGGTGGTGCTGTACGAACGGTCCGGGTACGCGAGCACCATATTCGAGGGGATATTCATCAACTCAATCAGGACATTGGAAAATTCCTGGGTGGTGATTTTTTCACGTGCCCGCACATAGACCAATCCGATGGCAAGGAAAAGGGCCAGCAATTTAAGCCCAATGTTCTCGGTGAGCAGTCGTCGAAGCATCAGTTGCGTTCATACCTCGCGGATCAGGTTGTTAAGAATCCGCTCCAGAATAGGGGCGTCCAGGTCCCGTGTCATGGAGCCGTTTACGGCCACCGAAATGGTTCCGGTTTCCTCGGACACAACCACGACAATCGCATCCGTTTCTTCCGAGAGACCCAGGGCGGCCCGGTGACGGGTTCCCAATTCTTTATCGATTTCCAGGCGTTCGGTCAAAGGCAAGAGGCAGGAGGCCGCCGCAACAACCTCATTGCGGAGGATCACCGCACCGTCATGGAGCGGCGTATTATGGGTGAAAATGGTCACCAGCAACTCCGCACTGACAAGCGCGTCCAAGGCAATGCCGGTATCGACAAAGCCTTGAAGGCTGGTTGCGCGTTCGAATACAATCAACGCTCCGATATTCCGCTGAGACAGGATCTGACTGGTCTTAACCACTTCCGCCGTAACCGTGCCTTTCCCGCGTCGGGATTGCGGCAGGAACCGCATCTGTGCCAGTGATGAGATCGCACGCCGCAACTCCGGCGCGTACAGAACCACGATGGCCACGAACAGCGGCAACAGAGACCACTGCAGGAGCCAATAGACCGTCTCGAACGTGGCTACACGCGACAGGTAGGTCAACAAAACAACCAGGATGAGGAAATTGAGGACATGAGCCGCACGGGTTCCCTGTACGGACCGCAGGACCTGGTAGAAGACAAACCACAAGATCAGGATTTCGGTGAGAGTCCGAAGCGTACTGAGGTTGAATACCGAGCTCATAAGTCTATCCGCATCCCATTCGCTGAACACCTAATGGCTGCATGGTACTGGAAATTGACTCGAAGCGGAATCCCGCGAGGGGCTTACGGCGCAATGGATGGATTCTTCCGCACGATGAGATCGGCGATTCGGGCAACATCCCGCATGGCAGCGACATCGTGAACTCGAACGATATCGGCCCCGTTTGCGATAGCGCAGGCCACGCTGCCCGCCGTCGCGAACAGACGTTCTTCCACGGGCCGCCCCGTATAATGTCCAAGGAACGACTTCCGCGAGGTTCCCACCAGCAACGGACAACCCAAGTCCCGAAATTGTTGAAGTTCACGAAGTAGGAGAACGTTCTGATCCGGTGTCTTTCCAAATCCAATGCCGGGATCGACGGCAATGGCATCCTCTCTTATACCTGCCTGTTTCGCAATTTCGACGGACGCCCGCAGAAAATCGAGGATTTCGCCAATCACGTCCGTATAGTCGGTCAGGGATTGCATGGTCGCGGGTGTCCCTCGTATATGCATCAGCACCACTCCACTGCCGTGTTTTGCGGCAATTCTCGGCATATCCGGATCGCCCCGGAGTGCCTTGATATCGTTGATGATGCTTGCACCCGCTGCGCAGGCCGCATCCGCCACCCCCGATTTCCAGGTATCGACCGAAAGCGGAACACCTCTGTCCAGCAGACTTTCGATCACCGGCAGGACGCGCTGTTTCTCCACCTCTTCCGAGACAGGTTCGGAACCAGGGCGACTGGACTCGCCGCCGATGTCCAGCAAATCGGCGCCTTCCTCAACCAGTTTTCGACCGTGCGCAATCGCTTCCTGGGCACTCAAGAACCGACCGCCGTCGCTGAATGAATCGGGTGTGACGTTGATGACTCCCATGATGAGCGTGCGGGCTTCAAGAATGAGGGTGTGCTTCCCGCATTGCCACACACGCTGACCGGATTCGCATCGCATATCCCTGGTGTCCTGTTGCCGATCTTGCTCCTGTACCCTGCGGCTTCTCTTCTCCCCCCGGAAGAGGCCCAATCTTCTCCTCTCTCCCGCCGGGAGAGGGTTGGGGTGAGGGTAAGTGTTCAATCTCCTCATTACCCAATTCATTACCTATTTCATTGGGTATTCCCCGATTCCGGCAAGACCCGTGTGAATCCCTCTATTCCTGGTGGGTGAATCGTTCGAGATCCTTTCAACGCTCATCGGGTCCCTCGGAAACCGAATCGGCCGGTTCGCCCAAGTCCGGAGGTTCGGAGGAGTCCTCCGCCAGTTCTTCCTCGGTAACCGCTGCGGATTCCTCCTCAACCGGCTGATTCTCTTCCTCACCGGCGCTCTCGGAATGCGCCCCCGGGCCGAGAATGGATTTCACTTCCTCCACCTGAAGGACCTCGCGCTCCAGCAGCGCCGCAACAAGGGCATCTAACCTGTCGCGATGTGTTTCCAGAATACCCCGCGCAGCGGCATGACATTCATCGACCAGGTTTCGAACTTCCTTGTCGATTTCGAACGCGATTTCGTCGCTGTAGTCTTTATCTTTGTAGAAATCCCGCCCCAGGAAAATCTGGTTCTCGTTGACTCCGAAGGTAAGCGGTCCCAGTTTCTCGGACATCCCGAATTGACAGACCATTCTGTGGGCGATGCTGGTCACCCGCTCCAGATCGTTCTGAGCGCCCGTGTTGACATCCCCGAAGACCAGTTCTTCCGCGACTCGCCCTCCCAGAAGCCCGGTCATCCGGGAAAGCAACTCGCTTTTGGTTGTGAGATAACGATCCTCGGTAGGCAGGTGCATCGTATACCCCAGTGCCCGACCGCGCGGAAGAATCGAGACCTTGTGGACGGGATCGCAATCTTTGAGAAAGTGCATCACAACAGCATGGCCCGCCTCATGGTAGGCGACGATGCGCTTCTCGCGTTCGTTGATCGCTCTGCTTCGTCGCTCCGGCCCGGCGGTTACCCGCTCGATGGCCTCCTCAAAGTCGGCCATATCGACCGCGTTCTTGTTCCGTCGTGCGCCCATCAACGCGGCTTCGTTCACCGCATTCTTGATATCCGCACCCGAGAATCCGGGTGTCCTTCGGGCAAGCAACGATAAATTCACGTCTTTCGACAGAACCACGTTGCGCGTATGGACCCGGAATATCTCTTCGCGTCCCTTCAGATCCGGGCTGTCCACCACAATTTGACGGTCGAATCGTCCCGGACGCAGAAGGGCCGGGTCCAGGACATCCGGGCGGTTGGTCGCTGCAATCAGAATGACCTCGTCATTCGAGTTGAACCCATCCATTTCGACCAGCAGCTGGTTCAGGGTCTGCTCCCGCTCGTCATGCCCGCCGCCGACACCCGCAAAACGCTGCCGACCGACCGCGTCGATTTCATCCATGAAAATCAGGCAGGGTGCATGTTTCTTGCCCTGCTCGAACAGGTCCCGAACGCGCGATGCACCCACACCGACAAACATCTCGACAAAATCGGAGCCGCTGATGCTGAAGAATGGCACATTCGCTTCCCCCGCCACGGCACGGGCTAGAAGCGTCTTACCGGTTCCCGGTGGACCGTGCAGCAACACCCCGCGTGGGATCTTACCGCCCAGGCGCTGGAACTTCTGTGGATCTTTCAGGAAATCAACCACTTCCTCCAGCTCCTCTTTCGCCTCATCGCAACCGGCCACGTCCTCGAACATGATTTTCGGTCCACCTTCCTGCTGGAGACGTGCGCGGCTTTTTCCGAACGACATGGCCTTGGTTCCGCCGATCTGCATCTGGCGCAGAATGAAAAACCACACACCGATCAGCAATAGCACCGGGAAAATGTTCCAGAACGCGTTGAACAGCCAACTGCTCTGCGTCGAGGCATCATACTGAAGGGCGGGATTGATCTTTTCCTTATAGGTCTTGAGACGGTCCCGGATGCTCTCGGAATATTCCGGCAGAATCTGAACCCGGAATTCCCGCTTCTGTTCCGATCCTTCTTCTCCTTCCGGATTGTATGTCCCCTTAATGTCTTCGGCGGAAACGACGGCAGAAATCAACAGACCGCCTTTGCCCTCCAGGAGCTGATCGAACTCGTGCAATTTCATGGAGACCAACGGGTCGTCCTTCACAACGTGAACAACGACAATGATCACGACGAGCAACAACCCGTAAAACAGAACGGTTCGGTTAAACAAGAAAATACCTCAAAATATCGGTTGCCCCACTGGCCCCGCAATCTGCGCCGGTGAAAAGCGAAACGGATCCGCATTTTTCCCGGACGATATTTCGTTCCTATGGTAAACTTCTCAGCAGGCAATATCAAGCAGAACGGCGAATCGGCCCCTGGGACCCGCCACATAGGAGAGCAGGATGAACTTTCCGCTCAAAAAGGTCATTGTGTATCTGGCGATTCTCATTGCCGTCTGGTACGGATATCGGCATCTGATGGACCTGCCGGTAGCCCGTGTGGCCTTTGTCGAACACACCCTCAAAAAAGGACCGCCAAGTGTCCTTGGAATCCTCCTGTCCAAGGTCATGGACAGCCGCCGGGAACTGACAGGCGACGATCCGTACAAGGTGTACGCATTCGCCGGGGACAAGGACCGACTGGAATCGGTCTCTTTCACCCATAACGGTCAGCCCATTCCCTTTAAAATCGACCCGGAAATCGACAACTCGTCGGCTGAAATCGACGGGAACACGGAACCGGGGATGCACACCTATGTTCTGAAGGCGCGTGACACCAGGGGAAACGAATCCGTCGCAAGGCTGATCATCAACATCAAACTCATGCCGATCATGCCGGTCGGCGGAGTGATCTAGGAGAGGATTGCCTCCGTAAATGGGATGGGACCTATAGGGCTTATAGGACCCATACGACCCATGCAATATTCAGAAAAACGCGATTTCCGGCGGGGGTGAGAGTGCCACTCCCGCCAGGTTGAACTGCGCCTGAAGCGCCCACGCGAGAGCGTACACTGTATCGTCATGGACTGTCTTCGAGCCTTCCGGATGTCCGAATGAGAACCGTCCGGTGGCCTCACGTCGATACTGGAATGCCTTCAGCTCGGAAATCAGGATCTCTGAAACATCCTGGGGAATCTCGATCTCTCTCCGGCGGAACAGGTTATACAGCGCATTGAAAATGTTCTGCTGAGCAACAGCGGTCGGTGCGATCAATTCCGTTTGTATGCCCAGGCCGGTCAGGTAGTCCGCAAGGCTCTTGCCCTGGTACTGCTCAACAGCGGCATGGGTGATGCCGTACATCTCCGCCAGACGTCTGGCTTCCCGCTGAACCTCATTGGTGTCGGCGCGGGTCAGTCGGACCAGATCGACCACCCGATACCGAAATGGAGTTTCTTCCTCGGATTGCACGTATGGCCATGGGAGATCCTCTCCCGTTTCTGCGGCGACTGCAGTTCTCGCCAGAACCAGCAAGGCCGAGGCATCGTGAGAATCATCATAAGACAGGGCCAGGTCCGCGCCCAGCGTGGCAATCTCTCCGTCCCGGATTTCCCGTATTGCGTACGGCAGAATCGCCGGGTCAACCAGCCCTGCAAACAGGCCGTGACTGCCCTCCACCCACTCCGCCATCACCTCGGCTCGGAATTCCAGATCCGTGCGCGACCGTCTCAGCCGTTCGACTTCCTCTTCCCGGATGTCCGGGTTGACCGTACTGGGCCATTGGAAAGATATGATGTCCTCCCGCTTCTCCTGTCCGTCCTGGAACAGCGGATACACCCAGGAATGCACCGAGGACGGAGAGGAAACAATCGCCATCCGCCCCTGGTCTTTTTCTGTGGTAATCATGGCGTACTCGACAGCGGTGCGGATTTCCTCGCCGTGTTCCATGTAACAGGCTTCATCCAGGATCACGGAAAGGCCGCCGGCTGTCTCGGCGGTCTTGCTCGGATGATACCCGCGAATAGTATCCGGGTTCGCAGGCAAAAAGAGAATTCGGGATTTGTTTTGAAAAACGATCTGTTTGCTGTCGGACTCCGACATGAACTTCTTCAGCTCGGAAGAGTTCAACAGATCGAGCATACCCTGGCTGAATTCGGAGCACATTCGCATCCCCGAGGACACAACCAGCACGGTATGGTTGGGTTTCCGGCAGGCGGTATAGAGCGCGAATATCCTGGCTGCCATGGATTTGCCCGCCCCACGACCGGCGATCATGATTACGACACGATGCGGCGCGTTGCAGAACTCGACCTGGTGAGGATGCAGTGTCACCCCAAGAGCCTCGCGCGCGAACGTCACTGAGTCGCTCAGCCAGCGCAACGGAATCCCGTTGGTCTGTTCCTTGATCTTCGGTACCGCGTGCTGTTCGATTTCTTTCCAGAATCGAACCAGGATTTCCTTTTGTTGTTTCAGGTTTCTTCGAAGTACATCGCGCTCTTTTGGCTCCAGGCCGTTCTGACGGAGTTCTCGGTCGATATCGGCAATGGTTTGTTCGGTCGCGGCAAACTGCTGAATCAGCGGAAGCAGGAGCGCGTCGTATCCGGTTATCTGCTCGAATTCATGAATGCGCGCCTGCAAGGATTCCTCACGATCTGTTTCGCCATTCTGCGCCGGACGTTGCATGCGGATTCGGATCAGCCGCTGGTCTCGTTCGAGAGTATACTCCACAATTCGCCCGTTGTCTTTCAGGTCCTTGATCACACGACCAATCATGACTTGGGTTCGTTTGATCTCTTTGGCCAGCTGGCTGACACGGAACTGAACCATGCCGATCTCGTCGCGATGGCTGTCCAGCCATCGGCTGACCAGGTCTTTTGTAGTAGATCTTTCCGTCGTTCTCACTGAATCATGGTCCTCTATTATTTAGTGAACCGGCGCAGAAAACGCGGATTTTGGGACAATGTCATCGCGAGCCTCCCTCCGGCAGAGCCGGTGATTGCGTTAAAGAATGTGGGCGAGAGGTTCCTCCCCCCAAGCCCGGGGGAGGTCAGGTGGCAATGTCATTAAGTGATCTGGATATTTACTTGACTCAAACGACCCCTAGGGGTTGTGGTTTGTGAGAGACTCAAACGGGACCGGACCGACCTGAACGGCCTGTTGAAC
>JAKPYU010000086.1 GCA_029568995.1 Candidatus Omnitrophota bacterium | reverse complement strand
GAAGAGGACTTTGACGGTTTCTGTGGCTTGAGACTCAGGCTGAGTGATATCAACCCCCTCTGTGTCTCCCCCAATCTTTGGGGGAGAGATTGGACGTTTCCCTGAGACTTGCGGCTCGGCGGGAGTCTCGCCCTCCCGGATTCTCTCCCGAATCCCGGAGTCAATCTTCGCCTCAGAAGGGATGGGAATTAGACCCACGATCCTGGCGTCTCTCTGTAAGGTATTCAGAGTATCCGCCAGCCCGGAAATGAAATAAGCATTCGGGGGGACATAGTGCAGAAAGCGAACGCCGGTCTGTTCGATTGTCTCCCGCTCCCGGGGAGATGTGGGCTGGCGAAACTGAATCAGCACATGGCAGAGACTTGCATTTTCGACAGATTGGGGATGAAAAGGCTGTGTTTCCGCAAGGGTTGGAATATCAATCTCGATACCGTTCAGCCGTATCGGTTTCGACCCGCGGTCCGCCGAATAGACCTGCGAGACAAACAGGAAACCGAGAAGTGCAATAGAAAGGAGATGATCCCACTTGTTCATCCGGCCTCCTCTTCCGCGTCCGACACCCTGACACCTTATGGAGAACTCACATCCTCAGCCGGGATTCCCCAAATCAAGCGGAATCTCGTCTCTCACGATCCACTGCGTCTGCGCTGAGAAACAGATCTGTCACTATGAGTACAATAGTTCAACTCCGGCGTTGCGTCAACTATTTGATTCAACCGCACAATCCGCTTTAATGCAGACACCAGTCTTCCACATCTGTCTGCGGGGCCGTCATGAAGTGCCAGATCGGCCCCGGAATGATCCCGCCCCGGTTGCAGGCAGTGACTTGCCACCAGTAATCCGTTCCAGGCTCCAGATCATCCGCCGGATCGGCAACACTTTCGACTAATCCATGCAAAGAAGGATCCGGTGGAATCTCTGACATCAGCTTGGCACCGCTCTTTCCTGACTGAGCCTCTTGTCCCTTCCATAGCTGGACGTTGTAAAGATCCGCATAGTCACAATCGGACCAATCCAGGTTCGCGGACAGCGATACGTCATTAGCCCCACTGGCCGGACTCGGATCGGACGGGATATCCGGTGCCGGCAAAGTTCGCCAACCTGTATCGGGCTGGCTGAAATCACTCGCACCGCCATCTACTGCGAGAAGAGACGTCTGAACCCAATAGTAATACGTCAGACCGGCAGTTGTATCGAAGTCGTCGAACAGTGACTGAGTCTGCCAATCCCCCAACGGCTTCCTGGGACCATCGAGCGAAATGGCTCGAGACACGCGATAGTACGCCGACGCCAAGGAGGATCTCCAGGTAATCTGTACCCTGTCCTTATAGCCACCATCCGTCGCAGATACATCCATTGGAGTAGGTGGCCTCACCCAACCGGTGGCGGCGGAACTCAAATCGGAGGCCCCATAGCCCGTGATCCCCCGCGCGGATTTCACCGAATAATAGTAGACATGTCCCGGCAGTGCGGATGCATCTTCATATCGCACTCCTGCCTGCCAACCGCTTAACTCTGTCCATTCTCCATCGGTGGCGGTCGCCCGATAGACTTGATAACAGACCGCATATTCCACCTTTTCCCATCGAACCGCAACTTTATCCTCATCCGTTCCCTGCGAGGCCAGGATCTCTCCCGGCGGCGGAATCCGACAACATCCGATACCTGCCTGGCTGAAATCGCTGATTCCGTCCTCGTGTTTGCTGCTCGCCGCACGAATCCAGTAATAGTAATTCGGTCCCTGCTGTACTTGAAAATCTTCATAGATTGTTACCGCACTCCAGATCCCCAATGGAACTCTTTCACCGTCTACTCTCGAAGCCCTGAAAACACGATAATACGCGCCTTCTGCAACCGGCTCCCAGCTCACAACGATCTTATCGTTGTATGTTCCATCCGAAACTAACGGACAGGACGGAGCTGGGAGCGATATCCAGCCTTGATCCGCTGGACTGAAATCCGTTGCCCCGTACCCATTTGCTGCGAGGGCGGCTCGGACCCAATAACAATAAACGGTACCTGGTTCTGCATCCGTGTCGTCATACACTGTCATTTGCTCATAAGCGGTCAGCTGTTTCTTTTTTCCGTCGAGAGTCTCGGAACGAAGGACCTGGTAATAATTCGCACCGGAGGTAGATGTCCAGCTAATCCGAACACGATCGGGAGACTCCCCATTGCCCGCTTTTACTGTCGCCGGAGGCGGGAAAGCGCAAAATCCGGTGGCCGCGGAACTGTAGTTGCCGGAGCCAATTCCCGTGCTGCTGCCTGCTGCCTTCACAAAATAATAGTATATCTGCCCGGGAGTAAGCTTGGAGTCCTCGAATGTCGTCCCGGTCTGCCAGAGTTTAAGGACCGTTTTGTCGCCTTTCAGGCTTTCCGCTCTGGAAACCTGGTAGTTCGTTGCCCCTTCGACAGGATTCCATTCGATCAACACTCTGGATTCATAGGTTCCCTCAGAGGCTTTTACGCCGGTCGGAGCCGGAAGAGAACGATATCCGATGTCCGGTAGACTGTAGGCGCTTGGTTCGGAACCTGTGGCAGTTTCCGACACTCTTGCCCAGTAGTATCGAATGGTACCGGTGGGAATCGTGGTATCCTCGAATTGGGTCCCCTGGAACAGCCAACCACTGATTGGGAACTTCTCTCCATCAAGAGAAGAAGACTGAGAAACCTGATAATACAGTGTCCCAGAGAACCGATTCCAGGTCACAATCACTTTGTCGGGATCGGTGCCGTCCGTGGCCCAGACCGTCTTGGGAGGAATGATTCCCGTGGACCCACAGGCAACCGAGCTGAACTGACTCGCTGCTCCTCCGGCTCCGTCCGCAGCAGCTTGTACCCAGTAGTAATAATTCGTTCCAATCGTTACATCTCGATCCTCATAACTCCGTTCCGTCTGCCAATCGGAGACGGCCGTTCTCTGCCCCAGAATGAGAGTGGATCGATAAACGCAATAGTAGTCAGCGCCTGGAACAGCGTCCCAATTCACCAGAATTCTGTTCAAATAGATCCCCTGTGTGGCTTCCACTTGTTCAGGTGCTGTAAATCGGCGTCTTCCGCCATCGCTGGCGCTGAGTGCCGTACTGCGATCACCCGTGATTTTGGCAGCGGCTTTGACCGTGAAATAATACGTGATTCCGGGCGGTACGTCGGCCTCATAGTGAGTATCCGTCTGCCACTGACTGAGGGGAGCCATTTCCGAGATGATGGGATATACGGAATAGTGAACTTGATAAAACAGTCCGCCCGGCGGGGGATTCCAGGTCACAAGAACCTTATCCGAATACTCATCGTCGCTGGCGCGGACTCCCGTGGGAACCTCGATCTGACGCCAACCTGCTGCCGCTGTGCTGAAATCCGTGGCGTCAAATCCAAATGTACTCGTGGCGGCCGCAAGAAAATAATAATAATCTCTACCCGGTATCGCGGTTGTGTCCTGAAAGCTCGTCGCGGCCTGCCATCCGCTGATCGCAGTCTTGGCGCCCAAAAGAAACGAGGATCGATAAACCTGGTAGTACAGAGCGCCCAGGGAGGCGGTCCATGAGACTTCCACGCGATCCGTATAGGTCCCCTGGGAGGCCGTCGCAGTAGGAGGCACCATCCTGCGCCAGCCGGAGTCGGATTCGTTGAACTCACTGGCCGCATGCCCCAATGGATCGCGGGCAACCTGCACCCAGTAGTAATACAATCGCTGAGGCCAGGGAGTCGTGTCCGTATAGGATACATCGACCTGCCAATCGCTGATCGGGATTTTTGCCCCAGCAGGATCTTCGGAGCGATAAACCCGGTAGTGACGGTTGTCTCCAGGTACTCGTTGCCAGAATACGACTATTCTATCTGTGTACAGACCATCCGATGCCCAGACACCAATTGGAGGAGAAAACGGTCGTGCGCCCGTAGCCACTTCGCTGTAATCACTCGGCAGAGACCCCTGAGAGCTCTTGGCCGCCTTGACCCGATAGTAATGTGTTACCCAGGGAATCGCCGTGGTATCGTCAAACGTCGTTTCGGTCTGCCACGCGCTGACTCCCTCCGGATTACCGCCAGGGGTCATGGACCGATACACCCTGTAATGCGTAGCCTCCGGGACAACGCTCCATTCGACAGTTACTCGATCCCTATACTCCATATCGCTGGCACGGACCATGGCCGGAGCGAGCGGGCCTCGAACGGACGGCTTTCGGCCTGCAACGTCCCTTGCCGTTCGGTTAATCGTTTCGGCATTATTCGCCTCATCCGTCGCTCCAATGGGACTGCCGGTCGGAACTCCCTGATAAAGCACATCCGGGTTTGAGAAATAGGGTATATTCTCCCCCCACGTTGGATGAAGCCAGGCGGTGGGATTGGTGTAGGCCATCACGGTACATTTTCGCGATCCCTGTACGTCGAGATTCCAGCCGTGAGAAAAGGTATATGCTCCTCCCTGGCCCTGCTGAAGACCCGGAGGATTTCCGTCCCAGCTGTCCCCGGCGGCATGATGACAGCCGAACGTATGTCCGAGTTCATGCTCAAATGTGTAGCCGTGACCGGGATGCCACCACATCAGGTTGAAAACACCGACCAGGAAGAAGGACCCCGAAATTCCACCTTTTCCGCCACCTCGACAATTGACAAAGGCAACCGTATCCGCGCCATAGGTATCACGAAGGGCGAACACTTCATCCAGGTAGCCCTCCTGGTTCGTTGTGAGATAGATGAAGTCGATGTCGTCCGGGTAGGGGTGGATTTGAGGGTCGGCCTCCGTATAGGGGAGTTCCTGGCAGTGGACAAGACGGATTTGTGGATTGACACGACTGTTCTGAAAGATCTGGTTGGTTTCATCGATGGCATGGTTGATCAGATCCTCAATCTCCGGCATTCCAGCGGGAGCCGCACGGCCCTCTGCCTCATAAGTTGCGTTCGCAACGGTCCGGGCTGCCGGTGTATACACCACCATCAGATCGACTACGCTACCATCGTCCGTCGCACAGACGTGACCGTGCAGGAAACAGATCACCATCGGGAGGACGAGTCCACCGTGTATTCTCAGGTACCGCAGTCCGGGTTTCATTGAATTCTCCTTCGTTCAGAGGGACGGTCCTGTGACGATCTGCAGGGCCATCCCTGCATTTGACTCTTCTGGGGAGATGAAGACAGCCCCGCCTTGAGCGGCTCCGATCATATAGCATCCCAGGCAAGGCCGTCAATCAGTCGTTCTGCCCAGCGGATAGACGGGAACCGGGAATCGCGGTCACGGATAGGGCTTGCTCTATGTCCGGTTCATCTTCCGATATGTCAGGGACCTATTGATATTGTGAGGACAAACCGTGAAAAGGGGATAACTCCTTATATAGCAGCAGGTTATGCGGTCGGTACTGCCTCTGGACCCCCCAAGAACCTCACCTCGTCCGACTGTTATTCTATGGACATAAAAATATACTTGACGGTTTCTACATTTATAGATACCTTACTGATTGAGCAATCCTTGGATTTGCGAGCGGCAGACCGGCAGTGCCGGTGATTGGATGAAGAAAGCATGGTCGCACACACCGCAGGCGAAGGAGGGAAGATACACGCAACCTCTCTGTGTCTCCCCGCAACCTCGAGGGGGAGATTCCTCCCCCAAGTCTGGGGGAGGTCAGGTGGGGGTTGGTCGCATAGCACAAGGCTCCTCGGCGTGACGCTTGAGAGCGAGCTTTCTTAGAATGAAGGACGCGAACTGAATTCTTCAGCGGTGGGGCAAGCCGGCGTGCCGCTGATTTCGGTGAATGACGCAGGACAGAAAATGGACTACTCTCCTTACCGGGAACAACGGGGTCATCACATGAAACGCGCAATCGAGATTCATATATCCGCAAGCAATTCCATCCAAGGAGGACCGGTCATGAAACAATCCGTTCTTTCCCTCATCGCGCTTCTTGTTCTTTTCCCGCTGGGCCTTCCCGCCCAGAACATCAACACACCCGAGAACTTCCCGGACCCGAACTTCCGCGTCGCAGTCGAGATGTTCATGAGCGTGCCGCCGGGCGGCGAGTTCACGGCAGCCCAAGTGGCGGCAGCCGCAACCAGCACCCTGACCTGCATGGCCCGACAGATCAAAGACCTCACCGGAATCCAATACTTCACAGGCATCACCAACCTGCGGTGCAATATCAATCAATTGACCCATCTCGATCTCTCAAAGAACACGGCCCTGACAGACCTCAACTGCTCTCGGAATCAGCTCACCGGTCTCGATATCTCTCAGAATCCGAACCTGAGGAAACTCCATTGTTATATCAATCAGATTCCGTCTCTTGATCTCTCCGGCAATACCTCCCTGGAATATCTGGATTGCCATCGGAACCAGCTGACGGAGCTGGACCTCTCCGGCCTTGCTATGCTGACCGAGTTGAAACTCGAAGACAATCCTCTCACGAGTCTGGATGTCTCCGGGTGCTCCGGATTGAGAAACCTCAGTGTTCCCAGGAACGGGCAGTTGCGGACACTGAATGCCTCCGGGGCAACCTCGTTGAGCTATGTCAGCTGTGACAACAACTTGATCACCGAGATCAACCTCTCTGGGGCCACCTCACTGACCTGGGTTTGGTGTTCCAACAATCTGCTCACCGATCTCGACCTCTCCGGCCTCGTCGCGTTGACCAGCCTGGATTGCGAAAACAATCGCCTCACACAACTCGATCTCTCCGACCTGACAGCCCTGACCGAACTCCGATGCGATAACAACTACCTGACAAGCCTCAATATCTCGAATAACAAAGATCTCCAGTGGCTATACTGTGCCAACAATCTTCTGACAACGTTGGACGTGTCAAACAACGTTCTCCTGGAACGCCTTCTCTGCTACATGAACATGCTGAATGACGTTGATACCTCCAATAATCCGAATCTTGAATATTTTCGCTTCTCGCCCCAGAAGTCCGAAGGAGTCTCCATCTCACTGGGTTATTGCTTCGATGTGGCGCTATCGGAAGACGGGACCATCCTCTATGTCCCGGACGGAAATGGTACACATGTTCTGAAAGTAAGCGAATTGGGACTGGAGTACGTGCGAACTCTCCCCGCGCAAGGCTATGCCCGTAACATCAAGGTGAGTGGCAACTACGCCTATATTGCGGACATCGCTTTTGGTGTGGTGATAGCGGAAATCTCCGTTCCGGACCTGCCGATTGGGCTGCGTCCAAATAATACCGGGGACGGCATGGGCCTCTACGTCCGGGACAACCTTGTCTACCTGGCTGCCGGGGAAGAGGGACTGAAAATCCTGGACGTCTCCAATCCCTCTCTGCCGGTCGTCGTAGGTGTTTCAGATACCCCCGGGCAGGCGTGGGATGTCTGGGTAGTGGGAAATTACGCATACATCGCCGACCTGGAACAGGGGATGGCCATAGTCGATGTGTCTACGCCGACGGCGCCCCGGTATGTGAAGAATATCGGGTGGCTGCAATCGGCTAAGTCCGGTAGTGTCGATCAATCCGGGAGCCTGGTGAGCGCTGTTCCCGATGCCGATAACAACATGGCGGAGATCATTCGGGGAAGCGGGAATCTGGTTCATATCGGAGCCGGTGTTCACGGATTGGTGACAATCGACATATCGGACCCGGAAAATCCCGTTGTGAAAGACACATTCAAATCCGGCCCAAATGGCTACGGCGAGGGGCTTGCGGTCGATGGAACGACTGTCTATTTGGCAAATGGAAACTCCTCGGACCCGTCGCAAAACGGCCTCTATATCATCGACGCTTCGGATCCAGGCGATTTGAAGGTGTTGGGAAAGAAAGCATTCAGCGGATGGGTCGAAGGCGTAACCAAGTCTGGAAATATCGTCTACATCGCCAACACGCAGCACGGTGTGCGTATGATCGATGTGTCGCAAAGCAGCAGCCCTCGTATGGTTTACCATTGGTACGGGCAGCAAACCGAACCTAAACCGTCGCAGGATGGCTGGTTCCGAGACATCTCCAGTGCAGCCGGGATTTTGAAGAGTGGGAGCGTAATCTCCTTCGCACTTGAAGACAATGACGGCGATGGGGACCTGGACATCTACGTATTCGGAGGAGGAGCGGACCGTGATGCCTTGTATCGCAATAAGGGGAACCTGACTTTCACGGATATCGCGGCGAGTGCGGGAATTCCGGCCTGGAGAAGCACGGTCGCCGGAGCGTGGACGGATGCGAATGGAGACGGCGCGCCGGATCTTGTTCTCGGCAACACTCAGAACGGGGGATTGTTCCTCAATAATGGATCGGGAGACTATCAACCGGCATCCGGTTCGGGAATCCCGCCCATAGGCGGCTGGTCCGCCTGGCTCGATATCGACCGCGACAATGCGCTGGACCTGGTGACCTATGGAAGTAGTCTTCAAACAACACTATACAGGAATCGCGGGGACGGCACATTTGAAGACATTTCTCAAACCTCGGGAATCTCGTTCCAGTCCACCGGCAATCATGCCGTCAGCGGATTCGACTACAACCAGGATGGTTGCATTGACATCCTTTTCGGGAAGGGATTCATTCCTCCGGAACGTACCGAGACCAGGCCGGTTCTCTGGAACAACAACGGGAACGGGACATTTACACGATGTCCCTGGAACCATGCGATCACCGCTCAAAACAACGAGATGTTTATTCCCGCCGTCGGCGACTTCAACCGCGATGGGCTTTTCGATCTGTTCGCCCCCCGGCGCGCCGATATCAGTCTGATCGCGACGAATGACGGGAACGGAGTCTTCCACACGGAGTACACGCGCGGAGGAAGCGACCCGCTGATAAGCGGAACGTTGTACGCGCGTGGCGCATGCACGGGCGATTACGACAATGACGGATACCTGGACATTGCGGTTATGGATAGATATTCGGGACATCTTTTCAAAGGATTGGCGGGCCTGACATTCAGCGATGTAACGAATATCGTGGGGCTTCAGGCAGAGGGGGAGATGAGCTCGTCCGCCTGGGCCGATTTGGACGGGGACCGGGATCTTGATCTGTTAGCCCTAGATGCCGACGGGAATCTGCATCTGTGGGAGAACCGTGCTCCAATCGGGAACGCGTTGTTAGTTATTCCTCTGACGGATTCCGATGGGGATGTGAAAGACGGTGAGCGGGGACAAACCGCCGTGGGCGCTGTTGTTCAGGTAGATCTTGACGGAGACGGAGATTTTGCAGTTGGGGAGAGCGATACGTTGCTGATGCGGGACATCTCCGCTGCACCGGCGGGACGCTCTCAGCCGTGGGCGCACTTCGGTCTCGGCGAGGCGCAAAACGTGGATGTACGTGTTACCTTTACGGACGGGACCATTGTCAATATAGCCGACGTCCCGGCAAATGAACGTCTCATCGTCCGTGACACGGCGGAAACGGCAGTAAAGGATTACATGCTGCATTGAATCAAGAGACGACGTCAGGGATGTATTTCCCTCCCCGTTGACGGGGAGGGTCGGGTGGGGGTTGATGAGGCGTGGGCTTAAGCCCGTCTGCGGGCTAGCCCACGAGGTATCTCTATGTTGCCCTCCCCAACCCTGGGGAGGGCATAGTGTGGGGTTGACGCAGGGAATATCTGAGCCGCAATTCGCGGAATCAAGGCAATCCTATAATCAAGTAAATCTTGGTTCACACAATCCTGCGGCCTTCTCCAATTTGAATATTCAATATGCTTAGCCTCCGGATCTGTTGTATAATACGTTCATCAGGAACAGCCAGATTACCCAATTCGCAGCTCCATGGAGGCCGGAAGTGGAATCGGAGGCACATTCCTATGAAGATCAGCTGCTCAAAGAACACTTCCGTCTCGATCCCGTTTCTCTTCCTCTGCATGTGCGTTCAGTTTGCCCTTGCGCAACAGGCCGAATCCCCCGATGAGGCGGATTCGCTGTGGCGGATCTTCGCGCAATCTGCGACGGACCATGCTCCTTCCGGCTCCGTGAATTCCGTCCCGCCCAGCCGTAATCGGGACTATCTGCTTCAGTGGTTCTCCGACCCCTGCGACCTGGATGGAGACGGAGCGATCACCTTTCGGGACATCTTTCTGCTCTCGGCTTTGTTGGAGACTCTCCGGACTTCCCCGACCCCGACCGTAACCCCGACCTCCACCCCCCTTCCCACCTCCACTCCCACTGTCACACCGACGCCAACCCAGGACCCCGCTCAGGCCGGACTGCCGCCTGTCGGAGTGATACAGCAAATCACGGTATCGACGGACAACACACCAATCCTGCTCGATTTCCCGACAGGAAAAGAAACCTATCTGGTGATTGTTCGCAACATGAATCTGGATGGAACCTCTTCGGAGGCAGCGATCTCCGACCCGAATCAGGCGATTCCTTCAAAAGCCCCCGACCGATTTGAAATGTCAACAGCGGATATCGACGAGTATTTCTCGCTCCCGGATGCGGTGACCGTCGGCCGACCCATCCAAAGCGTCGGCTACATTCTCCAGGCTGCTCCCCCGGCTGTCGGCGATCAACGCTCGTTCCTCATCTATGGCGGCGCGACCGTGACAGGCACATTGAGATATCTCGGAAGCCATGCGGCGATTTATGTCGATAACACGATCTGGATGCAGGGCGAGGCCGCCGTCGATCAGGATCTGCTCGATTCCCAGGGTGAGTTCTTCGATAGCGTGACGTATCCCGTAATCTCCAGCGTCTTCGGCGCTCCGGGAGATGTGAATGCGGACGGGCATATTGCGATCCTTTTGACGACGGTCGCTGCCAGTGTGGGCGGTGATGCGTTCTTCTATTCCGGAGACCTGTTTACCCGAAATGAACTAGATCCCCGGTTCCCGACAAATACGATGGAAATCCTTTACGTTGCGCCGCCAAATACACCCGGGCGTTCTATCGACGAAGGGGATATTCCCGGGAACATTTCGCATGAATTCCAGCACTTAATCAACTTCTATTATCATTCATTGGTTTATGGCAGTCGAAACGGTTTACACGATGAGGAAAAATGGCTCGATGAAGGGCTTTCCCATCTCGCGGAAGATTTCGTGGGATATGCAAGGGCTACAAACCCCGACCGAATCCAGCGGTTTCTGGGCAGCACGGACACGGTCGGAATCGTCGTCGATTACAATCCCAGTTCCACGCAGCGCGGGGGCGAATACCTGCTGTGTAGATATCTCTCGGACCGCTTTGGAGAAGGAGTGATTCAAAAGATTGTCAAGACCGGAAAACAAGGCATTTCGAATGTGGAAGCGGCGGTCGGGACTTCATTCAAAAACATCTTGCGGGATTGGTCGCGGACAGTCTTCCTGTCGGACCTGGAAATTACCTCCGATCCGAAATACAACTACACCGCCTTTGCCGACTTGGGGTATGCGCCTGGAAGGTGGTGGGGAAAACCGAAGATGTTTCTGACGGACTTTTCTTCCCCGTACTATTCGCAGCATTTCGGGGCATTGTATTACGGTCTCCTGCCCGGTGGCGCATTCGGATTCGCCCTGTTTCGACATTCAAATGGCGGCTCCAAAGAGATCGTCCTGGAGCGCATTTCCGGACCGGCCCCTGAGGTCGATCTCGTGCGTCTCCCGAATTTCTTTGAATATCCCGGCTATATCGATACCGATTTCTGGGACGACGTGATCCTGGATGAACCGCTCCTGGATATTTTCCGTTTGGGCGAACCGCGCGTGATCTCCGGGCGGTCCGTGGACGGTCAGCCGCTGCAATCCGTCAAAATCCTATGGTGGAATTCCTGGACCTCCGGAATCGGTCCCGACCAGCGCGTGTATGCAGCAATCGACGGCGACCGATTCACCGCGACTGTTCAATTCAATAATCCCTCCACTATCGGGACATGGACTTTCGCGCTTCGAGTTAATGGGGCATCCCAGGGCTACAACGCCACAATCACGGTCGTCGAATCGTTCTATATGGACCTTTAGATTATGAAGCCCTGTTTCCCTCCCCAAGATTGGGGAGGGTGTAGGGTGGGGTTGAGGATTAGAACGTCCGGGCGGAGCACAACAAAGGCATGAGAGGAGAAACATGAAGCGAATTTCCTCCATAGTTCTCGCGCTACTGATTCTTGCATTCTTCACCTCACCATCTGCTTTCGCCAGCGTGGTTTATGTAGCCGTCGGAGCAAACGGCGACAGCAGCGGGACAACCTGGGAGAATGCCTGTACGGATATCTCCACGGGTCTGGGCAAGTGCAACACCGGGGATGAAGTGTGGGTGGCGGCGGGAAGGTATGCGGAAGCCATCGAGATGAAACCGGGCGTTGTTCTCTACGGCGGGTTTTCCGGGCAGGAACAGAACCGGGAAGAACGCGATTGGGCTGTGAATGAAACAATCATTGATGCCGCCGGTCTGGGGAAGGCTACCGTCACAGGCGCGGATGATGCCATCCTCGACGGTTTCACTCTGACTGGCGGTGAGGACAGCGGTCTGTACTGCCACGATTCTTCCCCGACGGTAACGAACTGCACAATCACCGGAAACAGATCGAGTTACGGCGGCGGTGGGGTGGACTGCTGGGGCGACTCGTTCCTGCTCCTGGACCATTGCACCATCACCGGGAATACGACGGAGAGGGACGGTGGCGGCGTATTTTGCGATATGTCTTTCCCGACTTTGACTGACTGTGTGATCGCAGAGAACACCGCGCAAGGCGGCGGCGGGGTGGCGTGCAGCCTGGCTTCCTGCATTCTTATGAACTGTACGATTCTCAACAACAGGGCATCGAACTTTGGAGGCGGCGGGATTGCCTGTGAGGATTCATCTATAACATTGACCAACTGCCTGATTGCCCGAAATGCGGCACCCCAGGCAGGCGGGGTGTATTGCCGCTATGAATCTTCGCTGGAGATAACGAACTGCACTATTGTAGACAACGCGGGGGGCGGGATCTCCCTGGCCGGGAGACCGGGCCGGGTGTCGAACTGCATTCTATGGAATCCGGGTACTGAGATTCCGAGCTACGATCTCGAATTGCTAGTCGAATATAGTTGCATTCAGAGAGGCTGGCCGGGCCAAGGGAATATCAATGCCTATCCCCGATTTGTAGATCCGACTGCCGGGGATTATCGCCTGCAAAATGGCTCGCCGTGTATCGACCGTGGGCTTGTCTCTGCGGCACCGCAAGAGGACATCGAAGGGCGAAGCCGCCCGGGGAGTGACGGTCTTGTAGATATGGGCGTGTATGAGTCAGCGCCGGAGGACAAGCCGGGTGAAGAAGGCGTATCCCCGTCACGTCTGTACGTCCGTGCGGACGCGGCCAAAGGCGGCGACGGCCTGTCCTGGAAGACGGCACTTCCTCTCATCGAAGAAGCGGTCCGGAGAACTTGGGCGGATGCCGAGATCTGGGTAGCCGCCGGCACCTATCGCGAGAGCGTTGGTATGGAATCGGGTGTCGCCATTTACGGGGGATTTTCAGGGAGCGAAGAGACGCGAGAGGAGCGGGACCCATCCACCATCAATGCCACTGGTCTGAATATGGCGGCTGTTACAGGAGCCGACGCTATCCTTGACGGTTTCACCATCACCGGCGGCGAT